>JBFELT010000042.1:0-20362 GCA_041552015.1 Woeseiaceae bacterium
GCCGCCACAGGCAGCGAGCAGAAGAGCGACAAGAATCGCAAACGCTGGAGCAAGGAGCGGCTTATTCGACATTTTCTTTATCCCCATACGTTTAGGCGCACTTGAGGGGAAATAGTTCGCCCCTTGCTCATCTGCAACCGGAAATCTCCAGCTTAAAGTAGCGCTAAATCACGATGCCCGCCGCTTGCAGGCGATCAATCAGCGGCGCAAGCTGGGTTTCGAATCGACGCCAACGCGAAAGCGCGTCACGATAGATAGGCTTTCGCACCTGTGCGGCACTAGCCGTGGCGACAGGGGCCATATTCCGATCGAACTCGAGACACGCCGCCTCCCAGGCAAGCCCGCAGTGGTCAAGGATTTCATTTGACACGCGCTCCTGGTTATCGACCAGCTCTTCGTAGGAGACGTCCAGCACCGTATCGGGAAAAGTCTCTCGCCAGTGCCGCATCAACGCGTCGTAGGCAATGTAATACTCACCGAGGTCTTCCAGGTCATAGGAGAACGGGTAGCCCATGCGAAACAGGGCCCGGTACATCGCGAAACAACTGTCAAGCGGGTGTCGCTGCACATGCACAATGGAAGCGCCCGGCAAGGCCTTTGCGATAAGGCCGACGTAGAGATAGTTGGTCGGCGACTTGTCGATGAAATACGGAGATTGCGAGCCATAGCTGGCAGCGCTCCGAAGGTATTCCCGGCCGAGCTGGTCGGGATCGACAAGGGCGGATGCCTCGAGCAGGCGGAGCCTGTCGGTCGTTCGACCGAGCCGAGTCAGGGCCAGCGCGAAGTCGGGAATCTCGCCCAGGCTCTCGACCTCGCTGTGGCTGCTTATGATGCGATCGACAAGTGTCGTACCGCTGCGTGGCAAACCGAGGACAAATATCGGTCCGCGTCGCTCCGGCGCGCTCGTTAGGTTCGCGGCGTAGCTGCCGTCGAAGAGCGCCGCAATGCGCGTCATGAACGAAACCTCGCTCTGCACATCGTACTGAAGCCGACGGCGGCGGCTGTCGGCGCCGCGCTTCAGGTACGTGAAACTGCGTCGATTGTCGCCAAGGTCTCCAAGCTCCTTTGAGAGTGCATAGCACAACGAGGCTTCGCCCGGATCGTCTGGCGCAAGCTTCTGAATTGCCTTTTCGAGTTTTGCGGTGTGATTCCTGTTCCGTGTTTTCTTGCGGAGCGTTGAGCGGTTGTGCCAGGCGTCGTAGTTTCGGGGATCGAGGTCGATCACTTTCGAGTAGGTTTCCGCGGCCTGGCGCAGATCGCCGACGGCCACGTACGACGAGGCGAGGTTGTACAAGCAACGCGGGTTCTTGCGGTCGAGCTTGGCTGCGCGAAGGTAACAGCGGTGCGCGTCTTCGTGCTTGCCGGAATGCACGTAGAGCTCTGCCACATTCTGCAGCAACGCTGCGTCTTTGCGCGCACTCCGCTCGACCTTCTCGAGCTCTTGCAGCGCACGATCGTGATGCCCGCAGAACTGGCAGGCGCCGACGAACTGTAGCTGCAGGCTGCTCATCTGCGGAGCACGGCTCAGTGCTGTCTCGACCAGCTGCAGCATTTCCTCGAAGCGCCCCTGCTGCTGCCGTGCCTTGCCCAGCAGCAACAGGGCGTCGTTCGATTCCGGGTTCGTTTTCAAAAGAACCTGGCAGGCGGCCGCCGCTTCATCAACGCGCCGCTGGTTGAGCAGTTCCAAGATGTTGCGGACGGCGGACTGATAGTGCCCGGCCGCTTCCGTGTGCGATTTCACATCGAGCGCGCCCTTTGAAATGGTGATTCCCCGTTTGCTTAGATCACAAGCGCCGAATAAGTTCGTAAATCCCCGGGGCTTACTGCTTTTTAAAAAGGCTAACGCGGACGCGAGCCTCGAAGGCCCATCAGCGCAGCGTCCAGCAGGTCCTGTGGGATGCTGAAACGAATTTTCCGGATGAGCGCCGCCCGAATCCTGCGCTTTGAGGCGGCATGCGCGCGAAGGTCGAGCGCTTCATAGTGACTTGCGCAGGCCTCGGCGGAAGGCATCAGGTCGACAGGATCGACCAGGCGGTCAAAAAAACCGGCCTGCAATGCGGATTCTGTGTCGAAAAACTCGGACAGCACGACCGCACGCTGGAAATCTGCCGGATTGAGCCGATGTTTCAGCATGGCCGCCGCAACCCGCGGCATGGTCAGGCCGATGGCGACTTCGTTGGCGGCAATCTTGAACTCGCCACGGCTGCCAATCACATAGTCGGCCGAGAGCATCAGGAAAACCCCCATGGCCATGACGTGACCGTTGCAGGCCGCGATAACCGGATAGGGATAGGCCAGGATGCGCGCCGTCAATGCGTAGCCGGCGCGCAGCATGCGCAGCGCGTTGATGCCTCCGCGCTTCATGACGTGAAGATCGAAGCCCGCCGAGAAGACGGACTCCCGGCCGGTCAAGATCACGATAGCGCGATCGGATTCGGCCCGATCGAGCGCCTTGTAAATCTCTGCGAGGACCTGCGGCGACAGCGCGTTGCGCTTGCCGTCATCGATGCGAATCGTGGCGACCCGGTCCTGCAGGCTGTATTGGACGAATTCGATTTCCGTAAACCCCGGTTGCAGGCGGTGGATTGGCGATGCCATATCATACCCCGTGGCTCCGGACGCTTGCTGCCGGATACACCCATGCAGATGCGTTATTTTCCGGTGGGACGCCTGCACGGGCAGGAATCGAATAAAATGCAGGATCATTCGAGTCAGCGGGTATTGCCGACGCCTTGGAATCACGTAGCGCAGCGCGAAGCACAAAACGTAGTGCAGGTGCCTGTCTGGCCTGCGTTTGCCTGCTCGGAGCGGGTTCCTGGTTCCCGGGGATCGCCAGCGGCTCGAGCAGCGTCGATATCTGTCGGGAGCCGGCACCGCAGAACCAGCTGGCGATCGCTTACTACAATGAGGACAAAACGTCCTTCGACGGGGGCAGCGGGAATACCGATCGCACCGACTACCGTACTGACCTGTCGCTGAGCTTGAACGAAAACTGGGTCCTCGGGTTCGGCCATCGCAGCACAATCCTGAACGTCGAGGATCTGGTCTTGCAGACGAACGGATACCTGCATGCGTTTTTTCTGCCGGTGCACAGGATCAGTCACTCGGATGGAAGGCGATTCCGCATCAGCATTTCACCCGTGCTCTCCGGCTCCTCAAACATCGTCAAAGATCCAGACGAATACACGGCAGATGCCTTTCAACTGCTCGGAGCACTGGTCTGGAGCAGGCAGCTGTCCGATCGAGCAGGCTTCAGCTATGGAATTTGCGGCGATCACCGGCTCGGTGGTTTTCGGATCTACCCGGTAGTCGGCGTCAATTGGCAAGCCCATCCCGACTGGAGGGTCGAACTCGGATTCCCGACATCGCAGCTGCGCTACAATCTATCAGTAGCAGTCGATCTCCTGCTGCGTCTTTCGCCGAACGGCAACGAGTGGTACGTCAAGGACAAGAACCTCGAGAAGAACTCCACGGTGATTTACGAAGCCTGGATGCTCGAGTGGGCCGTCAACTGGCACGTGCATCAACATTTCCTGCTTTCGGCGAGTGTGAGCAGGGATTTTGACGGTCAATACGAGATGACCTTGCTCGATGAAAGTCGAGTCCGGCTCTTCAGCAACGCAGCCACTCGTATCGGCGCCACCTTCGTCTGGCGTTTTTGAAGTCGAAAAACCGTCGACCACTGGCGTCGCCGCTTCTTCGACGCTCTCGTCGACAGACATCTTCGGCGCCCGCAGCTATTCGGCCTCGGCGAGCGCCTTGGTCTGCATAACGGCATCTTTGACGATATCCGCCCAAGGCGCGTTCTCGGCAGGATGGCCGGCTTCCTTGGCTTGCCAGTGCATAGTGATGTCGAGTTCCAACCCGTCGCGATCGTCCAATATTGTGTTCGTGACAAAGCCGCTCCATACAGGATTGTCGATCATCTTGAATACAATAGTACGCGTGTGAATGTCGCTCGTGATGATCTCCCGCGTCGGTTTCTCGCCAGTGCCGTCATCCAGGTACATAAGTCGGTCAACCGAACTTGGACCGGGCCGCCCAAGGATCTCCGACCGGGTTACGGCGGGAATGAACTTCTCGGGTGTTTCGACTTTTTCCAGCAGGTGCTTCCAGAGAACGTCAATTGGTGCATTTACACGCGTGCGGTGGCTGACAAGTGCCATTTGATTCCTTCTTGTTCCGAAGTGCTGAATTACTCAGAGTACATCAGCTGATTTCGTCAATTCAACGGCTGGCTGAGGCCGACTCCAGTCGTCCCGGTATCTCAAGGAAAAGCGCTGGAAACGCCGCTGTTTGGCGGGCCACTGCTGCATAATCGGCTGCATGCGACTCAGGGACTACTTCGAAAGAATTGCCTGGTCTGGCGGGACAGCGCCAACGCTCGACACGCTGGGCGCCCTGATGCGCGCCCACAATCATAGCGTTCCCTTCGAGAACCTCGATGTTCAGCTCGGCAGAGCGCTGACGACAAGAGTCGAGGATGCCTACGCCAAGATCGTCACCGCGGGACGCGGTGGATGGTGTTACGAGCAGAACGGTCTCTTCGGCTGGGCGCTGTCGCAGATCGGCTTCGACGTACGGCGTATCGCGGCTTCTGTTATGCGCGCGCAGCGCGGACTTTCGTCTCACGCCAACCACCTTACGCTGTTGGTGAGCGTGCCTGATGACGACAGGCGCTGGCTGGCAGATGTCGGGTTTGGCGGCAGCCTCTTGTGGCCGATACCACTTCAGGAAGGCACTCATTATCACGCTCCCTATACCGTAGGGCTGCGCCAACTTGACGACGGTTTCTGGCAATTCCGGGAGCGGCTCGGCGAAGACGAATTCTCGTTCGACTTCGAGGACGTGCCCGCCGACGAAGAAGCGATGTCGCTGCGCTGCCAATACCTGCAGACAAATCCGGAGTCGAGCTTCGTACAGACCTTCGTCTGCCAGCTGCGTCGCCCGGACCATCATGTCGTTCTTCGTGGCCGCGTTTTTTCTATCGTTAGCAGCGAAGGCCGACGCGAGCGAGTGCTCGAGTCGGCTGATGAACTCGTTGCCACGCTAAGTGACGAGTTCGGCCTGATTGCACCTGAAGAGGCCAGGCTCTGGGAGAAAATCTGCGAGCGGCACCTGCAGTTTTTGGCACAGAATCAGCGGGCTGACTGACAGCAGCGTCAGGCCCCAACAGGCAAATACAATGCGCGGTCGCGAGCCGGAGCGGTCACCGGGAAAGGCGTCCAGGGCGGGGATGGTCGAAAAGCGCCTTCTGCTACTATGGACCCGGCGCAATCCGGAAAACGACAGGTGACAGGCTGATCGCAACTACCGCAACAACCAGGCCGACGCGGCGCAGGCTCCTGGTCGCCATGGCCGTCTCGGCCGGCTCTATGGCTGTGCTGCTTGCATTGCCTGGATCGTTTGTCGATTTCGTCGCGGATATTTCAGCGCCGGGAATCGATAGCGGAGAACCCCTGACCATACGTCTTCAGCAGGTAGCGGCCGAGCGAAAACCCGATGTACCCGTGGACGATCAGGCCGTTCCCTCGTTAGCGCAGGAAGACACAGCTGCACCTGACGGTGCGGATCTCCCGCAGGAAGTCGCGACCGCAAGTTCCCGCACGCCGCCAGCACCTGCGAAACCGGTGCGAGACTGGCACGCGATCGCCCAAGAGGCGGCGAAAGCGAGTGTTGACGACTACGTCAGGAATGAAGAATCCCGGGCGTCCCTCAGGCGACAATCCCGCACGGTCATGTTTCAGCCCGCCCGCGACTTTGTCGTGAAGGAAGATCTCCCTGTTATCGCAGATTTCCAATTCAGGCCGGAGATCCACGTCGTCGGCCTCGGTATTACTATTGGTTCCTGTTTTATCGGTATTCCATTAGCCGGAGTTCCGGTGGAGCAGCGAACTGTGGCTATCAGTCTCTTTGTCTGCGCCAGCGACTCCGGATAGGCCGTCATCGAAATGATCGCAGTTACCGTGAGTCAGAGGGTAGCAGCGGTGCCAGCAAAACGACGCTGTCGCGATCTACCGAAAATGGCTCTTGCAGATGAAAGCGTTTCTCGCCTGGCCCCCAGGCATTCAGGGTTTCCAGCGTCTCGAGGTCGACGTTGGAAGCAGCGGATTCGGCCGCGCCGTCAAAATGGAGGACGGTGACGGATGTTCGGCCCTCGTTCGCCAGTTCACGGCAAGAACGTACATCGAGCGCAAGGAAGCCGGATTTCAACGTGCGAACAGTAGACTGCGTTGCGTCGCAGTCACCATCTTGTTGCCAGCGGCCACTCAGGCCCTCGGCATTGGTGTAGAGACACAACGAGCCAGCCGCCGCTTTTTGCAACAACTGATCTTCGTCGATCATCAAGCGGAACGACGCGTCTTCCAGGCTGTATCTCGATTCCTGAAGCGGATTGCAGTCCGTAGCCCCGGAATCAGCCGCCCGCTGTTCCCTCAATTCGCTGAAACGATAGGATTGCGTTTCCGTCAGTGGCGTATGCTTTCCGCCGACTTTTACCAGCACTTTTTGCTTCCCGGTTTGTCCGAGAATTCGCTTCCACTGCCCGATCCTGGCCATCGATTTTCTCCTCGCGGCAGATTGGCTATGCCGTGTACAGCCAAGTAAAACCGCTATCCTGGGGCGCAGCCCACAATTTGTATCGGCCCGAATCGGAACTTCTTTAGGCCCGGCCTTGCCAGGGTTACCCGGAAGGCGCGACCATCTGATCGCTTCGCGCATCTACGGCAGATTGGCCGGTACATATCCGGTCGCGAATGGTGCCATACACGCCAATGGGGGAAACGCGGAAAAATGCCACTAACCGCAAGAACGATCCGACAACTGACTGCTATGGTGCTGCTCACGACGACCTCGATGGCCGTTTCCGCGCCTTCCACTGTGCCTGCACCGACGCGCGTCACGGCCATTGAAGGGCACGCGCGAGCGCTGGAAGCCCTGGGCCAAGCCGCAATCGACGAGGAGCTGGACGAATTCGAAAACCGCTTCTCGGCGTCGTTTCTGGCCGAAACGAGTCGTGACGCGCGTCGCGAACTGCTGTCGCTTATTGCCGATGCGGCCACGCAAGCCGGTGGCGCGATGCTCGATGAGGCAGGCGGAGAAATTTGGCTCTCGCTGCTCGGTCCAAAATCCGTTGCGGTGGTTTTCGAAGTCGAGTCCTCGACACCCTTCGCAATTGAAATGCTTCGAGTGGAGGACATTGACGAGAGCCTGCCGCATATCGAACTCGGCTGGGACAACGCCGAAGAAACCTTCCGGCAGCTGGCGCGTGATGGTTTTTCGGGCGTCGTTTACCTGGCACGCAAGGGCGAGGTCGTCCTCGAGCAGGCCTACGGCATCAGCAACGCGGAACTCGGTTACACCACCCGGCCGGATACGATCTACGGAATCGGCTCAACGCCAATCGATTTCACAGTTGCCGCACTCTACCTGCTGGCGCAGGACGGCAAAGTCGGGCTGGACGACAGGATCACACGCTATTTCGACGAAGTACCGGACGACAAGCGGAATATGACGCTCAGGCATCTGATCACAGGGCAATCGGGTTTGCCCGACTTCCACGACAAGCCGGGCGACTGGGATCCCGATCTTGGCTGGATCGACCGCGATGAGGCGGTTGCGAGAATACTTGCCCAACCGCTCCTGTTCGTGCCAGGAAAAGGCGAGGCGCATTCGCATTCCGCGTACGGTCTTGTTGCAGCAATCATCGAGAAAGCAGACGGCAAGAATTACTTCGAAGTCTTGCGCGACCGGATTCTCGAGCGTGCCGGCATGACGCGAACCGGGATGTATGGTGATCGGGGAGACTTCGGCATCACGGACTTTGCCGAAGGGCGCGGGGCTCGTGCAGTTGGCATTCCAAATATCCCGCCGAACTGGGGTCCAACGTCGTGGCTGGTGATGGGCAGCGGCGGAATGTACTCGACGCTCGGCGATATGCGGAAATTCTACTCGTTCGTGACCTCGAACAAGCAATTCGCGCCTGAATACGCGCGTCGTTGGTCCGGAGAATTTGTCAGCATCGGAGGCTCCGAGCGCGGTTTCTACATGTTCCACGCCTTCCGCGGTCAGGAGGCGGAGGCGATGATGCTGATCAACGGCGAGGGTCGCTCGCCGAAAATGCAGGCCCTGTCCAGGGCCCTCGAGACGATGGTGATGAGCGATGATTGAAGCGCGCCGGCCAACCCCGCAGGCCTGTCGTATGCTTGCGATAGGATGAATCTTCTATTCCGGAACTGGTCGAACGTCGAAACGGCTGGCAAGACCGAATGAGCAGGGGGCGACATGATTTCATTCAAGGTCAACAACGAAGCAGTATCTTTCGAGGGTGATTCGGATACGCCGTTGCTGTGGGTGCTGCGCGATCACCTGCGGCTAACGGGCACGAAGTTTGCCTGCGGCGTCGGTCTGTGCGGCGCATGCGTGGTGCATCTCGATGGGCGGGCCGCCGCCTCCTGCCGGGTGCCGGTGTCCTCCGTCGAAGGGCGGTCTGTTACGACAATCGAAGGTCTTGCAGGGCCGGATGGCGAATTGCATCCGGTGCAGAAGGCCTGGCTGGAGATGGACGTCGCGCAATGCGGCTATTGCCAGTCCGGGCAAATCATGGCGACGGCCGATCTTCTCAGCCGCCATCCCAAACCCAGCGACCAGGACATCGACAGCAACATGTCGAGCATGATTTGCCGTTGCGGCACCTATGTGCGGATCCGCAAGGCAATCCACCGTGCCGCCGAAATTGCGGAGTCGGGAGAATGAATACGTCAGGCAGCAAGACGAAGATGGAACGGATCGATGCGAACCGCCGCCGCTTCCTCATCGCCGGGACCAGCGTCGCCGGTGGTTTCGTACTCGGACTCCCGGCGATTGGCTATTCGAGGCCGGCAATCGACAAGGGAACGGCAGGCGAACGCCAGATTGGTTTCTTCATAGAGATCAGGCCAGACGGTGCCGTCATCATCGGCAGCAACCAGCCGGAGATTGGCCAGGGCGTGCGGACCGCACTGCCGATGCTCGTCGCCGAAGAGCTGGATGTCGACTGGTCGTCGGTCAGCGTGCGACAGATGCCGCTCGGCATCGTGAAGACGGCGGACGGCTACACCTGGAAGTACGGTGGCCAGGGCGTCGGCGGCAGCACCGGCCTGACCAGTAACTGGGACTTCATGCGCGAGGTGGGGGCAACGGCTCGCCATCAGTTGATGCGGGCCGCGGCCGAGCGGCTCGAGGTGCCGGTGTCCAGCTGCAGCACGAAACCCGGTTTCGTCGTCTGCGACGCGCCCGCCGGGTCGATTCCTTATGCGGACCTGGTCGCCGATGCGGCGAAGCTCGACATGCCGGCAGAAGCGCCGCCATTGAAGAGCCAGAAGAACTACCGCATCGTCGGCACGCGAAAGAACACCGTGGACGCACTGGATATCGTCACGGGCAAAGCGACGTACGGCATCGACACGATGGCAGCGAACATGCGCCATGCCGTAATCGCCCGCTCGCCGTATTTGAATGGCAGCGTGCGGTCCTTCGATGACGCCGAGGCGCGAAAGATCGACGGTGTGCTCGACGTCATCAAGATCGACGGGCCGAAGGCCCCCGAACCCTACTTCATCCTCGCCAGCGGCGTTGCAGTAGTCGCTACCTCGACCTGGGCGGCGATCAAGGGGCGCGACGCGCTGAAGATCGACTGGGAACCCGGGCCGAATGCCACTGACGACAGCGACAGGTTCTGGCAAGAGAACGCCGAAATGCTGAAATCGAGGGGGCAGCTTGTCACCGACGACGGCGATTTCGACAAGGCCATGTCCGAGGCGAAGCAGGTGCTCGTGCGGCAGTACCAGCTGCCGTTTGTATCGCATCAACCGATGGAACCGCAAAACTGCTATGCCTTCGTAGAGGAAGACCGTTGTCACATCGTCGCGCCGACACAGATGCCCGCCGGCGCATCGCGCGCCGCGGCGGCGGTAACGGGCCTGCCACGCGAGAACATACGAATCGACCTGACCCGTATTGGCGGGGGCTTCGGTCGACGGCTGACGAACGACTACGTCGCGGAGGCGGCCCTCATTTCCATGAAGACGGGCTGGCCTATCAAGCTGCAGTGGACGCGGGAAGATGAAGTCCGCAACGATTTCTACCGACCCGCCGGTTTGCACGAGATCCGGGCCGGCCTCGACGAAGAGGGCCGCATCGTTGCCTGGACGCAGCGACTGGCGAGCGCTAGCAAATACTATCGTCGGCCGGACATGCCGGACGAAAATCTCTGGGAGGCGGAGCTCTATCCCGACGACTTCCCGAGGAAATTCGTCGAGAACTTCCGGCTGGAGTATTTTCACAATGCGATCGGCTTGCCGCGGGGCTCCTGGCGAGCGCCGGCGCATACGGCGAACGCGTTCGTCATTCAGAGTTTCATCGACGAGCTGGCGCACGAGACCGGGCAAGACCCGCTGCAGCTTCGCATCGATCTCTTCGGTGAAGATCGCGAACTGGAATACAGCGGCCACGGCGGACCGGTCTTCAATCCGGGCCGGCTGACGCGACTGACGAAGTTCGTCGCCGATCGCATCGAATACGGCAGGAAGCGGCCGAAAGGTCGCGGCGTCGGACTGGCGGCGCATTTTACCTTTGGGGGCTATGCAGCGCATGCCTTCGAAGTAACGGTTGCCAGGGACGGACAGCTGTCAATCGATCGCATCGTCGCAGCGATCGACTGCGGTCTCGCGGTTCACCCGAACGCCGTCGAAGCACAGCTGCAGGGCGCCACGGTCGACGGAATCAGCACGGCACTGGGTCAGGAGATCACGGTAAAGAACGGGCAGGTGCAGCAGAGCAATTTCCATGACTACCCGCTAGCGCGTATCTCGCACATACCGACCTTGTTCGAGGCACATATTCTGCCGTATGACGATACACCGACTGGTGTTGGTGAGATAGGAATCCCGCCTGTGGCCCCGGCACTAGCCAATGCCATATTCGCGGCCTCCGGCGTCAGGCTTCGCCGCCTGCCGATCGGCGACCAGCTTCGGCAGGCGCTCAGCGGCTAGCCCGAACGTCAGTCTGCGATCGTAATCGGGGTGCGCATGATGACCTCGCGGTGCGGGAACGGAATCGATATACCGTGCTCCTTGAAGGTATCCCAGAGCGCGAGCAATACCTTGCCGCGAATATTCGTCAGCCCGCGCTGCGGGTCGTCGATCCAGAAACGCAGCACGAAGTTGATCGACGAATCGCCGAACTCCGTCATCCAGCACACCGGCTGTCTGCCTTCCGAATCGACGCGATCGACGCCGGCAGCTGCTTCGATGGCGAGCCGGGTTACTTCGTGCGGGTCGGAGTTATAGGAAACGCCGAACGGCACGTCCAGCCGTACGAACTTGTCCGAGAACGACCAGTTGACAACCTGCGTGGTGATGAAGTCCTCGTTCGGTATCAGGTATTCACGCCCGTCGCGTGTCACCACCGAGACGAAACGCGCGCGCAGTTCACGAATCCAGCCGAAGGTCTCGCCGAGAGTTATGGTGTCGCCGGGTTTGATGGACTGATCGAGCAGGATAATGATGCCGGAGATGAAGTTCGAGACGACTTTCTGGAGGCCAAAGCCGATGCCGACGCCCACCGCGCCGGACAAAATCGTCAGAGCCGTGAGGTCGAGATTCAGGCTCTGCATCGCGATCATCACGGCGAAAACGATAAAGGCAATGCGCAGGATCTTGCCGAGTAGCACGCGCAAAGACGGCGTCAGTTCTTCGACGCGCTGCAATCGCCGGTCGAGAAAGTTGCCGGCCGCGAACGCGGCCCAAAACAAGACGCCGATGAACAGAACAGCCTGCAGGATGCGAAGCACCGAGATCCGGACGTTGCCGACGCCGACGCCGATCTCATCGAGCGTTGTCGCGATATCGTCTGCGATCCCCAGCACCGATGCGGCGACGAGGGTCCAGACAACGATGGCAAACAGCCTGCCGATGAATCGGCTGCGGATTGCGTGGGATACGACGTTGATCAGCAACCATGCGCCGGACAGCAGCATTGCTGAATAAAGGAGGTAATTGCTCGGCGGCCACCCGAGTACCGTCGTCGCCGTGTAGGTGGCGCCCAGGAGAATAATGTAAAACAACCACTCCAGGCGTCGCAGGAATGCGGCCAGCACACGTAGCAGCCCAGGCATTCCGGAAATCTTGCGCGCCCGTTGCTCGAGCCCGGGCTCGACGCGAGTGGACAGATACCAGGCGGGCAGAAACAGGACAACGATCGCGCCCAACTGGAACAGGATGTCGGGACGGCGAAGATAGCCGAGCGCAACGTCGGCGTATTCCATGATTTGTGCTGTAATCTGGTCCAAGTTTGTGTCTCCCGGTATCGCGGTTCTGATGCACAGGCCCGGCGCAGACTATATCACCCTGCTAATCTGAAGCACTCCGGTGCGTCGCCGAAATTTCGGGCAGCGTGCGTCGCACGGTCTACCCGGTGTATTGCCGGTTTCGGGTTGTGGACGAAATTCATTTCTCTCGTCCCTTCTTTCTATGTGAATCGCCAAGGATGCTCTTGTAGAGCTTGCCGGTGGCTTTGTCGCGTGCACGTCTTTCGGCAAGGCTTTCCCGGTTGTGTGCATCTTCGCGCAGCAGTTTGCGCCAGCGTGCGACGCGCTCTGCATCGATCTGGCCACGTTCGGCCGCGCTCCGCACGGCACATCCGGGTTCCGAGTCGTGCGCACAGTCGACAAAACGGCATTCATTCGCGAGTAGTGTTATTTCCGCGAACACGTCTTCCAGGCCCGATTGCACGTCGGTAAGTTGCAGCTCCCGCATGCCCGGCGTATCCAATAGCCACGCACCACCCGGCAGTTGCACCATCTGCCTCGAGGTCGTCGTATGACGACCCTTGTCATCGTCGGAGCGTATCTCCGCGGTTGCCAGCTCGTTTGCTCCACGCAGCGTATTCGTGAGAGTCGACTTGCCTACCCCGGACGAGCCCAGCAACGCGATGGTCTGGCCTTTCGCCAGCCAGCCTTCAAGTCCCTTGAGGCTGTCCCTGTCCAGCGCATTAACCGCCTCGACCAGCAGGCCGGGCGAAAGCCTGGAAGCCCGCCTGACGTAGTCGGACTCGTCATCACAAAGATCGGCCTTCGTCAGAACGATGATCGACATCACTCCGGCGTCGCGCCCGATCGCCAGGTAGCGCTCCAGCCTGGCTTCATTGAACTCCAGATTGCAGGAAGAGACGATAAAGAGCGTGTCGACATTGGCGGCAATCAGTTGTATGCGGCGATCCGTTCCGGGAGCTCGGCGACGAAACAGGGTGTTGCGTTCGAGCACGCCGGTAATCCTTTGCAGCGACGCATCCAGAAGCACCCAGTCCCCGACAGCGATCGGGCCGTTCTCGAGATCGATCGGCGCCGGCAGCAACACGTCGAGACCCGGGGCAGCAACATGCACGCGTGAACGATGCATGTCGAGCACGCGCGCCGGTTGCGCAGCCGAGTCCGGCATTTGCGATAGCCGGCCCTGCTGGAACTGCCCCCAGCCGAAATCGTCGAGTCCGGATCGTGACATCTGTGTAGCCTATGCTCTGTTAGCGGGCCGCGTTAGAAATGCCCGGACGTGTGTCAGGCACAAATAGTATGCCTGGCAAACACAGGCAATCAATTCTGTACTGCGAACGGCGTCCCGCATTTTCGACGGGCACAATCGCCGATAAATGCGTATCGTTAAGGCTGAACCCCTGCTCAGGAACAAACATGTCGAAATTCGCCCTGCACACCGCCGCCTTGCTTGCAGTCGCACTCTATTGCTTTTCCGCGCCGGCGCCGGCCGCGAGCACAGAGGATCAAAAAGCAGTATTGATCACCGGTGCCAGTTCCGGCATTGGCCGTAACGCGGCCGAGCACCTCGCCAGGAAAGGCTACTTTGTGTATGCCGGCGCGCGAAAGGATGCGGACCTCGAGGCACTGGACAAGATCGACAACATCATGGCGGTACGTATCGATGTCACCCGGCAGGACCAGGTCGATGCCGCGGTGGCGCTGATCAGGAAACAGGGACGCGGACTCTGGGGCCTGGTCAACAACGCCGGCGTCAATGTTGTCGCGCCGATGATCGAGGCGGAGCAGTCGGAGCTCGAGTTTCTGTTTGACGTCAATGTCTACGGCGTCTTTCGCGTAACCAAGGCGTTCGCACCGCTGATCATCGAATCACGTGGCCGCATCGTGAATATCAGTTCGATATCGGGCGTACTGTCGGGCGAGGGCTATGGCCTGTACTCGGCGAGCAAGCACGCGGTGGAGGCGTTCACGGATTCTCTTGCTCGTGAAATGGAAGAGCTGGGTGTGTTCGTGACCGCCGTCAATCCGGGAAACTTCGCCTCGGAGATCGGTCTGACACGCTGCAAGCGCCGGCTCGAGGACACGGACGCCAAACCTTACGTCTATTTCGAGGAGCGTCGCCAGGAGATGCTTGCTGGCTGCCGCGAGAGGCTGAAAGCAGGCGTGCAAGGCGAGGGTATAGCGCCCGATGCCGTCGCTGCCGTCATCGAACAGGCCCTGTTCGACGAGAAGCCGAGAGAGCGTTACCTGGTCGTGCCGGAACAGGAAGAAGCCGGATGGACCATGGCCAAGATCACGGAGGAAATGCTGGCTCTGAACGTCGGTCATGAGTACAGCTATACGCGCGATGAGTTGGTTGAGCTGATGGATGCGCTCTGGCCATTCGCCAGCGGCGAGAAATCCTGGTCCAACGAAAAGGACGAGGCAGAAATTACGGTGTTCATGGATGCCTGGATGGCGAGGCAACGCAAGAATGCAGTCGAGCAAGCGCTTTGATCGCAAGGTGCCAGGCTTGCTCCGGGTAACGTGACGGGCGCAGGGATCTTGACCGCCCGTGGCTAGGGCAAGTCTACAGGGCGACGGCGCCGAGAATGTAAACCGGGGTCTGCAGGCCGCCGTCGCCGCGGTGTTCATGTTTACACTCATGAATGTGTTCGCGAAATACCTGAGCGCACGTCACTCCGTCATCGAGATCGCTTTTTATCGCAACGTGATCGCATGCGTGCCGTTCGTCGCTGCGATCTTCCTGTTTGGCCGCCGCGAAATCCTGATTATCCAGAGCAAACCGCGCGTGATCGCCGGCCGTGCCGTTCTCGGTACTGCGACACTGATTACGACGTTCGCCGCCTATTCACTCATGCCGATGGCGGAAACGACGGTACTGATTTTCGCGTCGTCGCTGTTTATTCCTGTACTTGGTGTACTGCTGCTCGGCGAGAGTGTCGGCCCCTACCGATGGACGGCAGTCCTGGCGGGGTTCATCGGTGTCGCGATCATGGCGAACCCGGGCGGAGACGTAAACACCCTGGGCGTCATCGTCGCGCTCTGCGCTGCCCTGATGCAGGCTTTTATGGGCATCCTGTTGCGGCACCTGGGCGGTCACGAGCGTCCGGAGACGATCACCTTCTATTTCTTCGTTATTGGAATGGTCCTCACCGGCCTGGCGCTTCCGTTTGTGGCAACTATGCCAACCCTGGAGGAGATTCCCTTCTTGCTGGGTGTCGGCCTGTCCGGCGCCGCGGCACAGTGGTTTTATGCAACGGCCCTGAAATACACGCCGGCAGCAATCGTCGCGGTCGTGAATTTCAGCGGCATCGTCTGGGCCACGCTGTTTGGCTGGTTGATCTGGAACGATTGGCCATTGCCGACCGTGTTCGCAGGCGCCTCGGTGGTCATCGCTGCGAACATCCTGATCGTGTGGCGGGAAGCTCGTCTGAAAAAGTCCCTAAAGTCTGAAGTACCGCCCGTTCCGTAGCGTCAGGAAACGCTGCCCCGCTCGAGGCTCTCGGGCTTTTTCCCGTCCCACCCCGGGCGGCCGCTCGTGTATTGTGCGCTGAAGAGACTAATGGACCGAATTGAGGCAAAAAAATGAAGGCTATCTCCGCATTTGTCCTGATCATACTGGCCTTGCTGGCCATCTCGTCGGGCATCACCAAGATACTGCTAATGCCGCAAGACGTAGACTTCTTCGGCAAGTACGGTTTTACCGATCCAATTCTCATCGGCTACGGCATTGCGCAGCTGCTCGGCGGCCTGCTCCTGGTGTTTGCGAAGACCAGGTTCATTGGAGCCGCAATTGTCGCGGCCACGTTCCTTGTTTCTCTCGTGCCACTACTAATGGAGGGAAATATACCGGTCAGCATTATCACCGTGGTCGCCACGTTCTTGTTGGGCATAGTCATGAAGCGAAGTTGGCGGCAAGTCAAATCGCGCTAAACTGTCCGCCACTGACTCTGAGCCGCCACAATGGCTGCGCCGCACGCTACGATTCGGAATCCTTTCATGCTGCTACGAAGCATTACCGACCACGTCAGGCAGCAGAACTGGTTCGCGGTGTGGGTCGACTTTTTGATAGTTGTCATCGGTGTTTTCGTTGGGCTGCATTCTCGAGATACGCGTCCAGCAAACTGACCCGATCGATTATTTGCTGCAGGGCGCGCAGCTTCAGGTCGAGATCTGTGATTCGACGAGTGAGGTCATGGCGAATGTCGAGTGCCAGGATCGCGTCAACCCCGCCCGAAATCGCACCGGGCGTCATGTCCGGATCGCAACTGGCAGGAAGCGAGATAGTGGGTTCCCCGGTTGCGCGAGTGTCCGTAATGTCATCGCAGGCTGTACGAATCGCCAGTTGCGCGGCGTAGGGCATTCGAGCACGGACTAAGTTCCGATACTGCGTCTCCGGCCGAAGAAGGACGAGTAGCGCTTCAAGGCTGCGATAGAAAGCAGCCAGTCGATTCCGAATAGGTACGTCGGCTATTGCATCATTTGCGCCGACCGAAAGAATTTCATCGTAGGTATCGCGTCCGAGGCTGCGCGGGAGCATTTGACTTGCCTGGTACACGTCAATGAGAAACTGTTCGCCAAGAGCTTCTCTTGGTTGCTCCAATGCCTGCAGTGCACCGAGTGCGTTCGTCCTTACCTGACCGAAGTAAGCGAGTCGCTCGCTGAAGTCACCGAGATTTGCCCGCAGATCCTCCCGAATTCGCTCGATATAGGTCTGCGCTGTCTGCTCGCGAAGCCTCTCGTCGTTCCAGTTCGAGACCTGTATGCCGATGAAAACGCCGACCACGACAATTACGAAGTCGATGGCAATAGCGGTCCATTCCTGCTTGCGGACGTGCGTTGCTACGCGGCGTAAAAGCATGCTTCTTGCTACTCCCGATCAGTCATTCGTAGTCGACAGCCCGTCTCTTCGCGACAGGCATGATGACATTATCTCCAGCGTTGCGCGATGTAAATCAAGATCGCTGGATACGCCCACGTAAAACCGTTTTGCGACGGTCGCTGATCGGAGCAGTGACCGCCCGGGTAAATTCGCAGAAGCGTCGTCGACGAGCTACTGCGCTATAATTCATGCTTGTGATCCCGGCCGGCCTATTGCGGGTGCGTCGCTCGCCATTGCGTCCGGCCCGTCAGGACCGAGAAAGGAGAACATATCTGATGTTTGTCGTGTTACTGAGATTCTCTGAGAATAAGAAGCGCGCTCCCGAGTTAATGGAGGGCCACAACGCCTGGCTTGGAAGTGGATTTGACGACGGGGTGTTTCTGCTGGCTGGCAGCCTTCAGCCGAACCTGGGTGGCGCAATTGTGGCGCACAATACGTCACTGGAAGATCTTAGAACCAGAGTCAATCTGGATCCTTTTGTTGCAGAAGATGTGGTCAGCGCCGAGATACTCGAGATCGGTGTCGCCAAGACCGATAGCCGCCTGAGTTTTCTCGGAAGCTGATGCGCCTGGCTGCCCGCTACTGCCCCGAGTCCGGCCGTCCCGGTGTTTCGCGGTGGAGAGACGGCTTGCGGTCCATGACTGTGCTGATAATCGTCTTTTTTTCGGCCGGGTTGCGAAAACGAAGCAAACGGCCACGCGCGCAAACGTCGGCCGTACTCCTTGCGACAATCTCGCTCGTGTCCTCGACGGCGGTCGGTGCGACCGATTTCTCGGATATCGATCAAATCCTGCAGGCTCGCTGCGTCATTTGCCATGCGGGACCGGCCGCGCCGCTGGGGCTCAGGCTCGACAGTCGCGATGGACTCCTCGCCGGCAGCAGTCGCGGTGCCATAGTCGTAGCCGGGGATCCCGCGGGGAGCGAGCTGATCAAACGGCTCAAGGGCGTGTCTGTGCCGCGGATGCCAATGACCGGTCCGCCTTACCTGGCGGATGCAGAGGTGGCCCTTTTCGAACAGTGGATACTTGACGGCATGCGGGCGGGCGCGGTGTCCGAACCGCCAGTTTCTGCGCCGCCTCCGGAAGCGGTAGCCGGCCCCGTTCGCTACGACCAGGTTGCGCCGATTCTTGCGACCCGTTGCGTAAAATGCCACACGGAAAAAGGACTCATGGGCGATCCGCCGGAAGCTTATCGGCTGGGATCCTACGCCGATACGATCAGTACAGCCGACCGCGTTCGCGTCGTTCCCGGCAACCCCGAGGCCAGCGAGCTTCTGCGCCGTATTCGAGGGCAGGCCTTGCCCAGGATGCCATTCGATGGCCCGCCGTACCTTACCGGCGACGAGATTGCGCTGATCGAACAATGGATAGACGATGGCGCAATGGATTCGGCCGGTTCCTCCGCTCCGATTCCCGTTGCAAGCCGGGTCCGTCTGCACGGCACGCTGGAGTCGTCGAATCGGCTCGATGATTTACCGCTGGTCATTACCGGATCGACACGGTTGGACAAGTCGCCAGGTCCCGGAGACTACGTCGAGGTACGCGGTACACTTGATGCGGATGGCCGCGTCGTCGTCGATCGAATGCGCCCGCGCAAATAACCAGGAGCGGCGGGCATGCGAAGGCAAGAATAAAGAAACGTTGTTCAAAATAAGGAATCGAAGTGCCAGCCAAAGAATCGGAAACACAACGCCGGCCTGGGTCCGAGACCATGGATCAGCTGCGAGATCGCACTGACGAGCTCGAATTGATCATCTCGGGCCTGACGATCTTCGCGTTGTTCTCGATCCCCGGCTGGCTGTTTGACAAGATTGCGGACAGCTACACGCACCTGTCGACGAGCCTGGCTATCGCCAGCACCGTAGGCACGACGCTGCTGGCCGGCATCAGCTACGGATTGGCGGCGTGCTTTGTCGTGCACCTGATGGCGCGCGCGTATTGGGTCGGGTTGATAGGCCTGCGCACGGTTTTCCCTGACGGGATTAACTGGAGCAAGACGCCGGGTCTTGGGCCGCTGAGCCGGCAGTACTATCGGGACACGCTGCCGGATCTCGATTCTGTCATTCAGAATACGGACCGGCTGGCCTCGTCGCTGTTCGCGGTCATCAGCATGCTGACTCTCAGCGTGCTCTGGTTTGGCACTATCCTGGTCATCGTCATCGTCGCGGCCGGTGCAATCGGCGCCCGTTTTGGCCTCACCAACACCGGCATGGGCGTTGCTACGGTGGCGCTCCTGATCGTGTTCCTCGGCGTGCCGATACTTCTCTACCTGCTGGATGCGCAGCTCGCCTCGCGCGTCCCCCGCTTTCGCGACAGCCGGTTCTTCGCGGGTCTCGTCCGCTTCCTGCGGCGGATTACCGGACTCGCCTACCCGCAGCGCCTCGTGCTGCCCGTGCAGCTGACGCTGCAGAGCAATACACGCCCCGTAGCCATTTTCGTCGCGTTGACACTCAGCATTGTCGTCATCGTAGCGGTCGGCAATCTGCGCGCCGCCGCATGGCGTAACTTCACGCTGTCCGGTGAGTTCGCGTATCTCGATGCAGCCATGGTCCAGGAAGGATTCCGCAGCACCTACTACGAGGACATGTCCAGTCCGATCGATCGGCTGCGCGCCTGGCCGCGAGTCGACAGCTTCAATCAAAGCGGCAGCTTCGTTCGCCTGTTCCTGCCGTATCAGCCGCTGCGCGACAACCTGGTACTCAATCAATTCTGCAGCGGCGCCGATGAAGCACCGGAGCGGGTCGCTTGCCTGCGCCAGCTATGGACGGTGAGTATTGAAGGCCAGCCGGTATCGATGGCAAATTTCGAAACCGCCGAGCGCGCAGACCTGGGCATGCGAGGGCTGATTGGTGTCGTGCCGCTGGGCGGGCTCGAGCCGGGCCTGCGGCGACTCGAGGTGGTCTGGAATCCGAACGCGGCGGAAGAGGGTGCGCCGCTGGACGATCGCTATACACAGGTCAATAGCAGGTATGTCATTCCGATTGCGCTCGCGCCAGATTTCGAATTGCCCTTGGATTGATGTGTCAATCTGATGCGCGGCGAAAATGGCTCCCCGCAAATGGATTTCTATATTCACCGCTTGAGTTCGGAAAACTCCAGCCTGTTGAGTCGGATCGGCCCAGAGGTTTTTGACAACCCGATCGATGAGGTTCAGCTTCAAGCCTTTCTCGA
>JBFELT010000043.1:0-20251 GCA_041552015.1 Woeseiaceae bacterium
GGGGGCGTGTCGCGCTGCGACTCGCACGATGCGCTCGATTTCGTGTCGATGATAGATACACAGATCGCTTGCCGAGTCGGCATCGCGGGTCTTGTCACCGAAATAGATTCCGCCGGTCAGTTCGCGTACCACCAGCAGGTCGACGTTCTCGAGGATCTCCGCTTTTAGCGGCGACGCGGAAGCCAGTTCCGGGTAGATCTTTACCGGGCGGAGATTTGCATACACGCCCATGGCGGATCGCAGCCTGAGCAGGCCCTGTTCCGGCCGTACCGCCGCATTCGGATCGGACCACCTGGGACCGCCAACGGCACCCAGCAGGACGGCGTCGCTCGTTTCACAGGCGGCTCTGGTGTCGTCGGGCAACGGATCGCCCCGCGCGTCGATCGCCGCACCTCCCATCAGCTCTTCTCTGAATTCGAAGCGGTGGCCGTGGGCATCGGCAATCGCGGCAAGGACGCGCCGGGCACTCGACGTCACGTCAGGCCCGATCCCGTCACCGGGTAACAGCGTGATCAGGGCTTCCATGGTCGACGCTCCTCGAACCGGCCGATCGCATCCTGGTGTTGCCGGATAAAACCAAGTTGATCGATTCCTTCCACCAGGCAGTGCCTGGCAAATGCGTCGATAGGGAAGGGCGTCGTGGTCCCGTCCGGCAGGCTGAGCAATGCGTTTTCGACGTCGATCTCGACGTCGGCGCCGGGATTTTCCAGCAACCAGCGATGCGTGGCCTTGTCCACCATGACGGGAACGAGGCCGTTCTTTAGCGCATTGTTGCGAAAGATGTCGGCGATTTCCGTTGAGATGATGGCTCTGAAGCCGTAATCGAGCAGCGCCCACGGCGCATGTTCGCGCGACGAGCCGCAGCCGAAGTTATTGCCCGCCACAAGGATTTCGCAGCCCTTCGCGGCGGCCGAGTTGAGCGGGAAATCGGGCCTCTCGTTGCCCGCACTGTCGAAACGCAGGTCGAAAAACAGGCTCTTGCCCAGCCCCTCGCGGGAGGTGGTCGTGAGGAAGCGCGCAGCGATTATCTGGTCCGTGTCGATGTCCCTGGTAGGCAGCACAACGGTGCGCGAGACTATGCGCTTGATGCCGCTCACGAGAGTGTCCTCGGGTCCGCGATCACACCGCTGACGGCGGAGGCTGCGGCCGTCGCGGGGCTGGCCAGCACGGTCCGTGCGCCGATGCCCTGGCGACCCTCGAAATTCCGGTTGCTGGTACTGACGCTGAGCTTGCCGCTCGGCACCGTATCGCCATTCATGCCGATGCACATGGAACAGCCGGCCTCACGCCATTCCGCGCCGGCCGCGATGATAATCCGGTCGAGGCCCTCGGCCTCCGCTTCCTTCTTCACCTGCTGCGACCCGGGTACCACCAGCATGCGCACGCCGTCGGCGATTTTCCGTCCGCGCAGCACGCGCGCGGTTTCCCGAATATCGGAAAGCCTGCCGTTGGTACAGCTGCCGACAAACACGACGTCGACTGCGTTTCCGGTAATCGGTTTGCCCGATTCGATGCGCATGTAATCCAGCGCCTTGCGGAAGCTCGGATCGTCCGCGCCGTCCGGCACGGGTTCGTTAATCGGAATCACCATCCCCGGGTTGGTGCCGAACGTGACCATCGGCTGCAGTGAGCTGCCATCCAGCGTGACCGCTCGGTCAAAGCTCGCGTTTTCGTCGCTCTGCAGAGAACGCCAGCGCGCAACGGCCGCCTCCCAGTCGGCGCCCTTCGGGGACCGTGGTCGGCCATGCAGGTACTCGAAAGTCGTATCGTCCGGGGCGATCATCCCGGCGCGGGCACCGCCTTCGATCGACATGTTGCAGACGGTCATCCGGCTTTCCATATCCAGTCCTGAGATTGCCTCTCCGCGATATTCGATAACGTGTCCGGTACCCCCGTCGACACCGATCTTGCCGATGACGGCCAGAATCACATCTTTGGCGGAAACGCCCGCGGGTATTTGGCCGTCGATGTTGATGGCCAGTGTCCTGGCCTTGCGTTGCAGCAGGCACTGCGTCGCAAGGACATGGCCAACTTCCGTCGTGCCGATGCCGAAGGCGAGTGCGCCGAAAGCCCCGTGCGTGCTTGTGTGGCTGTCACCGCAAACGATCGTCTTGCCTGGCTGTGTCGCGCCCAGCTCGGGGCCGATAACATGCACGATGCCGCGTTGCTCGTTTCCGAAGCCGATCAGATCGAGGCCGAACTCTTGGCAATTGATCTCCATTTGACGGATCTGCCTGGCGGCACTCTCGCCAACCACGTCGAGATCCCTGAAACTGCTTACCGGAGTCGTCGGTGTCGAATGATCCATTGTCGGCAGGGTCAGGTCGGGTCGTCTCACCGCCAGCCCCTGTTCGCGAAGCACGGTGAATGCCTGCGGCGTCGTCACCTCGTGAATGATGTGCAGGTCGATATAGAGGATCGCCGGCGTGTCCTTCGTCTCGGGCACCACGACATGCTCCGACCAGACCTTGTCAAACAGTGTTGTTGCGATCACGAGTCTCCCTAGATAGTGGCTTGTTCCGGATTGCGTTTTCCGCGCCCGGAGCCGCCGTGCTGCCTGCGTCGCAGGATTCGATTCATGACCTCCAGGCAGGCCCGGCAACCCGCCTCGACGATGTCCACGCTTGCCCCGCGACCCCGGTAACTCTCGCCCTCGTGTTCGACGGTGACCGTGACCTCGCCCAGGGCGTCCTCGCCAATCGATGCGCTGTGCAGTTCGAAATTCCTGAGCGTCAGCTCGACGCCCGTGGCATTTTCAAGTGCCAGAAATGCCGCCGCGACAGGGCCATCGCCGTGCGCGCTGGCTGTGGCATCGCTGCCATCCTCGTTGGCGAGGATGACTGCCGCGGTCGCGGGCTGATCGGTGTGGGTCTGCACCTCGAGAGAGACCAGTGACCAGGGACCGGAGGACATGCCATCCGCATTCATGATGATGGCCTCGATGTCACCGTCATAGACGTCCTTCTTCTGATCGGCGAGCTTCTTGAACGCCTTGAATGCCCGATTCGTCTCGAGCTCGTCGAGTGCGAAACCGAGCTCGGTAACGCGGTCCCGGAACGCGTGGCGGCCGCTGTGCTTGCCCAGAACGAGGTTCGAACGACTCAGGCCCACGTCTTCAGGGCGCATGATCTCGTAGGTCGACGCATGTTGAAGCATGCCGTGCTGATGAATGCCGGCCTCGTGGGCAAAGGCATTTTCGCCAACGATTGCCTTGTTGCGGGGCGTATGCATGCCGGTGATGTTCGAAACAAGGCGTGAAGCCGGATACAGGCGGGTCGTATCGATCCCGGTCGAAACGCCGAAGAATTCGGCGCGGGTCTTGATTGCCATCACCGCTTCTTCGAGGCTGCAGTTTCCCGCCCGTTCACCAATGCCGTTGATCGTGCATTCGATCTGCCGTGCACCTGCCTTGACGGCCGCCAGGCTGTTTGCAACGGCCATGCCGAGATCGTCGTGGCAGTGGACACTGAGAACAATGTCGTCAATGCCGGCTACGTGCTCTTTCAGGTAGCGAAACAGCCTGTCGAATTCCGCCGGTACGGTATAGCCGACGGTGTCGGGGATATTCACGGTGGTCGCGCCGGCCTCGATTGCCGCGGAGACAACCTCGGCGAGGTAGGAAAGCTCGGTACGGGATGCGTCTTCCGGCGAGAATTCAACATCGTCAACAAGTTCGCGGGCCATCGTAATGGCGCCGACGGCGCTCTTGATGATTTCTTCCTTCGCCATTTTCAACTTGTGCTCACGGTGAATCGCGCTGGTCGCGACGAATACGTGAATGCGATGTCGCTCTGCGCCTTTTACCGCCTCGTAGACCTTTTCGATATCGGCCGCATTGCAACGCGCCAGCCCGCAGATAACCGGTCCGAAGTTACGGTCAGCGATTGCCTTGACCGATTCAAAGTCGCCCGGCGAGGCGGCCGGAAACCCGGCTTCAATGACGTCGACCCTGAGTTCGGATAGCGCCTTTGCGACACGCAGTTTTTCACTCAGCGTCATGCTGCAGCCCGGGGCCTGTTCCCCGTCCCGCAGGGTTGTGTCAAAGATGCGTATCTGTGAGTCTGACATCGGATCTATCCTCCGCTGTTTCTCTATCGTTCGACGAATTGACGTCGATGCTAGTCCTGCAACCAGTCCATACGGCCGCGCAGATCGGCGCCGACCTTTTCGATCGGGTGGTCAAGGTCTGCCTGCATCAGGCGCTTGAATTCGGGCATGCCGTTCTGGTTCTCGGCGATCCAGTTCCTGGCAAAGGTACCGTCCTGAATATCACCGAGAATGTCCTTCATGGCTGCACGGGAGTTGCTGTCTACTACCCGGGGTCCGCTGATCATGTCGCCCCAGGCAGCCGTATCGCTAATGAACTTGTGCATCTTCTTAAGGCCGCCCTCGTGCAGGAGGTCGACGATCAGCTTCAGTTCGTGCATGACCTCGTAGTAGGCGACTTCCGGCTGGTAACCGGCTTCGACGAGCGTTTCGAATCCGGCAACGATCAGCTCGGTCGCGCCACCGCAAAGAACGGCCTGCTCGCCAAACAGGTCAGTCTCGGTCTCCTCGGCAAACGTCGTTTCGATGACGCCGGCACGGGCACCGCCGATACCCGCCGCATACGCCAGGGCGATCTTCAGCGCATCGCCAGTGGCATCCTGATGAACCGCAACCAGGCACGGGACGCCATGGCCTTCCTCATACTGCCGGCGCACAAGGCCGCCTGGTCCTTTCGGGGCGATCAGCGCGACGTCCAGGTCAGCTCGGGGGTCAACCTGCTTGTAGTGGACCGCGAAGCCGTGCGCAAACATCAGGGTCGCGCCGTGTTCGATATCATCCACCAGGGACTCGTACAGCGACTTCTGCACCATGTCAGGGGTCAGGAACATGACGATCTTGGCACCCTTGACCGATTCCCTGGGCTCCATCACCGTCAAGCCGTCGGCCTTGGCCTTGGCCCAGCTGGCGCCGCTGCTGCGAAGCCCGACCACAACTCTCAGGCCGCTGTCCTTCAGGTTCAGCGCGTGCGCGCGCCCCTGGCTGCCATAGCCAAGGATGGTGATTTGATGATCCGCGAGACACGCCTGATCGACGTCTGCTTCCGAGTACATTTGCATGTTGCTACCTCAGCCTGATGCAATTTTCATAAAAAAAACCCCACGATCCATTCGGATGCGGGGTCTTCGTGTCCGTTAGCCAGATACGCGCTACCCGCCAGGCCTCCCGAGGAGGAGCAGGTCAAGACGAAGCACGAGCCAAAACCCGTGATGCGCCGTCTGTGAGTATCCGGTCATATCGCCGAATCATGTTGGAAGGTGACAATGATGTCAACCGCTGAATAATCGGTTACGACTGTTACCAAACAATGAGAATTAATAATCGGTCGTAAGTCCATAATCTGAAAGGGCAGCAGTGCAGCATGCCGCCGCAAAAGCGACGGCGTGCTGCAATAGCAGCTTAGTGGCGCGTCATGCTAAGAGCGTCTCCGACCGACACGAACGATCAGCCACCAAAGTACTCGCTTTACGAGTCAAAAAAATCACAGCCGCGGCGACCTGTTACGTTATGTTGTTGATGGGCTGGTCATCTGAGAAGCATGTGTTATTCTTGCCCTCGAAGGTCGGGGGACCTTCTAAAATTACAGGAATAAATGGCGGGAAAACCTGGCAGCATTTGCCAGGATTGCCAAAGGCTAGAGAGAGAAAGTCGAATTCCACACGAACAACATCGCCGCGCGGCGAAACTGGAGAGGGCCGCGTGCGCAACAGGGGGCGTTATGAACGTTCTCATTTCGTTTTGTGCATGTATTCAACGGATACGTTGCATCCCTCTCCGTAACTATTAACAACAACATTACGACCTTTAAGGAGCGTTCATGAATCGGTGCATAAGCAGCAGTCGGCGCATTACCGCGGCGTTTTTCGCGACAACGGTAATCGCGCTCTCCGGCAGCGTTTTCGCCCAGACCGTCGATCAGGTTTTGCAGGCTGATCAACGTCGGCTGAACCTGGCACAACAGTCGCAGGAGCGAATTAACAAGATTGTCGAGGGAACTCGCTCACTGGAAGACCAGTACAGGTCGATAAACAAGGAAATCGACGGACTAAAGGTCTATAACCGGCTGATGCGGGCCCAGGTTGAAGGGCAATCGGCCGTGCTGGAGGACATCTCGTTGTCGATGGATCAGGTCGATGTCATCAATCGGCAGATCTTCCCCCTTATGGAACGCATGATCGACGGCCTCGAGCAGTCGATCAAACTGGATATTCCTTTTCTTATGAAGGAACGTACCGAGCGTGTGGAAAACCTCAAAGACATCATGGAACGCTCCGATGTCAGTGTTGCCGAGAAGTTCCGCAAGGTGATGGAGGCGTACCAGATCGAGAACGACTATGGCACCACCATCGAGAATTACACGCAAACGATTGACAATTTCGAGAACGCGACGCGCTCCTACAATATGTTGCGTGTAGGTCGAATCGGTCTCTATTTTCAGTCGGATGACACGAAGATTACCGGGCGCTGGGACAACGACGCGCGGGATTGGGTTCGCGATGATTCGGCCCGAAACGAAGTTCGCAAGGGACTGCGGGTTGCGAAACAGTTGATTGCGCCGGAATTGATCATTGTTCCCGTTCCAGCAGCGGAGGCTAATTAAATGAAACGTATTACACTCATTATAGTTGCCGGACTTCTGAGTCTGGGCATGGCCGCCACCGCAAACGCCCAGGGCGAAGCTCGCAGCATGGGCGAGCTGCTCAAGCTTATCGAGCAGGGCCAGGCGCGGGACTCCCAGGAGAATCGTAAGCGCGAAGCCGCGTTCGCACAGGACAAGAACAAGCAGCAGTCTCTGCTGAACCAGGCCCGAGCCGAACGTACGCGTGAGGAAAATACCAGCCAGCAGCTCGAGCAGCAGTTCGAGGAAAACCAGCAGTCCATCATTACGGCGCGCCAGGCGCTGGACGAACGTCTCGGCGCACTGAAAGAGCTTTTCGGTGTTCTGCAGACGGTTTCCGGTGATGCCCAGGGTCGCTTCAGCGCTTCCCTCACCAATATCGAGTACCCGGATCGCTCCAAATTCCTCGTTGAACTCGGCAGCAAGATGGCCGGTGCCAGCAGTCTTGCGTCGATCGAAGACATCGAGAGGCTCTGGAGCATGCTGCAGCAAGAGGTAGTGGAAACGGGCAAGGTCACCCGCTTCAATCACCTCGTGACGCGTGCGGATGGCGAGCAGGAAGAGATGGAGGTCGTTCGTGTCGGCGCGTTCAACATCGTGTCGGAGAACGGCTATCTCGAGTATGACCCGGACGAGCAGTCGATCGCTGAGTTGTTGCGCCAGCCGGAGGGTCGCTATACGTCCACGACTGCCGATCTCATGGCGGCGGACAGCGGTACGGTCGATTTTGGTCTCGACGTTACCAAGGGCGGCATCCTTGGTCTGCTGGTCGAGTCGCCAACCATCAAGGACCGCATCGAGCAGGGTGGCATCGTCGGCTACTGCATCATCGCCCTCGGTATCATCGGCCTGATCATTGCGTTGCTGCGCTGGGTGTCCCTGACAAACGACAGCCGCAAGGTCACCGCTCAGCTGAAGCGCGACACC
The DNA here is from genome assembly GCA_041552015.1 of Woeseiaceae bacterium. Classification (GTDB taxonomy): domain Bacteria; phylum Pseudomonadota; class Gammaproteobacteria; order Steroidobacterales; family Woeseiaceae; genus UBA1847. The sequence continues at coordinate 7,592 of JBFELT010000043.1, forward strand.
GCCAGCACGGATAACCCGCTAGGCCGCGTGCTTGCCGCGTACGAGAGTAACAAGGGTGCCGATACCGATACGATCGAGCTGAAACTCAGCGAAGCGGCGCTCAAGGAGATGCCGGGTCTAACCAAGGGCCTGCTGTTTATCAAGGTCGTTTCGGCCGTGGCACCGCTGATGGGTCTGCTGGGTACCGTTACCGGTATGATCAAAACCTTCCAGGTCATCACGCTGTATGGCGCCGGTGACCCGAAGATGATGGCCGGTGGTATCTCGCAGGCGTTGATGACAACGGTACTTGGCCTCGTCGTCGCCATCCCGATGGTCTTGCTGCACACGGTCGTTAGTGGCCAGAGCCGAAAGATCGTCAACATTCTTCAGTCTCAGAGCGCTGGTCTGGTTGCACAGCACTCCGAACGCAAAGGCTAAAGCCGAAAAGGAGTCGCCATGCTTTGGCTTGCTGATGCTATCGAAGCAATTCGGGACTTCATGAGTCTCGGTGGTCCGGTGCTCAAGGTCATTGCGATCACCATCTTCCTGATGTGGGTCGTGATCATCGAACGGATCATGTATTTCCGCACCTCGATGGGCAAGATGTCACGTGAGATTCATGACAACTGGGAAGCCCGTCCGGAGCGGCGGTCCTGGAATGCGCTGCAAATTCGTGAGCTGATGATTTCGAGATTCAGCGAAGCGACGAACAAGGGCATCAACCTGATTCAAACGCTGGTTGCTTTGTGTCCGTTGCTGGGCCTTCTTGGCACAGTGACGGGCATGATCAGCGTCTTTCAGGTCATGGCTGTCTCTGGCTCCGGGAATGTCCGGGCGATGGCGGCGGGTGTCTCGCAGGCGACAGTTCCGACGATGGCCGGGATGGTGGGGGCGCTGTCCGGGGTGCTACTGGTAACCCTGCTGAGCCGTCGTGCGACGCGCGAAGTCGGGTTCCTCGAAGACTCGCTCACGATGGACCACTAGGGGATAACTAACATGAGTCGCCATCATCTGGATGACATTCATTTTGACGAAGACGAGAATGAGATTAATTTGACGCCCATGCTGGACGTCGTTTTCATTATGCTCATTTTCTTTATCGTAACTGCGTCCTTTATCAAGGAAGCCGGTATCGACGTAAATCGTCCGGACGCGCCGGTTACGGAATCCAAACCTGAAGATGCCAACATTCTCGTCATGATCAGCGCCAATAACGAAATCTTTATCGACCGGCGCCTCATTGATCCAAGGGCCGTGCGTGCAAACATCGAAAGAATGCACGCGGAAAACCCCAAAGGATCGGTGGTCATTCAGGCCGACCCGAAGTCGTCGAACAAGGTTCTCGTCGAAGTGATGGACTCGTCGCGAAGCGCCGGCGTTTACAACATATCCATCGCGGACCGAAGCTGATCGCGATCTGAACAGGACTACAGCCATGCGAAAAAAACACGGCGTGAACGTCGAGGAAGAAGAGAACGAAATCAACCTGACACCCATGCTGGATGTCGTCTTCATCATGCTCATCTTCTTCATCGTGACGGCCACCTTCATCAAGGAGGCAGGCATTCAGGTGGAACGGCCGGACACGGTGACGGCGGATACCCAGGACGACGCCTCGATTCTCATTGCCATCAGTGCGACTGACGAAATATGGATTGATCGCAAGAAGAGAGACCCACGCGCCGTGCGCGGTGTTATCGCCCAGCTGCACGCCGAGAACCCGAAAGGCTCGATTGTTATTCAGGCCGACGAGGAATCGACGCACGAGACGCTGGTAATCGTTATGGAAGCAGCGAAGGGTGCCGGCGTCACCAATGTGGCGATTGCGTCGGATGACGGCTAGGAACCTGTGGCCACGACACTTGTCTTAATCATGGAGATGCGCGTTATAAACACGAAAATGCAGTGTCTTCCAAGGAGATCCGGACCATGATAGGTCGGTATGTTTTTTCGATTGTAATTGGAACCATCATTACCCTGAGCCTGTTGTTCGTGATGCAGCTGCTCATCGTCACCGGCAAGACGGCGCTGACAGATCCGCGCGAACGTCACAAGCTCGAATTTGTGCGGGTCAAGCGCAATGAGAACCTGAACGTCGCGGACATTACGCCGGAGAAGCCGCCGAAACCGCCGGAGACGCCACCGGAAACACCGCCGCAGGAAATGGACAACATCAATCCCGATGCGCCGTCTATCAATGTCGCGGCGCCGAGCGTATCGGCCAACACCGACATCGGTGGACCTGGCGGGATGAACATCGCTGAAGGCGACTACCTGCCGATCGTTCGCGTTGCACCGGTGTACCCGGCCCGGGCATTGTCGCGGGGACTTGAGGGATTCGTCGATCTGTCCTTCACGGTGACGACGGCAGGAACGGTGCGAGACCCGATCGTCCTGCAATCCACCAGTAGCCTGTTTGAACGCGCTGCCATTCGTGCGGTTCTGAAGTTCAAGTACAAGCCCAGGGTTGTCGACGGCGTTCCCGTTGATGTTCCGGGCGTCAAGACACGAATATCGTTCCAGCTTGAAGAATAGGGCCAATTGAACGTGAGGACGGTAATGAGCCATCCAAGAGGACTTTTTTGACATGAAAATCAATCGTGAAATCGCTTCGAAGCTCTGCCTGACGTTGATTGTTGGTGTTTTGGCATTTGGAAATGCCGCAGCGCAGAGGGCAACCGAGGAAGATCGCGACAAGCAGAAGACCAAGCAGGCGCAGGCCGTCAGTAAAGAGGTCTACGAAAAGATTCAGAAGGCGCAGGAGCTGGTCGATGCAAAAGACTACAAAGCGGCGCTGAGGTCCCTCGATGCCTTGTATAACCCGGATAAACTCACTGAATACGAGCAGGCGAACGTCCTGAACTACCTGGGTTTCGTGTACTACAACATGGACGACACGAAGAGCGCGATCCGTACCTACGAAAAGATGCTGGCGATCCCGAGCCTCGAGCCCCAGATGGCGAAGCAGACGACCTTTACGATGGCGCAGCTGCTAACGATGGAAGAGCAATACGGAAAAGCGCTGCAGACGATTGACAAGTGGTTCCTTCTGGAAACAAATCCCGCACCCGAGCCCTTCATTCTCCGGGCGCAAATACTCTACAACCTGTCGCGCTACAAAGAGATGGTGGAACCTATAGAGAACGCCATGCGCGTGGCAAGAGAACGCGATTTGCCGTTGAAAGAGGACTGGTACGGACTTCTCAATTTCGCGTATTTCCAGCAGGAAAATTACGCGAAGGTTCGCGACATTCAGAAAATCCTGCTGCAGAACTGGCCAAAGGCACGCTACTGGAAGTCACTCGCGGGCGCGTTTACCGAGCTCGGCGAAGATGAGAAGCTGATATATGCCTACGATGCCGCACATACCCAGGGCATGCTCGAAAAGGACACCGAGTTCGTAACCATGGCGCAGCTGTATCTGCAGGCGGAAGTGCCGTACAAGGCGGGGAAGCTGCTCGAGGAGAAGATGGCCGCGGGCATCGTGCCGAAGACCGAGAAGAACTACCGTCTCTTGTCGCAGGCCTGGATGCTCGCCATGGAAGACGAGAAGTCCATTCCCGCGCTGCAATCCGCGGCCAAACTGGCTACCCATGGCGAACTGGATCAACGCCTCGCCAACGCGTACCTGAACGTCGGCAACTACAGCGAGTGCGTAAAGTCGGCGAATGACGCGATTCGCAAGGGCGGACTGAAGAATCCCGATAACATGCAACTCTCGCTGGGCATGTGCCTCTACAACCAGCGACGTTATGCGGACGCCAAGGAGGCCTTCGCGGCAGCATCGAGAACGCCGCGCTCCAAACGCACGGCGAACCAGTGGATTCAGGTCATCGATGCGGATGTCGAACGAAATCGACAAATCCGCCTGGCCGAGGAAGCGGCTCGGAAAAAACGCCAGGAACTTGATGCCAAGAAGGAACAAGCCCAGCGCGTCTGACGCAGTCATCCCCGAAGGGGAAAAAATATCTCAGATACCATGGGGCGTTGACCGGTAACGATCAACGCCCCTAAAATTGCGCGTCATTCAAGCGTGGACTGAAGCAATGCCCAAAATTACGTATGTCACAACCGATGGAGAGCGACACGAAGTCGAGGTCGAGAACGGCTACTCGGTCATGGAAGGTGCCATCAATAACGACATCGATGGAATCGTCGCTGAGTGCGGCGGTGCCTGCGCCTGTGCGACCTGCCACGGCTATATCGACGAGCAGTGGCTGGACAAGTTGCCTGAAATGGATGACATGGAAGACAGCATGCTCGATGCGGCATTTGAACGAAAATCGAACAGCCGCCTGACCTGCCAGATCGAGGTATCAGACCAACTCGACGGTCTGGTGGTGCGCGTCGGGGAAAACGACTACTAGTCCTACCGCAGGCCGGTCTCGGCGCGCCCGATCACCATTCGCTGGATTTCGCTGGTTCCTTCGTAGATCTCGGTGATCTTGGCGTCCCTGAAATAGCGTTCCAGTGGCAACTCCTTGCTATAACCCATACCACCATGAATCTGCAGCGCCTGGTGCGTGACGAACATGGCGGTTTCCGACGCATGGAGTTTCGCGATACTGGAGTTCAGCGTGTTACGCGCGCCCGTCTTCTTGGCCTGCTCCTTGGACCATGCGGCTCTGAGTACCAGCAATCTCGACGCATCGATTCTCATTTTCATGTCGGCGATCTTGTGCTGTATCGCCTGGAAACTGCCGATGGACGACCCGAATGCCTTGCGCTCTCGCGAATACTCGACGGCCGCATCGTAGGCTGCGCGTGCGATGCCGACCGCCTGCGCCGCAACGCCAACCCGGCCCGCATCCAGAACAGTCAGTGCGATCTTGAACCCCTGGCCTTCGTCACCGATGCGGTTCTCGGCGGGGCATACGTAGTCCTCGAACTCGATCTCGCAGGTGGCCGAGGCACGAATCCCGAGCTTGGGCTCTGTCTTGCCGACCCGAAAGCCCGGCTTCTCGGTGTCGATGACAAAGGCGCTGATGCCGACGGACTCACCATCGCTCGTTACCGTCTGCGTGAAAACAATCATGTAGCGAGCCACCGGCCCGGACGAGATCCAGGCTTTCTTGCCATTGATCTTGTAGGTAGCCCCATCGGCAGAGCGTTCTGCCTTGCTGCGCATCGTCGCCGCGTCCGAGCCCGATTGGGGCTCGGTTAGCGCGTATGCACCGTTTACTTCCCCCGAGGCCACGGGCGTCAGGTAGGTCTTCTTCTGCGCCTCGCTCCCGAACTCAAGCAGCGGTACGCCGAACAGGGAGTTGTTAACCGATACGATCGTGCCGTGCGAGGCATCCGCAGCAGAGATCTCCTCCATCACCAGCACATAGCAAATCGAATCCAGACCGGAGCCGCCGTATTCAGTGGGTATCTCGATCCCCATGAAGCCCAGTTCGCCAGCCTGTCGAATCGTCTCGAGCGGAAATTTCCCGCTGGCATCAAATTCCGCGGCGACCGGTGCGATCGCTTTCTGAGCAAAATCACGAGCGGCATCCCGGATAAGTTCCTGCTCTTCAGTCAATGCGAAGTCCATAGCGTTTCTCTTCCTGCTAGAATCGGTCCAATGCGGAGCAAAATCATTGCCGATTGCGCCCCGCATCTCAATACCTCAACAGGAGTAATTTTTGATGACGATTTCAGCTGGCCAGAAAATGCCGTCGGGAACGTTCGGCGTGATGACCGATGCGGGCCCAGGCGCAATCTCTAGCGACGACTTGTTCTCTGGAAAAAAGGTGGTGCTTGTATCGGTTCCGGGCGCATTCACGCCGACCTGCTCGATGAATCATCTTCCCGGCTTTGTCGAGCACGCGGCAGCATTAAAAGCGAAAGGCGTCGACACGATCGCCTGTATGGCGGTCAACGATGTGTTTGTTATGGACGCCTGGGGAAAGGACCGCGGCGCGGGTGACGACGTCATGATGCTTGCCGACGGCAACGGGGAATACGCCAGGGCCCTGGGTCTCGAGATGGACGCCACAGGATTCGGCATGGGCATGCGTGGCCAGCGATTCGCAATCATCGTGGATGACGGCGTCGCGACTCACGTTGCTGTTGAGGCGCCTGGGAAGTTCGAGGTCAGCAAGGCCGAGGCAATCCTCGGCGCCCTGTAGCCCGCGTTTTCGTCTGAACATCAGACGGAGTGGCCCCGGGGTGATCGGGTCACTCCGTCTTTCCGGCTTCTTCGCGCCGTCTGCTCGAGAGTCAGAGCGCGTCGGTCAGTTCAGGGACCAGTGCGAACAGATCCCCAACGAGTCCGATGTCGGCAACTTCAAAAATAGGCGCTTCCTCGTCCTTGTTGATCGCCACGATCGTACCAGCGTCCTTGATACCCGTGATGTGCTGAATCGCCCCCGAGATGCCGATCGCAATGTACAGGTCCGGCGCGATGATTTGTCCGGTCTGGCCGACCTGCGTTTCGGGCGGCACATAGCCGGCGTCAACGGCGGCACGAGACGACCCGACCGCCGCACCGAGCTTGTCTGCGAGTTTGAATATGAGCTCGAAATTCTCCTCGCTGCCGAGCGCCCGGCCGCCCGAAACGACTCTGGTGGCGCTCTGCAGATCCGGCCTGTCCGACGCGGCCGCCTTCAGCTCGACGAATCGCGTGTGAGTGGGAATGTCGAAATCCACTGTGGTGCTTTCGACAGGGGCGCTGTTGCCGCCTTCGGCAGCCTGATAGGACGCCGTTCTGACCGTAGCGACAACGGTGCTGTCCGCGGGCGCCTCGACGGAAACTATTGCATTGCCGGCATAGATAGGCCGCTTGAAGCGGTAGTCGCCCTCGACGCTCATGATGTCGCTTACCTGGTTAACGCCCAGGAGCGCGGCAACGCGCGGCATCAGGTCCTTGCCAAAAGTCGTCGACGGACCAAATACATGGCTGTAATTCGCCGCCAGGGCCACGATCTGGGGCGCCAGGATCGCGGCAATTGCCGGATGATTCTCTGCCCGTTCGACCGTGAGTACCCGGCTGACACCGCTGATACTGGCGGCGTCTGAGGCGATCTCCGCGACGGACGCGCCAAATACGGCGATGTCGATCTCGGCGCCGTCCATTTGTGCTGCGCAGGCAACACACTTGGCCGTGCTTGAATTGAGGGCTGCGCCATTATGCTCGGCGACGATGAGTATCTTGGCCATTACACAAGTCCTTTGTCTTTCAGCGCCGCAACCAGGGAAGCGACGTCTTCCACCATGACGCCTCGCTGCCGGCCTTCAGGCGGTTTGAATTCGGATTCGCCCAGCGCCGGAGCCGCAACGATGCCCAGTTCGGCGAGCGGAATGCTATCAAGCGGTTTCTTCTTCGCTTTCATGATGTCCGGCAGCTTGACGTAGCGAGGCTCATTCAGTCGCAGATCGACGGTAATCACGGCCGGCAGGTCGATCTCGAGGGTCTCCAATCCACTATCGACTTCGCGAGTCACCGTCGCTACTGTTCCGTCCAATCGCACTTCCGATGCGAATGTTGCCTGCGGACGGTCCCAGATCGCTGCCAGCATCTGACCGGTCTGGCTGTTGTCATCGTCGATAGCCTGTTTGCCGAGAATAACCAGGTCGGCACTCTCGCGATCCACGATGGCCTTGAAGACGCGTGCGACTGTCAGCGCGTCAGGCGGGGAGTCCGTCTCGACGAGGATTGCGCGGTCGGCGCCCATTGCCAATCCGGTGCGCAACTGTTGCTGTGCGTCAGCCGTGCCGATCGAAACGACCACCACCTCGGTGGCTTCGCCACGCTCCTTGATGCGCAGCGCCTCTTCGAGGGCAATTTCATCAAACGGATTGATGCTCATCTTGACACCAGCCGTTTCGACACCGCTGCCGTCGCTCCTGACCTGTACCCGAACGTTGTAGTCCACTACACGTTTCAGGCCAACAATAATCTTTTCCACGTATTCGGCTCCCTGTTTGAAACTGTCGCTGCCGCGGGCTTGCCCCACGGCCCGCTATTGTCTACGACGGTTCCACCGTGTACAAGATCAAATCCCCCAATACCGAACGCTGCCAATGACGCAAAACAGCAACTTGATTAGCACTGAGAATCTGGCGTCGTGTCTCGACAACCCGGACATACGCATAATCGACTGCCGTTTCGATCTCGGTGATCCGGCGGCGGGCAGGCGAGCCTATGAAGCAGGCCATATCCGTGGCGCGGTTTTTGCTGACCTCGATAATGACCTGTCGGCGCCCATTCGTCCTGACAGTGGGCGTCATCCCCTTCCAGAGGTCAGCGAATTGGCTGCGACCCTCGGAGAATTCGGAATCGGCCCCAATACCGATGTCATCGTTTATGACGCCGGCGCCGGTGCGCTGGCGGCTCGCGCCTGGTGGCTGTTGCGCTGGATGGGCCATGACCGGGTGCGATTGCTGGACGGCGGTTTCGAGCAGTGGCTGGCCGAGGCGAGGCCGGTTGTCGCTGGTGAAGAGCGCGCGAAAAAGCGGGTATTCGCGGCGAACCCCCGGGGCGACAGGATCGTAACCACGGACGAACTCGTGGGAAACAGTGCCGCGATATCGGAATTAAAGCTGATCGACGCGCGCGATACCGCCCGATTCCTGGGGGAGGTCGAGCCCATCGACGCCGTCGCGGGTCACATACCCGGCTCAATCAACCTGCCGTACACGCGGAGCCTCGACCAGCAGGGACGCTGGCGGTCCCGCGAGGAACTCGAGTTGCTTTGGTCATCCGTGTTGGGCGACGACACCGAAGCATCGTGGATCGCGATGTGTGGCTCGGGCGTAACGGCCTGTCACCTGGCGATATCCGCGCTGCAGGCGGGCTACCGGGAGCCGCGTCTTTATGTTGGATCCTGGAGCGAGTGGATCCGGGATCCGAAGCGGCCCGTTGCCGTCGGCGAGGGCCCGGATCGGCCCTCCCGGGCTGCGGATTTGGCGTAAACTTAATGCTGAATGGCTGTCTAATTATCGCGTGGGCGAGCATGGCTCGTTGAAAACGGTACCGCGATTATGACGAAAATCAACACAGTAATTAGTATTTTAAAACAAACACTTATCGTACTTAGTTTGAGTACTTTAGTAGCATGTGCGGGCACGCGCAGCGGCGAGGAAAGGAGCGATTCGCTCCGCTCGGATTGCATCTATCAGCCAAGTATCCGAGGATACAGCGTCCTTGATGAGTCGAATCTCATTGTGTCCGCCTCGGGGCGCCGCCAGTACCACGTAGCCCTCCAAAGCAGGGCTTTCGGACTCCGGTCCAACTGGGCAATTGGCTTCAAATCACCGACTGGCCGGATATGCTCGGGATTCAGCGAGGTCGTCTTTGACGGCCATTTCGACGGGGAGTCCATAAGGATAGCCTCGATCAGGGAAATCAGTGCCGAAGAAAAAGAGGACCTTCTTATTCGGTACGGCAGGAAGAAGCCGGAATACGAACAAGCACCGGAACCCAAGGACATCAAGGGTGCCGATGTAGAAGAGCTGGACCCGGACGCTGACGATTAATCGTCACGCGACTGAGTCACGCAATCCGCAATCTCCGTGCGGACCCGCCCGGCCAACCGCAAGGTTGGCCGGGTTTTTTTAAGGCCCCAGGTGCCTGGAGTTTTGCCGTAGCATGACCGCGCCGTTGACGAACATCCGTGTGCTCGACATGAGCCGCGTCCTCGCGGGACCCTGGGCCGGTCAGCTGCTTGGCGACTACGGCGCAGACGTGGTCAAGATCGAGAGACCGGGAAAAGGCGACGACACACGCCAGTGGGGTCCGCCCTGGCTGGACGGCGACAGCGAAGGCGAGTCTGCCTATTTCCTGTCCGCAAATCGCAACAAGCGCTCGGTTACCGTCAATCTCGCGGCACCGCAGGGTCAGCGGATCATACGGGATATGGTCACGCAGGCGGATGTGCTGCTCGAGAACTTCAAGGTGGGCACACTGGAACGCTACGGGCTGGGAGCAGGGGAGATGCTCGCTCTGAATCCGCGGCTTATTTACTGCTCTATTTCGGCCTTCGGGCAACGCGGCTCCAGGGCCCGCGAGCCGGGTTATGACGCGATGATGCAGGCCTCCGCGGGCTTGATGAGCATTACCGGACCCGGCGAACAGGAGCCCGGCGGCCCGCAAAAAGTGGGCGTCGCGATTGCCGATATCATGGCGGGCATGTACGCCACGACGGCGGTGCTCGCGGCCCTGAACGCGCGCAGGGAATCGGGCCTGGGGCAGCATATCGACGTTCCGCTGTACGACAGCCAGGTCGCATGGCTGGCAAACCAGGCGATGAACTTCCTGGTCGGCGGTGACGTGCCGACGCGAATGGGGACGGCACATCCCAATCTGGTGCCATACCAGGCATTCGCCACCCGCGACGGCAATATCATGCTGGCCGTCGGCAACGACCGGCAGTTCTCGGCCTGCGTCGAGGGCATCGGGCAGCCCGGCCTGGCCGCCGACAGTCGGTTTCGGCGCAACAGCGACCGCGTCGCCAATCGGGCGGCGCTGGTCGATCTGCTCGCGCAGGCGTTAATCACGAACACATCGGCACACTGGCTCAAGGTATTTGCAGACTGCGGCGTGCCGGCGGGGCCGATCAATAACCTGGAACAGGTACTGTCCGGCAGCTATGCCGAAGAGCGCCGCCTGGTGCGACAACTTTCCAATTCGCTTGGCCAGAGTGTCCCCGTCGTGGCAAATCCCGTTGACTTTACGCTGACGCCGGTCCATTACGCGCATGCGCCACCCCTGTTAGGCGAGCACACGGATGAGGTTTTGCGCGAGTGGTTGGGGTACTCTGACGAATTAATAGCCGAGCTTCACGCAAGTTCAGCCGTTTGACGCATGGCCACCTTAACGACCGCTACTATGGAACGACAAATTCGGACAAGTGAAACGCTCAAAGACGTGCGTTACGAGATACGTGGCCAGCTGGCAAATCGCGCGCTCGAACTCGAAAAACGGGGCTACGAAATCATCTCGCTGAATATCGGCAATCCCGGGCTATTCGGCTTTCGGACGCCGGAGACGATGCGTCTCGCGATGATCGAAAACCTCGCTCAGGCTGAGCCGTATTGCCACCAGAAAGGGATATTTCCGGCTCGCGAGGCGGTCGTCATGCAGCAGCAGAGTCGTGGCGTCATGAACGTCAGCGTCGACGAGGTATTCATCGGCAACGGCGTTAGTGAGCTGATCGACCTGTCGTTGCGTGCGCTGCTGAATCCGGGCGACGAGGTTCTCGTTCCCAGCCCGGACTACCCGTTATGGAGTGCCGCGGTAGCCCTGAACGGCGGCGTCACGCGACACTATGCCTGCCGGCCGGACGATCGCTTCATTCCGGACATTGCCGACATCGAAAGGCAGGTCAACAACAAGACCAAGGCAATCGTCGTCATAAACCCGAACAATCCCAGCGGCGCGGTTTATGACCGGCCGACGCTCGAGGCACTCGTCGAACTGGCCGAACGGCACCAGCTGGTGATCCTGGCCGACGAGATTTACGATCAGATGGTCTACGACGAGGCGCGATTCCTGCCGATGGCGACCCTGGTGAGCAGCGCGGTCTGCCTGACGTTCTCGGGACTGTCAAAAGTCTATCGTGCCTGCGGTTACCGGGTTGGCTGGTGTGTATTCAGCGGCGACCTTGATAGAGCTACAGAGTACGTGCACGGCATGGAGTTATTGTCCGCGCTGCGCCTGTGCAGCAACGTACCGGGCCAGTGGGCGGTTCAGACCGCTTTGGGCGGTTTCCAGAGTATCGTCGAACTGGTGCAGCCTGGCGGACGCCTGTACCAGTCGAGGCAGGCAATCATCGACAGGGTTTCCGACAGTGAATACCTGAGCGTGCAGGCGCCGATGGGAGCCATGTATGCTTTCGTCCGGCTCGACCCTCGTTTCGACGGTCGCGTCAGCGATCAGGCGTTTGCGCTGGATCTTCTCGAGAACCACCATGTGCTCGTCGCCCCGGGCAGCAGTTTCAACACGCCATACTCGGATCATTTCAGAATAACGACGTTGCCGGATACCGAAACGATCAATACGGTTTTTGACCGAATTGAATCCTGCCTGGAACAACACGCCTGAGCGATGTACCAGTGGCTGCCGGATGCGTTGCAAGGCTCCTCAACCGTAATCACTGCGAATCGTCGACTCGCACGCGTGCTACAGGCGGAGTTTGCCCGACAGCAGCTTTTGCTGAATCGCGTCGCGTGGGAGAGCCCGGCGATCTATTCGTGGCAGGATTGGCTTTCCAATCAGCTGCAAAACGCCGACTCGCAGGCAAGTCTGCCGACGCGACTTAATCCGCATCAGAGCCAGCTGCTCTGGGAGCGCTGCCTGGCCAGGGAAATCGGCGAATCCGTATCCGGCATTGCAGGCATTGTGCGGCTTGCGCGTGACGCATGGACGCGCATGGCCGACTGGCAGGTGGGCATTCGCGAGGTCGCGAAAGCCGCCCGTAGCGACGACCATCGCCTGTTTGCGGCGGCGGCGGGTCGCTATCTCGGCATTCTCGAGCGCGAGGGCTGGGTGGATGAAGCGGGCCTCGGAGCGCTTGTCGGGAACCTGATCACGGCGGGTCGCTCGCCTTGCGGCGCGCAGATTACGCTGGTTGGTTTCGATCGCGTCAACCCGCTCCTTGGCTTCATTCGTGCGGCGCTTGCCGACAAGGGATGTGATGTGCGCTCGGCGCCAGCACCGGACCTTGCGGACCCTGTGCTGCTGCAGTGCTTCGA
>JBFELT010000044.1:0-19996 GCA_041552015.1 Woeseiaceae bacterium
GCGGCCCGCCGGCATACCCTGGTAAGCCATGGATGTTCGCGCCGGGATGATCCAGATGCTGTTGATGGCGTCGAGTAGCATGTTCTGCTGTACGCCGTTCTGCAGCCCCTGACCTGCGCCGAGTAACAGGATGAGCATCAAGATGCCCCAGAACACGCCGAAGGCCGTGGCAAACGTGCGCAGCTTGTTGGTACGGATAGCCTGCAGGATCTCCTGCCACTGATCGAGACTAAACATGGTCCGGATCCGCATCTTCGCTGACGATCACGCCGTCGTGAATATGAATGATGCGATTCGTCTGCGCGGCTATGTTCGATTCATGGGTTACGATCAGGACGGTCTTGCCCTTGTCATTGAGATCCTTGAGTACCTGCATCACCTCGTTTGAAGTATTGCTGTCCAGCGCGCCGGTCGGCTCATCGGCGAGAATGATGCTGGGTTCGGCAATCAGTGCGCGCGCAATGGCAACGCGTTGTCGCTGACCGCCCGACATCTCACCGGGCAGGTGATCTGCCCAGTCGAGCAGGCCGACGCGGTCGAGGTATTCCATGGCGATCGCGTTGCGCTTGCGGCGACGTACGCCCTGGTAATAGAGGGGTAGCGCGACGTTCTCGGCGGCATTCTTGAAGCTGAGCAGGTTGAACGACTGGAAGACGAAGCCGATGTGCCGGTTACGCACCTCGGCTGCAGCAGTCTCGGACAGCTTGCCGATTTCGCGCCCATCCAGCGTGTAATCGCCGTCGTCATAGTCATCGAGGATGCCGATGATATTCAGCAGCGTGGACTTTCCTGACCCCGACGCGCCCATGATCGAGACCAGCTCCCCGGACTCGACATCCATATTGACCCCGCGCAATACATGCAGGGACTGGTTGCCCATGGCGTAGGACTTGTGAATGTTCTGAAGATGCAGCACGTGTTTAGTCTTATTTGTTAAATGGCCACTGTTTAGATAACGACCCCGGATCGATCGCCAAGTTTCACCGCCAAGACTATCAGGGTGAAGACAGTATTGAATATCGGACCCCAACTATCGTACTGCGACGGCGTCGCTGGACATTTCCGCACAGCTTGCCCTACGGTCAGTCGGAGATCGAGACTACGCTATGTGAAGAGGGGACCAGGGCATGGGCATGAAACGTCTGGCACGCTTGTTGGTGTTCGCGACGCTGCCGCTCGCGGGTTTTTCAGCCGCCGAGGAGCGGCCGAATATACTGGTGATATGGGGCGACGATGTGCGCCAGGGAAACATCAGCGCCTATTCCCACGGCGTGGCGGGCTATCGCACGCCAAATGTCGATCGCCTGGCGAGCGAGGGAATGCTGTTCACCGACTACTACGGTGGTTTTTCCGGTACGGCGGGACGCGCTTCCTACCTGACAGGGCAGAGCGTTGCTCGCACTGGCCTTTCGGCGAATTCCATGCCGCGCGCCGCTGTCGGGCTGCATGCGGACGATCCCACGATCGCCCTGTTGCTTCGGGAGTACGGCTATACGAGCGGGCTATTCGGCAAGCACCATGTGGGCGACCGCGATCGCCACCTGCCCACCAATCATGGTTTTGACGAATTTTTCGGCAGCCTCTACGACTATGCCGGCGAGGACATTGAAGGCGCACGCGGCGTCATTCGCTCTTACGCTAACGGCCGCATTGTTGACACGGGACCGCTGACTGACCAGCGCATGGCGACACTGGACGGCGAGACCGTTGCTGCCGCTACCGACTTTATTGAACGCGCTCACGAAGACAACAAGCCTTTCTACGTCTGGTGGAATGGAACCCGGACGCAGGTTGCGGCCGACGCCATGTCCGAGCACGACGGCTATGTCGGCAAGCTCCTCGAAAAGCTCGACGAACTCGGGATTGCAGAGAGCACGATTGTGCACTATTCGTCGGATGGCGGATCCGTGACCGGAAAGGCCCGCAGCACCGCTATCTCGCCGTTCTCAATCATCGCGGGCGCCGCCGCGGACGCCAACACCCGGGTACCTTCGATTGTGCGCTGGCCGGGGAGAATTGCCGCCGGCAGCGTTTCGAACGAAATTATGACCCACCTGGACTGGCTGCCGACACTCCTTGCGATCGCAGGGGCCGAGGACCTCGAGGACCGCCTCCGGGGGGACGGTGTGCGAGCGGCAGGGAAGCTCTACAAAGCGCATCTCGACGGCTATGACTTCGAGCCGTACCTCCTCGGTTCACAGGGCACCGGGCCGCGACGTGAAGTGTTCTATTTCGACAGCACGGGTGCTTTGGTCGCCCTGCGGCACAAGGACTGGAAAGGCACATTCCAGGTATCAGGGGAAGAGGAGGCGTTGTCGAGCGCCCTGCAGGTGACGAACCTGCGCTCGAATCCGTATGAGCAATTGCTCGCCGCGGGTGACGACGACCGACCCAACACCATAGACGCTGCTGCGTTGCGCGCGCCCGCGGAAGGGTACGTTGGACAGTTACTGGCGAGCTTTGCGAAGTTCGCGCCGCGTGATACCGACTCGGCGGCGAGTGTGGAAGCCGTGATACAGCTGCTGTCGCAGCCGTCTCCCTGAGCCAACTATCGCAGATCGAGGCCGATTCAGGCGCGGCTCGAGCGTCGCGCCCAGGATGACATGAATGCGTCGCCGAGCTGGCTGAGGCGATAATTGTCGAAGCCTTCGTTCGAGCCAATGACGGGTTCGAGCATGTTGTTGCTTCTCAGCTTTTCGAGGCAGCGTTGTACCCGTACCGGCCGGGCGCGGAATCGCTCCGCGAGCTCCGGGGCGTTGACCGCGAAGCCCGGTTTGACCGACGCCACGGCCTTCAGGATGGCAATATCGAAGTCGTCGAATTCTATTTGCGGCGGTGAGCTGGTGTCGTGCGACTGCCGCTGCGGCAGCCAGTGCCGGAACTTGACGACCAGCTGGGTTTTCCAGCCGGCGATGGCATTCCTGATACGGAAAACGATGGTGCCGTAATAGGCGACAACGATGCGTGCGAGGTTGCGGTAGAGCGACAGGATGATCAGCGCAACGAACGGTAGTGATAGCCCGACGAACAACAGTGTCCAGGGCGATGCGGAAACGACGGTTGAGTGAATCGCGCCACCGGCATCCTGCAGAGTTGTGAGCCATTCATCAATCATGTGTCAGGGCGACTATGATGCGGCCCGCCGCGTCCGGCCGTGATCCGATTCACATATCTCCGATTTCCGTAACGGCGGCGAACTGAGCGCCAGTTCACGGTTTGTCTGCTCGAATTGCTAAACACTAGCCATCAGCCGTGTTCGCGCGCGGCATGTGCGTTATCGGCACCAACAAATGGATTTTGTTAAATCAAGAGGGATTTGTACGATGACGAAACTGGTCCGCATTCAATTGTGGGTCCTGCTGGTCTTTATCCCGTTGGCGTCAGCTGAAGCACAGGATATTTCCGGTCAGGAGTTGCGCAGCCTTGATGGGCAGGTGCAGGAAATCAAGTCCGACGTACTGAGCATCGCCTCGGAGCTCGGCAATCTCGAAGAGCGCCTCCTGTATCCGAGTAACACCCAGGTCGCGCTGTTCGTTGCCATGAACCACGGCGACGACTTCCGACTCGATGCCGTGAAGGTCGAGATCGACGGCCAGTTGGCGACGCACCACATCTACAGCTACAAGGAGCTCGAAGCCCTGCAAAAAGGCGGCGTGCAGCGCATATACACGGGCAACTACCCCACGGGTGAGCATCAGCTCAACGTGACGGTGATGGGCAAGCTCAAGAGCGGCAAGGATCTGAGCGAGTCCGACAGTTTTGTTTTCGCCAAGGGCGTCGAACCCAAAGCGATTGGCATAACTCTTGGCAAACCGGAGTTCGGCTCGAGCGGGATCCAGGTCGGAGACTGGTAAACCATGCGTTGGGCACCGCTCTCAATCGCCGGGCTCCTGCTGGCCCTGTGCGCGCTCCCCGCCAATAGCGAGGAACTCGAGGACCTCTACTTCGGCGAGGCGCTCTACTACGCGCACCAGGGGTACTTCTTCGAGGCGCTTCAACGACTTGATTCCGAAGTCCTGCAGCACGACGGCGTTGACGAACCGGAACTCGACACCCTCTATCCGCACATGAACCAGGCCGAGTTCAATCTCGGCGATTTCGAGCTGCGCTATCGCATGCACCATCGCGCCGGACGCGCCATTCGCGCTGTGCTCGAAGGGGCCGTCGATGAGTCAGTTCGCAACGACGCCGCATTCAGGCTGGCGCGCATTCATTTCCAGAAGAACCAGATGGCCGACGCGATTCGCGCACTGGATCGCATCGAAGGCAAAGTGCCGGAGAAGATTCGCGATGACATCGAATTCCTGCGCGCCAACGTCTACCTCGCGGAGAAGCGTTCCGAAGATGCGATCGAGGTGCTCAAGGGCCTGCAGGACTCGAAGAGTTTCGGTGGCTTCGCGGCCTACAATCTCGGCATTGCTTACCTGGAGTCCGGCCGGCGCGAGCAGGCCTTGCAGCAGCTGGCTCGCGCCGGTGAGATCAGCACCGACGACCCCGCCGAACTGGCGATACGTGACAAGTCGAACCTCGTGCTGGGCACGATTTACCTGGAAGACGGCATTTACGACCAGGCACGCCTGTACCTGAACCGGGTGCGGCTGGACGGCCCGTTCTCCAACCAGGCGCTGCTTAGCGCCGGATGGGCGAGCCTGTCGGAGGAAGATTACGAACGCGCACTGGTGCCGTGGAACATTCTTGCCGCTCGCGAGGTTACGGACAGTGCGACACAGGAGGCGATGCTCGCACTACCCTACGCGTACGGGAAACTGAACATACACGGACGTGCGGCGGTCAATTACGGTGTTGCTCTCGACGCCTTCGGTACGGAAGTCGAAAAGCTGGGCGCATCAATAGAGAGCATTCGCGAGGGCCGTTTCCTCGAGGCGCTGACGCGCGAGGAAATCAAGCAAGACAAGGACTGGGTCATTCGACTGCGCTCCCTGCCCGAGGCGCCGGAAACCTACTACATGATGCAGCTGCTGGCCTCGCACGACTTCCAGACCGGCCTGCAGAATTTCCTGGATCTCGCCGACCTGCAAAGAAAGCTGCTCGCCTGGCAGGCCAGTTTCGATTCCTTCGATGACATGGTGGATGTTCGCCACGATCACTACGAACCGCTGCTGCCCGATGTCGATCGGGAGTTCCGCGAGCTCGATTCGCGCATGCGGCTCCGAATAGAACAACACAAGATGCTGGTGCGCAGGCGCGATGACCTGCTCACGACGCCGAGGCCCGAGTTCCTGGCAACGCGCGAGGAGCAGGCTTTGCTGGCGCGCATCGAACACATAGAGACGCTCCTCGAGGACGAGTCCACGCCGTTCGAGGCGGCCCTGGTCGCGCGCATGAAGCGCCTCAAAGGGCTGCTGACCTGGACGCTGGAGACCGAGTATCACGAGCGTTTCACCGAGTTCGACCGCAAGCTGCGCGGACTCGACGAGGCCATGGCCGTAGCACAGGCGCAGTACGATCAATACGTGCGTTCGCGACAGGCGGCGACACACAGCTATGTAGGTTACGACACGCCGATCAATCGACTGCGGGGACGCGTCGCGAAGGCCGTGGACGAGGTCAGTCGACTGATGGCGCGGCAGGGCCACCTGCTCGAGGCTGTGGCCGTCGAAGAGCTGATGGCGCGCCGCGGCAGGCTGGAGACCTATCGCGACAAGGCGCGTTTCGCGCTGGCCGACAGCTATGACCGGGCGACTCAGGCACAAGCCAGGGCAGGCGAGGAATGAACGGGCCGCGACTTTTCCTGATCGCCGGCCTGTTGGCCGCACTTGGCGCCTGCAGCACCACGACGCCGCAGGGCACGCTCGCCGAACTGCAGCAGCTGCCGGCCGATGTCGAGGAGATATACCTCGAGGATAGCCTGGAGCGTGCGGCCGAGAGCTATCGGCGCTATCTCGAGGAAACCTCCGAGAGCGCGATGACGCCGGAGGCGATGCGGCGCCTCGCCGATCTGCAGCTCGAGCAGGAATACGGCGTCATTGCCGGTGCCGCGCCGATAGAGATGGCGGCGCCGGTCCTTGCGGGTCAGTCGGGGCAGATTGTTGCCGCGGCGTCCGACAGCGGGCCTGACGGGCCAGGGGAATCGGACCAGGCCTTCGAGCAGCGGGCGACACAGCGCCAGGACTTGCTGGCCGGCACGTCTTCGCCGGAAATCGGGCTGCCGGGCAATGGCGAGGCAATCCCCGCCGGTCCGCGGGAGGCGATCCAGACATACAAGAAGATCCTTGAGACCTACCCGAACTATGAGCGCAACGACCAGGTGCTCTACCAGATGTCGCGGGCCTACGACGAGATCGGCCAGCCGGACGAAGCGATGGCGGTAATGGACCAGTTCGTCGCGAAATATCCGCACTCGCGCTATCTCGACGAAGTCTATTTCCGTCGCGGCGAGTACTACTTCGTCAGGAAGAAGTTCATCGATGCCGAGAATGCCTACGGTGCGATCATTCGCATGGGTAAAGACTCATCCTATTACGAGTTGGCGCTGTACAAGCAGGGATGGGCGTACTACAAGCAGTACCTGTACGAGGAAGCACTGCACAACTACATGGCGCTGCTCGATTACCGCCAGTCGATCGGTTACGACTTCGACCAGGTCGATGAAGAGAATGACGAGCATCGCATTGCCGATACCTTCCGCGTCATCAGCCTCAGCTTCTCCAACCTGGGCGGCCCCGAGGTCGTGGACAAGTATTTCGCGGAGCGCGGCAGGCGCAGCTACGCCGACAAGATCTACGGCAACCTGGGTGAGTTCTACTTCAGCAAGTTACGCTATGACGACGCGACCTCGGTCTACAAGTCGTTCATCGAACTGAATCCGCACCACAAGGTTTCGCCGTACTTCAGCATGCGTGTCGTCGAGATTTTCGGCGAGGCCGGTTTCCCGCAGCTCGTCGTCGAATCCAAGAAGGAATTTGCGACCAACTACGCGCTCGATGCCGAGTATTGGCTGCACAACGGCATCGAGGCATCGGTCGAAGTGCGTGGCTTCCTGAAAACAAACCTCACCGACCTGGCGAATCACTATCACGCCCTGTATCGGGAGGAGGCGCTGCTCGACGAACAGCCCGCGATGTTTGCCGAAGCAAATCACTGGTACCGACAATTCCTCGCCTCATTTCCCGGCGACACCGAATCGCCGCAGATCAACTACCAGCTCGCCGATCTGTTGCTGGAGAACAAGGAATTCTCGGCGGCCGCGACCGAATACGAGCGGACGGCCTACGATTACGAGCTGCACGACAAGGCATCGGCGGCCGGCTATGCCGCCATTTACGCGTATCGTGAAGAACTGAAGATCGCGACCGGTGCACGGCAGCGCGAGGTCAAGGAGGCGACCGTCGTCAGTTCCTTGCGCTTCGCCGACACCTACCCCGGGCACGAGCAGGCAGCGGTGGTGCTGGGCGCGGCCGCGGACGACCTCTACGAGATGAAGGATTTTCCGGCCGCGATCTCTGCCGGACAGGCGCTCATCGATCGTTACCCGGAATCGGACGCCGGCTTGCGGCGATCGGCCTGGTTGGTGGTCGCAAATTCCTCGATCGACCTGGCCGAGTACCAGGACGCCGAATTCGCCTACACGAGCGTGCTCGGCCTGACGGCGGACGACGATGAGAATCGCCCCAGCGTCATCGATGGCCTCGCAGCCGCTATCTACAAGCAGGGCGAGCAGGCGAACCTGCTGCAGGACTTCCGGACGGCTGCAGATCACTTCCTGCGCATCAAGGATGTCGCACCGACGTCGGATATTCGCAGCGTTGCCGAATACGATGCCGCGGCTGCGCTCATGAAGCTTGAAGACTGGTCGCAGGCCTCGGCGGTTCTCGAGGAATTCCGGGCCACGCATACCGAGCATGACCTGAATACCGAAGCGACCAAGCAGCTGGCGTACATCTATCGCGAAGACGGACAGACCGCGCGTGCTGCAGCCGAACACGAGAGAATATCCGCCGAAGCGACCGATCCCGAGCTGGCGCGTGCGGCGTTGCTCACGGCCGGGGAACTTTATGATGACGCCGCCGTTGTCGTCGACGCGGTTCGGGTCTACGAGAAATACGTTGCCGACTATCCGCTGCCACTCGACCTGGCCATGGAAACCCGATCACGTCTCGCCGAAATCTTCCAGGGCGAGCAGGACTACGATCGCTACTATGCGACCTTGCAGGAAATCGTCGCCGTCGACCGGGACGCGGGCGGCGCGCGCACGGACCGCAGCCGCTACCTGGCCGCCAAGGCGGCCCTGGTTCTTGCCGAACAACGCTACCAGCAGTTCGCGAGCCTGACGCTGGTACAGCCTTTCGAGCAGAGCCTCGCCGAGAAGCAGCGCCGCATGGATGCGGCAATGGACTCGCTCGAAGCGCTCGTTGACTACGAGGTCGCCGAGGTCACTGCAGCGGCCACCTACTATATCGCCGAGACCTACCTCGAGTTCAGCGTTTCGCTGATGGAATCGGAGCGGCCCGCCGGGCTCAGCGACGGCGAGATGGTCGACTACGAACTCGTCATCGAGGAAGAGGCGTACCCGTTCGAAGAGCGTGCAATCGACGTTCACGAGGAGAACTTCGAACTGCTGGCCGGCGGCATCTACAACGCCTGGGTGCAGAAGAGCCTGGAAAAACTGGGACTGCTGATGCCTGGTCGTTACGCGAAAAACGAGATCAGCGGTGGTTACGTCGGTTCCATCGACTCCTACGCCTACCGCATGCCTATCGCGCCACCGCTCGGCATTGACGGGCAGCCGGTGATCGAGGAGGGCGATTCAGACGAAGCCGCGGACGCCGTGGAGGCAACCGCGCAAACACTCACGGATGCGCTGTAAGCGTCTCAGGATAACCCAGGTTCATGTCAAAAATTCTCCGAATTCAGCGTCTTGCCAGGAACGTCGTCGCTTCATCGACAGTCGCTTGCCTGCTGTGCGCGTGCGCCACTACGTCGTCAACGCGAACGTCCGCACGTATCGAGATTCAGGAAGCCGTGGGCTTCACGATTACCGAAGAGGCGCGTATCAGCAGCAGCTTGCGCACCGAGTACGAAGCGGCGCTCACGCTGCTCGAGCAGGGCCGCCACGCAGAGGGCGTTGCATTGCTCGAGACCGTCGCCGACGCGGCGCCGCAGTTCAGCGCGCCCCGTATCGATCTTGGCGTCGCGTTTCACCTCGCGGGCGACCTCGAGGCCGCGGAAAGAAACCTGCTGCAAGCGATAGAGTTGAACGCCGAGCATCCGATCGCGCACAACGAGCTCGGTATCGTGTATCGAAAGACAGGCCGCTTCGCCGAAGCACGAAGCAGCTACGAACGCGCGCTGGCCATCTACCCCGGCTATCATTTCGCGCGGCGAAATCTCGCCATCCTTTGTGACCTGTACCTTGCAGACCTCGATTGCGCGCTCACGAACTACGAGGCGTACATGGCGACGGTGCCGGGTGATGACGAGGCGTCGATGTGGATTGCGGATATCCGCAACAGAAGCGGCCAGTAGGAGGAGAAGAGCAATGTTGAGACTATTTCTGCTGGTTGGGGTCCTGTTGTTCTGCAGTTCCACGGTGTTTGCCGAAGATCCCGAGGATGGCGTCGACGGCGTTTCGCAGACGAGCGAGGACAACGGCGACGGGATCGAGAAACCGAAGACCATGTCCGGCATGTCGATCCTCGGCAACGAAGAGGCACCGAAGTCGCTGGTGATCATCCCTTGGAAATCGTCGGAACTCGGAGAGGACATCAGCCTGTCGGACACCCTGGACGACCGTGCGCGGCCGGTTGACAAGGAAGTATTCCTGCGTGAGCTGAGCTTCTACCAGATTCGCTCGCGCGAATAATTTCACTCGCCGCGCGTCGTGTGAGCTGCGTCTAAAGTCGGCCAATCGCTATCCGGAATCACGCCCTAACGTGCGCTGCGTCACATTTTCTACTGTGAACCCTATCTATTCTCGATGCTGACCTGAGTTCGACTCAGGGATATCTGTCAAAAGAGGACTTCAAGATGGACTTTTTCTATTCGATCGTAAGTTTTTTCGCATCGGGTGGCCTGTTCATGTATCCGATACTGCTGGTCTTCGCCTTCGGTGTTGCGGTCGCAATCGAGCGCTACGTAACGCTGACCATGGTGACGAACAAGAACCAGGCAGTCTGGGACCAGGTACAGCCCATGCTTACGAATGGTGAATTCGATGCAGCGCGAGAAATGACCAGCAAGGACGAATCGACAATTTCCAAGGTCCTGAACATGGGCTTGTCGCTGCAGGGTGCCGTGCTTCGCCGCGAGGATATCGAAATCGCGATGGAGGAGAGCATGATGGAGATCGTGCCTCGCCTCGAGAAGCGCACGCCCTACGTCGCACTGGCGTCGAGTATCGCTACCCTGCTGGGCCTGCTTGGCACGATCATGGGGCTTATCCAGGCATTCACCGCGGTCGCCAACGCGAACCCGGCTGAAAAAGCGGACCTCCTGTCGGCCAGCATCTCGGTGGCCATGAACACGACGGCATTTGGACTGATGGTTGCGATTCCATTGCTGGTCGTACATGCGGTCCTGACCAGCAAGACCGGCGATATCGTGGACAGCCTGGAAATGGCAACGGTCAAGGCGCTAAACGTCTTTTCGAGAAGGGCCAAGCGAGCGGTCGAGGCGTAGCCGACATGGCCCGGCGGCACCATTACAAACGGCGTACCAAAGAGAACGCCTACGAAATCGACGTGACCACGTTCCTGAACCTGATGGTGATCCTGGTGCCGTTTCTGCTGATCACGGCAGTGTTCTCCCGGCTGACGATTGTGGAGCTCAATCTGCCGAGTACTGCAGGCGGCCCGACTGATAACCAGGACACTTTCCGTGTGGAAGTCATCGTCAGGGACGCCGGTATCGAGATCAGCAACGGGTCAGCCACCATCGCTTCTATCCCGAAAAAAGAAGGCGAATACGATTTCGAGACGCTTTCCGATTTCATGGTCGAACTCAAGCTGGACTATCCGAAGCACGATGCGGCCTCGGTATTGATGGAAACGCAGATTCCCTATGACTACCTGATCCAGGTAATGGACATCGTGCGCAGTGTCGAGAAGCCGATAGAGGACACTGAGGAATTTGAACTGTTCGCGCTGTTCTCTGAAATCTCGGTCGGAGATGCACCATGAGAAATTCGCGACGCATCAAACGGATGAAGCGCAATCGCGTCAAGATCGGCAAGATGAACCTGACGTCGCTGATGGATGTATTCACGATCCTCGTTTTCTTCCTGCTCGTGAACTCGGGCTCGGTAGAAATCATGGAGGCGCCGAAGACCGTGAAGCTGCCTGAGTCACGCGTCGAAACCAAGCCTCGCGAAACGGTTGTCATTTTCGTAAGCCCCGACGAGATCCTCGTGCAGGGCCAGGCTGTTGGTTTCGTCGGCGATGTCCTGGATAGCGACTCACCGACGCTTGACGCCATCACCGCACGTCTCGACGCTCTCAAGGAGAACGTCCTCGGGCCCAAGACCCTGGCTGTCGCAGGCAGTCGGGAAGTCACGATACTGGCTGACAGAAGCGTACCGTTCGGCGTGGTCAGGAAGATCATGTCGACATGCACCGAGGGTGGCTATGAAAACGTCTCTCTCGCCGTCATCCAGAAGGCATCCCAGGTTGCGTCGACAGGGTAGAGCCAGATGAATCTCAGCGACACCATGACCCTGGAGCTGTCCGAAGACGCACTCGCACTCAAGAGGCAGCTCGAGGAAGATGAGCGGGTTCTCGAGAGTTATGAGAGCGATCTGCAGGCGATCAACGCCGAGATCGAGCAAAGGCTCGAGAAAAGCCACGAATACGATCTCGTGTCCCGGATTTGCCGTTCGCTCGAGGAGCTGGATGAACTGGGCGCCGCAGACCTGTTCTGGGACCGCGACCAATCCGATGAGTCGCGCCAGGCGCGGTTGCGCTACGCACATGAAAGAATCGACGAATTCGGCGCGGACATCATGGCGCTCGAGAACAAGCGCGATGCAATCCTCGACAAGATTGGCGACAAGAACCGGGCGCTCGACTACCTGCACTACGATTTCCTCGACGCGGCGGAACGCGAAGAGAGACGTCGCAGCGAATGGCTGGTCGAAAGGGATGCCGACGAGCTGCCCAATGAAAAACAGGTCATGCCATGGACTCGGCACAGCGAGGAAGACCAGCGTTTTCGCCGCTCGCTCGCAGCATCGGTCCTGCTATGCGTGATCACAGGCTGGCTGCTGAGCATTGTCGACTTGCCGCTACCGGAGCTGACGCGGCTGAACGAAGTGCCGGAAAGGGTCGCCAAGCTGGTGCGTGAAGAGATGCGGTCGCCGCCCCCGCCGCCGGTGCAAGAACAGCTCGTGCCCGATGAAGAGATTCCGGAGCCCGAGCCTGAGCTGGCAGAGGAGACGCCGCCAGAGGATCTGCCGGAATCGGCCGAGCAGCAACGCGTTGCCGAGGCAGCGCCCGTGGATACGAAGGAAAAGGTCAAGTCGAAGGGCATCCTGGCGTTTCGTGACAGCTTCGCCAGTCGTGCCAGCTTGCGGCCGACCGCGAAGCTGGGATCGCAGGCACGGCTTAGCAGCAGAGGCGAGAACGCGATTGGCAGGCCTGAACGAGCGATGGTAACGACGTCGGCGCAGGGTTCCAGCGGCGGCATCAATCTCGCCAGTATCAGCCGCGACGTTGGCGGCGGCGGAGACGGCATTGGCGGTGTTGCGCTCACGCGCGTCGCGAGTTCGATCGGCGGTGAAGGCGGCGCGGATCGACCGTTGAGCGGCGGCGCCATGGCCGGTCGCACCGACGAAGAAATCCAGATCGTCTTCGATCGCTACAAGGCGGCGCTGTATCGCCTCTACAATCGCGAGCTGCGCAAGGATCCGACGCTGCGCGGGCAGCTGGTGTTGCGCATGACGATCGAGCCTGATGGTTCAGTATCGCTGTGCCAGCTACAGTCATCCGACATGGACGCACCGGTCCTGGCACAACAGGTTGTTGACCGCGTTCAGCTGTTCGACTTCGGCGCGAAAGAAGACATCTCGGCAGTGACGATCATCTACCCGATCGACTTCCTGCCGGCCGCCTGATTCGGTCTTACATAAGCCGGAATCCTGACCACTGATTGTGAAACGGCTCACCCAATAATGTGATGCAGTTCACCCAATGAGAAGGGTGCTTAAGGGATAGTTTCAGCTCGGATTGGACACGGCTCTACGGCGGCGGAAGCGCCGGAACCAGGATGGTTCCAAGGCAATTCGCGATAGCTGGGCAGTTCACAGGGAACGTAAGCAACTGACCATGTTTCGATTCAAGATCACGGCGCGGCGGGCCCACAGTGTGTTGGCGATGGCCGCCTCCTTATGGTCCTCCAACGCTGCGGCGCAGGCCTGTTCAGACTGTCCGGACGACGTGCTGGCTGGTTTCTTCACGCGGCCCGGTACGCCGTTCGTCGACACGGACCGGTGGGATTTCGGCGCATCCGGGATAGCAATGTCATGAAGAGGTTGCTCATCATCCTGGGCGCACTGGTGCTTGCATCGGCCACACTGCTTCCGACCAGTAGCGCGTCGGCGGCCGAGATTACGTTCGTATCCGTCGTCGGTTCCTGGCGTGACCCGGTTGACAGCGTTCCCGGAAGCCAGCCGGGCGATCCCGTCATCACGAACGGCAGCCCGACCTCGAGTATCAGCTGGGGTACAACATCGGGCGAGCAAAGCGGCTACGACTTCATCGCCACGCTGCCGCCGCCTTTCGATTTGCCGGGGCCTATACCGTACTTTTCCCTGGGGACGTTTCAGCACCGGAATTTCGTGGTCGGCGAGCCATCCCTGGTGTCGGCCGAACTCGATGTGGTTCTCGTGCTTGCCGTGGACGGCGTGCCCACCGGTCCGTTGAACTTCACGTTCACGTTAAACCACGAGGAAACCCCGAACAACCTGGACCCTTGTCCCTATCCGACACCACCCGGCGACGGCTGCACGGATCGTGTGACGATCGTCGCCTCGGCCGATCCCACGACGTTCAACGTCAATGGCGTGGATTACACGCTGGAAATGAGTTTCCTGGACAACGGCAGTCCCGTCGATGAATTCATCACGGCCGAAGGCGACATCGTCAACAGCTCCGGCCTGGTCGGCGAATTCACCTTGCCGCCGGGACTCACGGTCACGAAGACCGGCCCGGCGACGATGCGCCTGGCGGAGTGGGGCTCCTTCGTCATCGGCGTGCAGAACGAAAGCGAGTCCGACGCCTACAACGCGACGATCGTTGACCGGCTGCCGGATGGTCCGACCGGCGGGACCTGCGATACGACGCCGGAGGTTCTGAGCGCGCAGGTGTTCGCGGCGGACGGTGTTACACCGGTACCCGGAAAGGGTCCCCTGGCCCAGGGGACGGACTACTCGCTCGCCTACGATGGCGCCGCGTGCGAGCTGACGTTCATCACCCAGTCCGCCGAATCGGTGATCGGTGTGGGTGAGCGCCTGATGATCACCTATCGCACGCAGCTCGACAACGATTCCCAGGATGGCGCCGTACTGACGAATGTTGCCGGCGCGACCGAGTGGTTCAATTCCGACGCGTCGACCGTTTACAGCCGCAACCTGAGCGACGGCACCGTGGGCGTCGGAGATCACGAGGACGCGCACAGCGTCATCGTCGATTTGCCGATGCTCCGATTCGAGAAAACGGTCCTGAACGTGACGACGGGCGAAGACCCGGGCACCGTCGCGGCGCCGGGCGAAACCTTGCGTTACCGGCTGTACGTCGAGAACCTGAGCGACGTCACCGTGAGCGATTTCCGGATAGTCGACGAACTCGACCGTCTCAACGCGGAGCCGTCATTCCAGGCGGGCACGCTGAACGTCGTAACGCTTCCGGCGGGTGCGGATGCGGGCAACACGGATGCGAACGGCGGTGCGGCCGGTACCGGATTGCTCGACATACGCAACCTGAACATCGGCGGCCTGGGCGACAGCCTGCTGATCGAGTTCGAGGTAGAGCTCGCGCCCGTGCTGGCGAACGGCAGCTACGTGATCAACCAGTCGCAGCTCCTGGACGACGGCCTGTCGTTGGCGTGGAGCGACGACCCGAACGTCAATGGTGCCGCGGACCCGAACGTTGCCGACGACGATGACCCGACACAGATCCTGATTGAGTCGGCGCCGGCTTTCGATGTGGACAAGGTGTCGTCGTACATCGACGGCAACCCCAACGTCTTGCTGGCCGGCGAGACCCTGCGATACACGATCACGGTTCAGAACATCGGCACCGACAACGCGACCAGTGCCTATATCGTCGACCAGGTGCCCGGAAACACGACCTACGTTGCCGGCAGCACGACGCTAAACGGTATCGCGGTTGCCGACGCCGCCAATGGTTCACCGCTGATCGACGGCATCCCGATCAACGCGCCGCAGGACACGACCCCTGGCGTGCTCAATGCCGGAGTGCCGGACAACGTTGCGACGATCGTCTTCGATGTCGTCGTGTACCCGGATGCTCCCGATGGCACAATAATTTCCAACCAGGCATTCGTCAGTGCGGTCGATAACGGCCTCGCGGATGTACCTTCCGATGACCCGCGCACAGATGTGCCCGACGATCCGACGCAGGACGTGGTCGGCAACTTCCCGCTGTTGTTCGCGCCGAAAACTGCAGCCCTGCAAGTGGATGGAAGTTCGCCGGGTATTGTCGACCCGCTCGACGTGCTGCGCTACACGATTACCGTGTACAACAACGGCACAGTGCCGGCGACCGCCGTCGATCTTACCGACGTAGTACCGGTCAACACGACCTACGTTGCCGGTAGCACGACGCTCAACGGCATCGCCGTTGCCGACGGCGCAAACGGATCACCGCTGCTCGACGGGCTGCCGATCAGTTCGGCCGATCTGACGCCGCCCCTGCCCGGCGATGGAGAAGGCGTGCTGAACCCCGGGCAGTCCGCCGTCGTGCAGTTCGATCTGCAGGTCGATGCGGGCGTTGCATCCGGAACGCTCATTACGAACCAGGCCGTGGTCTACAGCCTCGAGGTCGCGAATACCCTGACCGACGGCGACGGCAACCCGGCAACCGGACCGGAGCCCACTGTTGTCGTGGTTGGCAACGTTCAGCAGATGTCGATCATCAAGGAACTGTCCGTGGTCGATGGCGGTCCGGCGCTACCGGGCGCCACGCTCGAATACGTGGTGACAGCAAGGAACGTCGGATTGCTGCCGGCGCTCTACGTCAGGATCGAAGACGACATCTCGGTGCCCGTCCCCGGGTACCTCAGCTATGTCGACCAGTCGGCCACGCTGAACGGACTGGCGACCGGCGTCACCGTCACAGGCACGCTGATAACGGCGGACTACTTTACCGACTATGGCCCGCTCGAGCCCGGACAGGAAGTCGTGCTGCGATTCCGCGCGATCATTGATCCCAATCTCCTCGAAGGCACGACGATTACCAACACCGGTCGGGTCTACTGGGACGATCCCCTGCGACAGGCCGAGGCGAGTGTCTCTATCGACGTTGGCGCGATGCCGAACGCGGGCATGCTGAGCGGCAATGTCTGGCATGACGCGGATCACGACAATACCCCCGATGGTTTCGAGCGGCCGCTGGAAAACTGGACGGTCGAACTGCTGCTCGGCGATCAGCCGGTTCGCACGATGCAGACCAACGTGGACGGCTATTACCTCTTTGCCAACGTGCCGCCGAGCTACGATCCGGCGAACCTGTACTCGCTGCGCTTCAGTGCGCCGGGCGCCGGCATGCGAACCGCGCTGCTCGGACAAACCGACTCGGACTTCACCGACGGCCAGCAGCGTATCGATGAAATCGACGTGCAGGAGGGCAGCAACCTGCTGGCGCTGAACATGCCGGTCGATCCGAACGGCGTGGTCTATGACTCTGTCTCGCGCGCGCCGATCGCGGGGGCGACCGTGACGCTCGTGGATGTGCGTAATGGCGTGCCGCTGCCGAGCAGCTGTTTCGATGATCCGAACCACCAGGGCCAGGTCACGGTGGCGAACGGCTACTACAAGTTCGATATCAATTTCTCCGACCCGGCGTGCCAGAGCGGTCTCGGCTACGCAATCCAGGCCGTGGCACCGGACACCAGTTACTTGCCGGGCGTCTCGGAACTGATACCGCCCACCTCCGATGCAAACGGCCTGCCGTTCAACGTGCCCTTATGCCCGGGTTCGGCGACAGACGCCTTGCCGGCAACCGCGCAGCACTGCGAGGCGCAGGTGTCGGAGTTCGCGCCGCCCGCGTCCGTCCCGGCGCGCAGCCCGGGAACGGACTATCACACCTTCCTGACCCTCGACTCGAGCGGCGTACCGGGGACGTCACAGCTTTTCAACAACCACATACCGCTCGACCCGCGCCTTGGCGGCGCGATAGCCGTAACCAAGACGACGCCGTTGCTGAATATCAACCGCGGCCAGCTCGTGCCATACGTCATCACGGTGAGCAATTCCTTCGGTGACGACCTGACGGACGTCAATATCGTGGATCGCTTCCCGCCGGGGTTCAGCTACGTGGCGGGGTCGGCGCGCTTCGACGATGTTCCGACCGAACCTGCTGTCGTCGGCCGCGAGCTGATCTGGTCGAACCTCCTGCTCACCGTCGATGGCCGGCACACCATCAAGCTGCTGCTGGCGGCAGGTGCCGGTATCACCGAAGGTGAATTCGTCAACCGCGCGCTGGCGTTGAACGCAATCAGCGGCCAGGTCATGTCAGAAGAAGCAACGGCAACCGTGCGCCTCGTACCGGACCCGACCTTCGACTGCACCGATGTCAGCGGCAAGGTTTTCGATGACGTCAATCGCAACGGCTACCAGGATACCGAGGAAGCCGGGCTGGCCGGTGTGCGACTGGTAACGGCCCGCGGCCTGGCAGCCACAACCGACAACTACGGCCGCTACCACATAACCTGCGCGATCGTTCCGCACGATAGCCGCGGCAGCAATTTCGTGTTGAAACTCGATGACCGCACGCTTCCCAGCGGTTTCCGCGTTTCGACCCGACCCGTGCAGGTGCAGCGCGCGACCCGCGGTAAGGCTTTGCGCATGAATTTCGGCGCATCGATCCATCGCGTGGTCGGGCTGGACATTGCCGACGCCGTGTTCGAGCCGGGCACGACGGAGATTCGTCAGCAGTGGCGGCCGCGCATCGATCTTCTGCTCGAGGAACTGCAAAACGCGCCGGCGGTACTGCGCCTCTCTTATGTGGCCGATGTCGAGGACGCATCGCTCGTCGACAAGCGTCTCGCGAAGCTCAAAGACGAAATCATGACGACCTGGCAGGGGCTCAACTGTTGCTACGAGCTCGTGGTCGAGCCCGAGGTTTTCTGGCGGCTCGGTGGCCCGCCCGATAACAGCAAGGCGACGAACAGGTGAACGCTATGATGAAGCCAAGCCATCTGTTGATACTCGGTGTCGCGCTTGCCTGGACAGCGGCGAACGCGGCGCAGGTCGATGAAATGCCGATCGGCGAAGCCGTCGAGCGACACATGTCAGACGATGCGCCATTGACCAGGTGGGTGCAGGATCCGGACGAGATCGATACGGAGCAGGGCGACAGTATCGAGACTCGCGAGACCCTGGAGGATGCACTCGAGACCGTGAAACTCAGCGGCCTCGTGCCGTCGATCTATTTCGAGTCGGGTATCGCCAATATCCCCGACACTACCGTCGCATCGCTGTCGGATATTCTCGAACGCATGCGCGATCGCATAAACGTGCGCCTGCACCTGATCGGTCACGCCGACAATCGGCCGCTGTCACCGCGATTGCAGAAAATCTATGGCGATAATGCCGGTCTCTCGCGGGAGCGCGCCGGCCAGGTGGCGGAGCACTTCCAGACGTCGCTGGCGCTACCCCCCGAGGCCATTTCCTTCGAATGGGCCGGCGATTCCAGGCCTGTCGCGTCCAACCTGACTGCGGAGGGCCGGGCGCAGAACCGCCGTGTCGAAGTGCAAGTCTGGTACGACGAGGTTCGGGAGCGCGTAGCGCTGGAGGAGTTCCTCGTGCCGCACGAGATCAAGCGTATCAAGGTTTGCCGCATGGAAACGGTATGCAAACTGCGATACGTGGAAGGACATGCACGACGCGCACGTGTCCAGAACCTGATCGCGCCGCTGAGGTTCGAAGAAGAGACCATTGACGTCAACGCCGACTTCATCGAGCGCGTTCGCCAGGGATTCACGAACCTGGGCGACAAGCAGAACGTCGTCGTCAAGTTCGTTGGCTACACCGACGACGCGCCGCTCACGGGCCGCATGGAGCGCATTTATGGCGACCATACCGGGCTGTCGAAAGCACGCGCGCGCCGGGTGGCGCTGGCCGTGCAGGATAGTCTGAATCTGCCGACCGCCGTGGTCGCAAGCGACGGCAAGGGTAGTCAACGGCCGCTGGGCTCGAACCAGACGACGCAGGGCCGCGCGCTCAATCGTCGCGTCGAAGTCGAGTTCTGGTACGACGATCCGCTGCAGGAACTGCCCGATGAACCGCAGCTATGTCCTGAGTCGGCAGGCGCCGAGTTGGTGACACGGCAATACGATCCGCCATGGGGCACGATTGCGGATATCGACTTCGTCGACGGCAGGCCCGTGGTGCCCGCCGGTTATACGGACGACCTCGCCCGCGCACTCGCCGACATCGCCGACAGGACCAACCCGCGCCTGCGTTTCGTCGGCTACACTCGCAACGAGCGCCTGGAGCGTCGCACGGCGGCCGTCTATGGCGACGACATCGGGCTGTCGGCATCGCGCGCGCGTCGCGCCATGGAAAGTATTGCCGAGGACATGCAGCTCGAAGCGAAGCAGCGCGAGTCCGAAGGGCGCGGCGATGTGCACTCGAAAGATGTCGTAAACGCCGGTTTCGTGCAGGGCGAGACCTCGCACGTTGCGGTCGAGGTCGTCTACGACGAACTTGCGATACTGGATGACTATGATGGCGTCGATGTCACGCGCATCACGCGTGAGCTGAGTCCGCAGAACCCGCTCGGCCTGAATCTCATGCGTATTA
>JBFELT010000045.1:0-19507 GCA_041552015.1 Woeseiaceae bacterium
GGCTAATGGCGATAATCTTCTGCAGCGAAACACCCGTTTCGATTCCGGAGCGATCCAGCATGTACAGCAAATCGTCCGTGGGTATGTTTCCGGTAGCGGCCGGTGCGAACGGACAGCCGCCTATGCCGCCGATACTCGCGTCGAGGTAGCTCACTCCCGCTACGATGGCAGCCTGTGCATTCGCCAGTCCGGTGTTACGGGTATTGTGGAAATGGCAGCGCAACGGCGTGTCTCCGATAACTTCCCGGACGCGGCCCAGCAGCTCGGTAACCTGATCAGGTACGGCCACGCCGATGCTGTCCGCAATGCCTAGTTCGGCGGGTTCGGATTCGATCACCTGCTTCGCGAGTTCGACGACATGATCGACCGCCACCTCACCCTCGTAAGGACAGCCGAAGGCCGACGAGATCATGACATTGGCACGCAGACCAGCCGACTTGGCTTTCGTTCCGATCTTCTGCCACGCCGAAACGGATTCGCCCGTCGAGCACCCCTGGTTCTTGCGGTTGTAGGTATCGCTGGCGACAACGACCATGCCGATCTCGTGGATTCTTGTCGTCAAGGCGCGGTCAAGCCCACGCTCGTTCATCACCAGTCCGATGTAAGAGACGTGGTCCGTCTGCGGCAATTTCTCGATCAGCGCTTCCGCGTCGGCCATCTGCGGCACCCGCTTCGGATGCACAAAGCTCGCGACCTCGAGCCGGCGGATACCGGCGTCGATCGCCTTTTCGATAAAAGCAAGCTTGCTGTCGGTCGACAGGATCTCGGGCTCGCTTTGCAGACCGTCGCGCGGCCCAACTTCCACGATGGTGATGGTCTTGTTCTTCATAGGCTCTTCAGCTCGCTTAGCACCGTATGCTCATCCACGACATCCGCATACTTCGCCTGCATGTCGAACAGGTTGGCCTTGTGCGGTGCCTCGTGTCGATCACCGCAGGCGTCGCTTACGACGATGGGAATAAAGCCGTGCGACACCGCATCGATACAGCTTGCACGCACGCAGCCGCTGGTCGTCAGTCCGGTAATGATAAGGGTATCGACCTTGTTTGCCGTCAGCAGACTCGCGAGCGAGGTGCCGAAAAACGCACTCGGATACTGTTTCGAAATCACGATCTCGTCAGCCGCGGGCGCAAGCCCAGCGGGCCAGCGTCCGAGCGGGTTGCCCGCAATGAATGCCTCCAGTGCCGGCACCTTGCGGAAGAAAACGCCGCCGTCCAGCCCGCGATCCTGGTAAACGACGTTTGTATAAATAACCAGGATGCCTGCCTCCCGCGCCGCATCACGAACTCGCAATGCGGATGCCAGGGAGTCTTCCACGCCAGCATACAGCGGGCAGTCCGTGTCGAAGTAGGCCTGGACGAAATCAATGAGAATCAGGGCCGGCTTGTCGCCGAACCCAAGACTGCCGTCAAACGCGCCGCGATAATTTTCGGCGAGCTCTCTGGACATCTCAGAACCGGTACTTCAGGTCCACACCGAAGGACGAACCCGCCGCCTGGTGCAGGAACGAACCGCCGAACTCTGGCGCCGGGATGACTTCTTCGAGGTATCGCTCGTCGGTCAGGTTGCGCGCCCAGGCCGTCAGCGTCCATTCCTCCGCCTCGAAGCCGACTCGCATATTGACCGTTTCAAAAGAATCGCGCTTTGACTGCGAGAAATCGGTCGTTATTCCCGGGAAAAAGAACGCCTGCCAGATATTCGGCGTCTGCTCGCCCTGCAGCGTGTGAAACCACATGTCGCCGACGTACTGCCAATCGGTGCGAATGAAAAGATTTACGTCAGCGCTGAACGGCACATCAAACTGAAAGCCGAGATTGTAGGTCTGCTCCGGAGACTGCGGCACCGGATTACCAACAGACAGCGGCCGGTTGATGTTTTTCTCGATCTCCGAGTCCATCAGCCCCAGTCCGCCGAATACCGAAAACCGCTCGGTCGCAAGAAATTCGAAGTCTGTCTCGAATCCGCGGATATTCATTTCGTCGATGGTCGTAACGACGCGCAGAATGCCGAAAGGCCCGGCGAAGAACTCGAAGAACTGATTGTCCTCGACATCCGTATTGAACACTGCCGCGTTGACACGCAGGCGCGAATCCAGCCATTCGGTCTTTACGCCGATTTCGAAAGCCTTCGAAACCTCTTTTTCGTATTCGTCGTTGATAAGCAGTTGTGCGTCGACCGCTTCGCCCGGGCCGCCGGAGCCGGCGTTGAACCAGAATCTCAGCAGGTCCGCGCTTCCCAGGGAGTTGAAGCCACCGCTGCGAAAACCGATGCCATAGCTGGCATAAGCATTGACGTTGTCGGCGGCCGACCAGCGAACCGTCAGCTTCGGCTGCAGCTGGTCGAATTTGCGTGATCGGTCGGGTATGCCAGACGGATTAGCCACGAAGCCCGGATTGATCGGCCCCGGCTGGAAGGTCACCGGATCGAGCGTATTCACGTTGAGCCCGGATGCCGGCACGTTCGGTACCTTGTTCCGGACCTTGCGATCTTCCTGGTCCCAGCGCAGCGCCAGCGATACCTCCATGCTATCGGAGAGGTCATAAGCGACCTCGCCGAAGGCCGCAATCACGCTGGTCTCGAAATCGTCCCAGAACAACAGGTCTGTCGGGTTCGGTCCGGTCGGATCGATGTACGGCGTACGCAGGAAACCCTGCCCCTGGTCGGCACCGTAGGCCACGACCACTTCGCGATCGATTTCTGCCGCGTAGACGCCGGCAATCCAGCGCAGTCCCTGATCCTGCGGCGATGTCAGGCGCAACTCGAAACTCAGATCGGACTGGTTGCGTTCCTGGTATTGGTAGCCGTCGCAGGCTGTCGGCGTATACGGACCATAGACGCCTGCGAAATCGTTGACGCCGTCGTTAGGGAAAATACCGAAAGGATTGAAGAACTCGCCGAACAGGTCGGTGCGTCCCGCGCCGCCGAAGGCGACCGGAAAGTTGTTCAGCGTGGCACGATCGTTCTGACAAGCCGGCGTCAGTTCGTAGCCGTAGAATGTCGCGCTGGTTCCGTCCGACAACAGGTATTCCTCGAGGTCGTTCCAGGACACGACGGCCGTTACATCGATGTCGTTCATCGACCAGTCCGCCTTCAGCGCGAAGTCCGTCGTCGTCTGCTCGTTTTCGCCGGGCACGTTGAACGCATAGCGAAAATCGACGTCGTTGACGTCCTGGTCGAAATTGGGCGCCCCGAATACCGAGGCAAACACGGGAATCGCAAAACCCGCATTGAAGTTGATGGCGCCACCTTCGACATTGGAGTGACCGAGTCGTGCATCGATCCTCAGGTCTTCGCTGGGCTCCCAGATGGCCCGGACGCGCCCGGTGACATCCTGCATATAGTCGACAGTACCCGACTTGCCGTCGATCAGGTTTTTGTAGTGCCCGTCACTGTTGCGATAGCTTCCCGAAACGCTCGCCCGCAGATTCTCCGACAGGCCACCGCCAAATCGAAATGCCGCTTTTTGCTGATCCGGGTCGCCGACACCGACCTGCAATGTGCCTTCGAACTCCTCACCAGGCTCTTTCGTCGTGACGAGTATCGCTCCGGCAACCGCATTACGGCCATACAGGGCACCCTGTGGCCCCTTCAGCACCTCGATCTGTTGCACATCGACGAGTTCTTCGTTGAAGCTGTTGGGATTGGTACTCAGGACCCCGTCAACGACATAAGCAAAAGTCGACTCCGCATCACGCGTTGATACGATGCCGCGAATGCTCACCTGGGTATCGCCAACATTGGCGGTATCGACGATGGTGACGTTCGGCATCAGCGTGATAAAGTCCGCCGGCCGTTCGATGCCTGCTCTCTCGATGGTCTGCTCGGTAAACGCCGTAATCGCGATCGGCACTTCCTGAAGACTTTCGTCTCTTTTTCGTGCCGTGACGACAACCTCTTCGATCGACGACGCCCCGGCCTGGGCCAGCGCCGTGGAGACAGGCAGGAATGACAGCGCAATTGCCAGCGCAGTGAGCTTACGGTGAGTTTTCATAACGGTGATCTCTTGTTTTGAATATCAAGTATAGACGAGGGAAGCGAATGTGTAACAGCTGCCTCTGGGGCGATCGCCGCCAGCACTTCACTGGCCGCCCGCTTTCCTGAGGTCAACGCACCCTCCATACCGGGCGCGACGAGCTCCGTATGCTCTCCCGCGAAGTGGATGTCGCCGACAGGCTTCGGAATCTCCCCGGCAAAACGAGCCATTTGTCCGGGCGCGTAGTGCGCGTAGGCGCCCTGCACGTAGCTATTCCCCCAGTTGTTCGTCAGCGTCTGCTCGATCTGGCCCGGGCTTTCCGGCCAGATCTTCTGCATCTCTTTGAGCACTCGTTCAAGATGCGCCTGCGGGTCTTTTGCTTCGATGTCGTCGACGCCGATGCCGTTGACCCAGTTGACCAGCAAACCCCTGCCTGCCCTCATCTTGCCTGATGCGTCGAACAGGCGCTCGAGCGGTCCGTCGGAGACGACCGCGGATACCGGTCCGCTTGTTTCCCAGAACTTCGTGCGCGTCTGCAGGTACGCCTGTGCAATCTGCGTGTAGGGCAATTCGTCGATCATCTCCTGGCGCTGCGCCGGCAAACCCGGCTCGAAGCGAACCTTTCGCAGCGCCGTGAACGGAATGGCCAGGATTATCCTGTCAGCGAACAGGGTCTCGTTGTGTCCTTCTGTTTCGACCTGCAACCGTACGCCGCGATCCGTTTGCCCGACTGCCTTGAGTGTATACCGGTAGCTGATGGTGTCGCCCAGGTGCCGGGCGAACGCTTCCGGCAGACTCTGGTTGCCGTTCTGAAGGTTCAGAGCCTGCCCGCCGCGCATTTGCAGGAATCGCGCGGCATCCCGAAGGGCACTGAGCGCCGAGACCGTATCGACGCTGTTGTAGTTGAGCGTGTGATCGATCTGCCGGATCGCCGCCTCGCTGGCGCCCCGCTGCCGTAGCAAGGCTCCCAGCGACAGGCGATCATAGTCGACGAAATCCGGGTTCAGGACGTTCTCGACCGCCCCGATCTGCTCGGCGACAGGCTTGAGGTAGTGACCTAGAAGGCGAAAGGGCGCGAGCGGCTTCTCGTGCTCGTGCAGTTCGACGGGCCAGGCTGCGGGATCACGCCGCAAGGACGCGGCGCTATACAGCTGCTTGTTGAGATGCAGCAGCACGTCGGGCCGCGTGGTCGGCGTGTCCTGCGCCTCGAACGAAAGCCCCAGCCTGGTCGAATAAAAGAAAAAGTTGGCATACATCCCGCCGCTGGTCTGCCCGCCGACATCGACCCAGGCGTCGTCGGCGAAGTGCCCGCGAATCGTCTTGATGCGTCCCCCCGGGCGCCGCGACTGCTCGATGAGGCGCACGTCGACGCCCGCCTCGTTGAGCTCATAGGCAGCCGCGAGGCCGGCAAGCCCCGCGCCAACGACGATGACCGTCTTGCCCGCCGGCATCGTCGCCGCCCGCAGGGCTCCCGGTACCATGCTGGCACCGAGTCCGGCGACGAAGCCTCGTCTCGATATATGCGGCATCCGCTCCCCACCAGGCACAGCTTGCAGCTAATGATATAAAATCCTAACATTAAGTCATTTGTCGGGCAAAGCACTGCCAGAGGAGTTCCCTTGAAACTTATTCGCGCCGCGACCCTTTCCGTCGCCGAGCTGGAGCGTTCGGTGGGACTCTATTGCGACTGGCTGGACTACAGCGTCGCGGAACGAGGCGAACTCAGTGCCGATCTCGCCGCGAGCTGGGGCGCTCCCCTGGCAGCCGGTCGCCCGTTTGCGATTCTGCGCCCTGCCTCCGGTCATGACATCTTCATCAGGCTCGTCGAAAACCGGATTCATCCCGATTTCGTTGCGCTGAGAACCTACGGTTGGGCGGCGATCGAAATCTGCGTGCAGGATGTGCTCAAGGCCAACGAACGGATTCTCAAGTCACCGTTCGAGGTCATCGGACCGCCCAAGGAGATCGACGGCCTGCCGGCCATCTATCCGATGCAGATGAAAGGCCCCGATCAGGAAATCGTCTACCTCACGCAAATCAGGGATGATCTGCCGGCGTTCGATCTGCCACGCGCGGAAACGTTGATCGACCGGCTGTTCATTCTCGTCATGGCCTGCTCCGACATGAAAGCCTCGCTGGCCTGGATGTCGGGGCACATGCAGATCGATATCGGCCGTGACGAGATGGAAATCGTGTACACGATGCTGGCAAACGCCTTCGGCTTGCCGCACGAACAGCTGCACGTCATCTCGACGATGGTGCATGGAAGAGATGTGTTCCTCGAGCTGGATCAGATGCCGCCGCAGGCGACGAATCGGCCGCACTACGACGGTGAACTACCGCAGGGTATTGCGATTGGTACGTTCTGGCATCCGCACTTCGATAAGATCGACGCGCATTGCAAGGATCTCTGGATAACACCGCCCAGGGTGCACGACTCTGCCGTCTATGGCGGCCAAAGATCGGGAACGCTGCGCGCGCCCGACGGCACGCTGGTAGAGATCGTCGCCGCGCCCGGCGCCTAGCCCGAGTACTTGATAAAAAATTCCCTAGTCGTCGAGCGGCTTTTGATAGTCGCGGTACTTGCCAAGCAGCAATAGCGGTAACGCGCCGGCGACAAACAGGATAGACGAAATTTTCAGGATGGTATCGTAGTGACCATCCGCCTCGAAATACGCCCCGTAGACTGCCGGGCCGATACCGGCTCCGAGCGCAAAGAAGCCGTACAGCGCACCGTAAATCGCCGCGTAGTGCAGCAAACCGAAATACCGCGATACCAGGTACGCCATCAAATCGTATTCGACGCCTGCTGCTGCGCCCAGAATCATGATTGCGACAGCCGCGTAAATGAAACCGATATCGGACTGCGCGAGCATGAATGTCGCGACGGCAGGCAGCGTCAGAATCGTTGCGGCGACGGCCGGCGCCCACAAGTGGTCGAGCAGGAAACCACCAACGACCCGACCAACGATAACGGCAATGCCGACCAGGCTT
Source organism: Woeseiaceae bacterium (assembly GCA_041552015.1). GTDB lineage: Bacteria > Pseudomonadota > Gammaproteobacteria > Steroidobacterales > Woeseiaceae > UBA1847. Next base: position 6,968 of record JBFELT010000045.1, read on the forward strand.
GCCAGCGTGACGGCGTCATCCGGCGTAAAACCTTTGCTACCCAGCAAGGTTTCCATGTTCGGAATCGGCCCACCGACGGCGAATGAAATAGGAACAAAAGAATAGGCGAGTAGCCAGAACCGCCAGTCTTTTAGCGCCTGCAGCAGCGACAACCCGCCGTGATACACCTTGGGCTTGTCCATGTGCCGGACCATTCGTGCCGCCTTTTCCGCCACTCTTGGATCCGCGACGTCATGAAACATGAAATAGGCAATCGGGAAGGCGACCAACAAGGGTAAAGCGCCCACGCCCACGTAGGCCAGGCGCCAGCCCACGAGGTTGATCAGGAAGAACGCGTATTGTTTGGCCAGAATTCCAAACAGTCCGGTGCCGATTAGCGCGAATCCCAGCGCAAGGCCCCGCTTCTCGAAGAACCATCCGATTACCGCTCGCGTCCAGGTTATCGGCAGCGTCCCTGCACCACAGACGGCAAGCAAGCCCCAGGTTGCCAGCCACATGAACATGGAGCCGTTCATCAGCGAAAACGACATGAATGCCAATGAGAACAGGACCAGTGAGATGAGCGCTACGCGGCGCGGGCCGTAACGGTCTGCCAGGTACCCCGTTGCGGGGCTCGCGACGACAGCAGCCAGCGTGAAAACTGCCAGCGACAGAAACACCTGGTCATATCCCCAGCCGAATTCGGCTACCAGAGGCGCCGCAAACACGCCGATGGTATAGAACGGCAACGGCGACATACCGAGTCCAATGCCGATGGCGGACGCGAAAACGACGGGCCAGCCGAATTTGAATTCAGCGTACTTGGATGCCATGGCTTACCTTCTTGTTATTTTCCTTGAGGAAACGTCTGACCGAGTCGTCGCCGTAAGAACACGGTTGAATAGCGTCCCCTCAGGTTCCCGCCGCCTCAGAAAACCGGCTTCGCGACACCGAAATAAGCAACCGTCGCAATATTGATCCAGTAAACATAGGCGAGTCCGCGGCCGAAAGCGAGCTGTCGATCGAGCTTGGCCTCGGCTTCCGGATTCGGCCCGGCTGCGATCTCCCTGAACAGGTGCACCCAGTTGCGCATGATGATGCGTAGCCCCAGTCCGATGATGAGCGCGACTCCGTAGAGCGAGGCTTTTGCCGCATACCACGGGGCAGTAAACGGCCAGCCGACAACGATCGAGTAAATACCGAAAAACAGCAGCAGCGGGATGACGACATAGCGGAAGGACTCGTCGATCCTGGTCAGCCTGACGCCGAGATCGGTGCCGCGATTGAAGAACGCCCCGTAGGTGATCGACAGCCAGCCGGCGACAAAGATCCACATGCCGACAATCCAGGGTCCCTGCAGCGGCTGTACATTCAGCAAGGCGCCCATGTGCAGGCCCAATGGCAGCAACAGGATGATGCCGGTCCGCGGCAGGATATCGATGCGGTAGGCAGTTTCCATGTGGCGTTGACGCTCTTCGAGACTCAGTTTCGTATTGGTGATGGGCCGCGACGCGTTGAAGACGCCCCACTCGCCGCCGAGCCAGTATGCCATCGCGATGATGTGCGCCCATTTCAGGAACAGGTAGGTGGTCATTCGTCTCTCTCCGAGTTTCTTGTTACGAGGCTTTCGCGCGCACGGCGTCGGCGGATTCCCAGATCACGCCACCCATGAATCGACCGCCGGCCGGCGTCGTCGCTTTGACGACGATCTCCTCGTACATGCCGCAGTCGACATAGGGGTCGGCCGACACGATGGCCTTTGCGGCCTCCGCGCTTTCCGCGGCGACCAGGAAGAAACTGCCTGTGAGCTTCGTTTCGCCCGGTTCGCGGAGTGGACCGCACACCAGGTAGTCATCGACGTGCTTCTCGACATACGCCAGGTGCTCGTCCAGCTCGCTATCGCGCAGGCTCGCACTGCCCGGTCCGTCGTAGCAGAGCACCAGGTAAACGTCGCCGCCTATCCGCGGCACGGTTGGCGCAAATTGGGCCATTCGGATTCCCCCTCGCTGATCAAATCGGCTAAGATGGCATAATGATATAACAAAATACCCTTTGCGGGTATCGCCGCCGCTAGTGGCTACTTTTCCGGGGATCCGGCATGACACCCAGACTGTTTGTTCTGCTCCTGACCGTTTTTTCGACATCCGTGCTCGCCGCGCCCGTTGCCGTCGACGAGCGCGTGCCGATCGATCTGCGAAGGACCACGCTGATCGTTCGGGATATCGACGCCTCGCTGGCCTTTTATCGCGATGCCCTCGGCTTGCAAGTCATATACGACAACGCGATTCGTACGCCGCGAGACGCGGCCAGCGACCAGGACGCGGAACGCGCGTCGCGACTTGTCTTCCTGCGCGCCAATGACAGTTTCGTGGGCATCATTGGCTTGCTGCAATACACGAAGCCGGTACGCCCGGCGCAGCACCAGGGCGACGAGCCATTCAGTACCGGCAGCATCGTGCTGCTATTCAATGCCCATGATCTCGATTCGACATTCGCGAAAGCACGCGACGTTCGCGGCGTCCGCGTGCTGCATGAGCCCGGGCGCAGGGAATACCCGTCCTACGACGGCAAGGGCACGATCCCCGTCATGGTCAGCGTACTGACCGACCCGGATGGTTTCGTCGTCGAACTGAACCAGCTCCTGACTGACGCGCTGCGTTAACCATGCCGCTTCCCAGGGTAAGCAGGACGTTTGTCGACGGGCCTTTCGGGCAGCTGCATTGCCGGGTGGCGATGCCGGGCAGGATCAGGAAAGCCCCGATCGTCTGCCTGCACATGAGTCCCAAGTCGGGCAGGACGTACCAGGATATCCTCCCCCACCTCGCCGTCGATAGACTTGCGCTCGCACCCGACTACCCGGGGCATGGCGAATCCGATACCCCTCCCGCAGAACCGCAGGTCTCGATCGCGGATTTCGCCGCCTGCGCCTGGAAGGCCGTCGATGCCCTGGCTGGCTGCCCGATTCACGTCCTCGGGCATCACACGGGCTCGATGGTCGCGGTCGAGATGGCAATGCAGCGACCAGAAGAGGTCGTCAGCATCGTCAATATTTCCGCACCCGTGTTTACGGAAGAAGAGCGGGCGCGACTCGACGGCGAATATTCGCCGATACCGATCGACGAGGACGGCACGCGCTTTCGCATCATGTGGCAACGCGTGCTGCAACATCGGGGTCCGGGCATGACGCTGCAAATGGCAGCGGATTCCTTCGCCGAGAACCTGCGCGCAGGAGACGACTATGAATGGGGACACCGTGCGGCATTTGCCTATGCGCCCGCCTACAATCGAAATCTCCGGGAGATCGACGCGCCCGTGCTGGTGCTGAACCCGAACGACGATTGTCACGACCAGTCGCTGCGGTCTGACGATTTGCTGAAGAACGGTCGTCGCATCGAACTGCCGCACTGGGGACACGGTTTCCTGAACGCCTACCCGGCGGAAGCCGCTGAAATTATTCTGAACTTTCTTGATGGAACTGAAAAACAATGACTGAAACGCTGCAAGTCCGAAACCCGCGAAATGGCAGCTACGACTACGAAATCTGCGTCGCCACCCAGGACGACATTTCGCCTGTAGCCGAGGCACTCCGGGAGGCACAGCCGGCGTGGCGCGACCGGGGTGTGGAGGGTCGCATCGAGATATTGCAGCGCTGGAAGGAAGAGCTCTCTGCAGCGGGCGATGCGATTGTCTCGGCGCTGTCCGTCGACACCGGCAGGAAAGCCATCGCGAAGGGCGAACTGCTCGGCGTAATGGGCATGATCGATCGCTGGTGCACCGAGGCACCTGGCCTGATGAACGAGGACGAGCGACCGTCGGCGCTGTTGCCGAACGTAGCCTTGCGCCAGCAGCTCGATCCCTACCCATTGCTGGGTGTGATAAGTCCCTGGAATTTTCCCTTGCTGTTGTCGTTCATCGATGCCGTTCCCGCGCTGGTGGCTGGCTGCGCCGTCATAATCAAGCCGAGTGAGGTAACGCCGCGCTTCGCCGCGCCCGTCGCCGACGCGATTGCCCGGGTGCCGGAATTGCACGAGGTGCTGCGTTTCATTGTCGGTGATGGCCGCAGCGGTGCCGCGCTGATCGCCAGTGTCGACGTCGTTGCCTTCACCGGCAGCGTTGCAACCGGCAAGAAAGTGGCGGCGGCGGCAGCGGCCGAATTCATTCCGGCATTTCTCGAGCTCGGCGGCAAGGATCCTGCCGTCGTCCTGCCAGGGTCGGATCTCGAGCGGGCGTCGACATCAATTCTGCGTGCCTCTGTCGCGGCCACCGGTCAGGCCTGCCAGTCGCTGGAAAGGATCTACGTGCATGAGAGCCAGTACGATGAGTTCGTCGCCCTGCTCTCCCAAAAGGCGGCGGCCACCCGCCTAAGCTATCCGGACCCGGATTCCGGCATCGTCGGACCGCTGATCTTCGACCGGCAGGCCGACATCATCGAAAGCCATATCGAGGACGCCATCCGAAAAGGCGCGACGGTCAATACGGGCGGCAAAGTGCTTCGTCACGGCGGCGGTTGCTGGGTGGAGCCCACCGTGCTCAGCGATGTCGACCATTCGATGACCATCATGAACGACGAAACCTTCGGGCCCGTCATGCCGGTGATGAGATATTCGACGATCGATGAGGCCCTGGAACTCGCCAACGACAGCCAGTATGGATTGTCCGGCGCCGTGTTTGCCGCAGAAGAGTCGGAGGCGATTGCTTTCGCGAAGAACATGCAGGCCGGCGGCATCAGCATCAACGATGCTGGCATGACGACGATGACCTTCGAAGCCTGCAAACAGGCCTACAAGTACTCGGGCATGGGGCCGTCACGCATGGGCCCCACGGGCATGACGCGATTCTTCCGCGAGAAAGCCCTGTACCTGAACCGGGGCGACGTGACGCCGATCGAGGCGCAGGCGGAAAGCCGGAATTAGGCGATCCCGCCTTGCGGAGTTGTTATATTTATATAACAATAGGTTGAATATGGGCCTGCTTGCAGGAAGCCCGCTCCAATACGCATTAAGTCCCGGGGGAAAAACAATGATGGACGTTGGCAAACGCACGAGTGGCGCCGCTATCGCTGCGACGCTGTTCGGATCTTTACTCATCTCGACGCCGCTGCAACTCAACGCTCAGGACGTTGAAGAAATTATCGTAACGGCCAGGAAAAAGAGTGAGAGCATCCAGGAAGTCCCTGTCGCGGTGACGGCGATTACCGCGAACATGGTCGAACAGCTGAATATCCAGGACCTGGATGACATCGCCAAACTGACGGCGGGCATGATCTTCGACCCGGAATTCAGTCGCACGTCGAATCGCCCGGTCATCCGCGGCCAGGCGAATATCAACGGCTTCTCCGGGGTCTCCTACTTCATCGACGGCGTGTACGTTTCGGGCTCGATCAACGACTACGACATCAACGACGTCGAGCGCATCGAGGTCGTGAAAGGGCCGCAGAGCGCACTGTACGGCCGAAACACCTACTCCGGCGCGATCAATATCATCACCAAGTCGCCGGGCGACACCTGGTCGGCACGCGGCCAGGTCAAAGCGACCGACGACTCGCAGCAGGAACTCAGCGCAACGGTGAAAGGCCCGCTTGGCGAGTCTCTTGCGGTCGGCCTCACGGCTCGCCTGTATGAAACCGACGGTTTCTGGACGAATGCCTACGACGGCACGGATATCGGCGAACAGGAATCGACGTCGTTTTCCGGCGTAGCCGTATTCGACCCGTCCGATCGATTCACGGCGCGCGCGCGCGTCTACTGGAACGAGACGCGCGACGGGCAGCCCGCGCTGTTCGCCCAGCCCGCCTCGGCCAACAACTGCTTTCCCGACAGCGGCTCGCTGTATGCCGGGCTCGGCCGCTATTACTGCGGCGTTTTCCAGCCGATGCCAATCATGAGCGACTGGCGCGAACAGGCCCCGGATGCGCGTGACGACAACGATACGCTGCAAGCCAGTCTTGCCATGGATTTTAGCCTCACCGAAAACGTCACGCTGACGTCGATAACAGGTTTCAACGACGTCGACAGCACCTTTGTCACCGAAGCGGACTACGCTGTCGGCTCTTTCGCGGTAGCGAATTTCACGCCGACCGGCTTTCCGTACGCGGGTTTCCCGGTGCCGCCGTTCGACTACGGCTATGTAGGCTCCATGGTCGACTTCACGTTTGCCAGCCAGACCGATACCGACGATGTCTCGCAGGAGTTCCGGCTCAGCTGGGGCGGCGAAAGCAGCGAGTATCTGCTCGGCGTCTACTATTTCGACCAGGACTCGACGAACTGGGACATTCGCGAGCTGCCTGCGGACGGGCAGGCCCGAGCGAACGCCAACTACTTCGCCGAACTCGCGAGGATGAACGCCGTTTGTGCGGCTAACCCGATCTGCGGATCGATGGCACCGTTTTTCGGCCCCACCGTCGGGGTGCCGCGCAACAAGAGCGTCAGCAACATCAGGAACACGGCAATCTTCGGCATGGCCTCGTTCGACCTCACCGACGCTACCGGCCTGACGATCGAGGGCCGTTATGCCGAGGAGGACGTCGAGCAGACGACAACGCTGCGGAATCTCGGCGGCCCGATCGACGACATCGTGCCCGCTTCAGCGTCGTTCGACTCCTTCAATCCACGCATCACACTGGATCATCAACTTTCCGACAATCACATGGTCTATGCCCTGTTTGCGCAGGGTAACAAGCCGGGCGGCTTCAACGGCGCGACCGCAATCATCGCGGGACTGCCATCCTTTGAAGAAGAGGAAGTCGACTCCATCGAGGTGGGCTCCAAGGCAACCGCTATGGACGGGCAGCTGGTCGCGAACATGGCCATCTACTTCAACCAGATCACCGGCTATCAGCTCACGCAGAACGCCCGCGCCGGCGCCAACACGACGTCCGCCACGGTCAACGCCGGCGATGCCGACGTATTTGGTGCCGAGTTCGAGTTCCGCTACGCACCGGCGTCGGTCGAGGGCCTGTCGTTCATGATGAACTACGCCTACACCGACGCGCAGTTCGTCGAGGGCTTCGATGAGAATCTGGGTCTGCTGCTCGACGTGGCGGATGACGGCTCGATCAACTGCTCGCTGGGTAACCAGTTCCCGGACAGCGGCAGCTGCACGTCCGCGTTCGGCGACATCGACGGCAAACAGATCCCGCGCACCGCGGAACACCAGTTCTTCCTCGACGGCGAACTGCGTCGGCCCATGCCCAACGGCGAGTGGGAGTGGTACGTCGGCGCCAACTACAGCCACGAATCCAGCAAATTCAGCCAGGTCGCAAACTTTGCCGAAACCGGTGAGGCGGACCTCGTCAGCGCTCGAATCGGTGTCAGCAGCGATCGCTACTCGATCAGCCTCTGGGGCAAGAACCTTACGGGCGAAGACAGCTCCCCGCTGGTATTGCGTTATGCGGACGGTAACGACAGCTTCAAACGCAACTTCGTCGGCACACAGCGCCGCGACACCTACTGGGGTCTTACCGCGTCGGCAAATTTCGAATAGGCGAACTAACGTAAGCGCAGCCCGTGAACAAAGGAGCGCCCTTTGTTCGCGGGTTTTTTTTACCCGGGATGATCGCCGGAATCCACGGAGCCACCATGAATAGACTTGTCCTCGCCATGCTCATCATTGCCGCGCCCGTTCCGGCCGTTGCCGAAGAAGTGGTCCTGCACGCGCGCGATGCATTCATCTTCGCGCAAAAGACCAGCTGCGGAACGACGATGCAAGGCAAAACGCGATACGGAATCTTCGAAGGGCGCGCCTACAGCCGGGTCCCCGGCGAAAAGGATCGGCATCTGTTTAACCTGCTCGGCATCAATGTCCGTCACTGCAGCACGCACAACGATGACACTCGCGGCAATGGCTATCGGAGCGTCAGCCGCGAAATCATGGTGTACCTCGACAAGGACACCGGCGAAATGCTCGACTCCTGGATGAACCCGTGGACGGGCAAAGAGATCCAGGTCGTTCACGTCGCCAACGATCCTGTGAACGCGCGAGCGATACGGTGGGAGCGTGACGAAAACGGCGATGCTACCGCAAGCAGCGTGCTGCGCCGCTACGGGGACATGGTAGCCACCTCGTTCGAAGTACCGCTGTTCTATCCGAACCCGCTCGGCGGCGATTACCAGCAATACGTTGGCGGGACCTACCATGCGATGGAGATATTCAATACTTTCTACTATGCGAACCAGGCGCTGGATTCCTCGATAGCGGAAATCGGCGACTCTCGCCTTTCCTGGTCCAGGGTCGCGCAATGGCTGCCATGGCTCGAGATGGGGAGCCGACCGGGACTGATGATTTTCAACGCAACCGGATTCAGTACCTTCGACAAGACGCAGATTCCGGGCAAGCTCATCGGTATACTCGATACGCATTATCCTCTTTACTGGACGCCGCCGCCGCTCGATGACAAGCGCAGCAACGAGACCTCGTGGACCGTATTCAAGAAATACCTGGGCGAGATGAATGAAGGGGAAACGGCAAACTAACCGGACAGGACACTAGCACGATGTTGCATCGGGATGATTGACTCGATCAGTGTCCTCGTTGTCGGCGCGGGGCCGGTCGGTCTCAGCGCTGCGCTCGCGCTGGCAAGGGCAGGTGTCGACGTACGAATCGTCGATGCGGCACACGAGATCGACAGACGCTTGCGCGCATCGACCTTTCATCCTCCGACTCTCGACATGATTGCCTCGCTGGGGCTTGCCAGCAAATTGTCGCGGCAGGGACTTCGGGTGCCCGAGTTCCAGATGCGACAGCACGAGTCCAATGAATACATCACATTTGACCTGGCGGAAATCGCCGACGCGACGGATCATCCCTTTCGCCTGCAGGTCGAGCAGCATCGCTACTGCGAGCTGGCCATCGAGGCCCTGGCCAGGCTGGGCATCGAAGTCAGGTTCGATGCCGGTGTCGAGGGTCTGTCGCAAGACAAAGACGGCGTTACGGCCAGACTGCGCAACGGCGCCATTCGCGCCCACTGGTTGATCGGCGCGGACGGTGCGGCGAGTACCGTGCGCAACGCGCTCGGTCTCGAGTACGGGGGCAAGACGTACACCCATTCCTCCGTGCTGGTCTCCACGTCGTTCCCGTTTCACGAGTATCTTCGCGATATTTCCGATGTCAGTTATTGCTGGTCCGAGCGTGGCCCCTTTTCCCTGTTGCGATTGCGGGATTTCTGGCGCGCGAGTCTTTACCCTGGCGTCGAGAGTCTCGATGAGGCCGCCAACCCGGACAGGGTTCGCGAGTGGCTTGCCTACATTCATCCGCAAGCGCGCGACGCTGAAATCCTGAATATCAGCCCGTATCGCGTGCATGAACGCTGCGTCGACCGATTCCGGGTCGGCCGGGTTCTGCTCGCGGGCGACTCGGCACATCTCAATCCGCCCAGCGGCGGAATGGGTATGAACGGTGGCATCCACGATGCCATGAACCTGAGCAATAAATTGCTGAAGGTGCTTGGCGGTGCCAACGAGCAGCTGCTGGACCGCTACGATCGGCAGCGTCGTACTCTCGCATCCCGACATGTCATTCCGCAGGCATCCGCCAACCGGGCCCGTATGGCGACAATCGACTCGACGGCCCAGCTCGGGCGCCTCGAAAGCCTGAGGGACACTGCCGGCGACCCGCAGGAACGTCGCGAATTCCTGTTGCAGAGTTCCATGATCGCCGGTCTGCGCGTGGCAGAAATCATTGACTGAGCAGGCTGCACTCCTCGGCATCGCGACGCCACAGGGGAATCCCACTGTCGAACTCGAGTTTCATCAGTTCATGCGCGGGCCGGCCCACGCGATGTTCACCCGACTTACCAGTGTCGCCACGTCACCCAATGAACGACTTGTCGAGTACATGGAACAGATGCCCTCTGCCATAGCCTCCTTCGATACCTTGCCGCTGCGTGCCTTCGCTTTCGCATGCACCGGTTCGTCGTATCTCGCAGGGGACAAGGCCGAAGAAGCGATGACCGACCGGCTGATACAGCGTCACGGCATTCCGGTCGTTACGGCGACACAGGCGATCCGACGTGAACTCGAAGGCCGCGGCGCGACCCGTATCGCGATGCTCGCGCCCTACCCCGACGAACTCTGCAAGGCGGCGATCGCCTATTGGGAGCGGCTCGGTTTTCACATCGTCACTTATGAGCGCATCGACGTCGGAGCCGACACGCGCCGCATTTACCAGCTGACCGATCTCGACGTGGCCGCAGCGCTTTCGAATTTCGACGACGGCGGTGCCGACCTGATCCTGTTGAGTGGTACCGGTATGCCGAGCATCGCCGCCCTGAAGCACAGCACGACGCCCATGCTCAGCAGCAACCTGTGCCTGGCGACCGACGTGCTGCGCCGTGCACGGCTCTGGCCGCCGGGCGAGGCCGCTGACATTCACAGGCTTTGCCAGGTGGACGGATAGCGTGGCGATCCGTTGGCGTATCGCGATCCTGCTCGCCGTGATCACGACGATCAACTACATCGATCGCTCGGTATTCGGCGTCGTCGCGCCGGTGATTCGCAAGCTCTACGAGATCGGCGATGCCGATTACGGCCTTATCACGAGCGGGTTCCTGTTGGCGTACGGCTTAGGGCAGCTCGTGTCCGGACCGATTATCGACAGACTCGGCACCAAGCGAGCATTTGGCCTGGCCGCCCTGTTGTGGAGCCTCTCGACCGTGCTGCATGCCTTCGGGCGCGGACTGTGGAGTTTCTTCGCGCTACGCGTGACCCTGGGATTGACAGAGGCGAGCAATTTTCCGGCCGCGACAAAAGCCGTCGCGCAATGGTTCCCCGCCCGCGAACGCGCCACGGCCGTCGGTATCTTCATGCTCGGCGCCGGCGCCGGCGCCATCGTCACACCGCCGTTGACGGTATGGATCATGGAATCCCTGGGGTGGCGCTGGGCATTTATCATTCCGGGGGCTTGCGGCCTGCTCTGGGTCATTCTCTGGCAGAGGTGGTTCCACCTGCCGGAGGATCACCCGACGATCGGGAACAAGGAGCGGGACATGGTCCTGAGCGAGCGCTCGGATCAGGTCGCGAAGGAAAGCTGGACATCGTTGCTGCGGCACAAGGAGTTCTGGGGCCTACTTGTCGCAAGGCTTGTAAGCGACTTTCCGTTCTATTTCTTCCTTTTCTGGCTGCCCACCTACCTGATCGATGCACGCGGTTTCGATTTGCGTGGCATCGCCCTGTTTGCATGGATGCCCTGGGTCGCCGCCGATCTCGGCGCGCTGTCGGGTGGCTACCTGAGCAGCTGGCTCGTCGCCAGCGGCAAGAGCATCAACTTTGCGCGCAAAGCGGTGATCTGGCTGGGCGCAGCGATGGTGCTGGTGACAATCCCGGCCGTGAAAGCCGATTCCGGCTATGTTGCGCTCGCGCTGATCTGTTTCGGCCTGTTCGCCATTCAGGTCAAAGGCTCGGTGTTTTTCACCTTGCCAACGGACCTGTTCCCGGCCGCCAAGGTCGCGACGGTCTGGGGCGTATTCGGTGCGGTCGGCAGCCTCGGCGGCAGCCTGCTGGGCTTTGTCGCGGGTCACATGATCCAGACATCGGGGTACACGAACGTGTTCATCATGATCGCCCTGCTGCACCTGGTATCGGCCGCGCTGCTGCAGCTGTTTGTCCCACGGATTCGGCAACTCGAGATCTGATTGTTCGACTTGCCGCGCGGGCTATCAGGCTCGCAAATACGCCGGGTTTTCCAGTATTCCGGCACACGGCCCTCAATTCGAAAGCGTACAACTGGCTTGCATCCATCGCAGGTTCATTGCGAGCCTCTCGGCCGTTGGCTCGCCCCAGACGTAAGATTCGGCGCGATCCGGGTCGCCACGATAGGCGTACAACACGAGTGAATCGCGATTGTTTCCGCTTGGCCAGCGTACGTTGCGCAACTTGATGCCAACGCGTTGCGCCTCGTCTTCGTCGGTCTCGACCCACACCCTGCCGCCCTGGTCCCAGACTTCAAGATCATCCCTGAATGTCCAGTCTTCGCCATTGCGCTCCAGCGCCGCAATCCAGCACTTGAACAGGCGCGCTTTTATGTTCTTGTGAGCGATCCCCTCCCTGTTGCCGAACACGTAATTGCCGTCTTCGTCTTCGGCGCGGTCGCTGATCCAGATTTCGTTCTCCGTCAGGATCAGATCGTCGTCAATGACGATGCGTTTGCCGCTCTGTTTCGAAACAAACGAGCACGCACCCGGTTTCATCTGGCCGTCAAACTCGGCTGCGCGTTTTCTCCAGAACACATCGCATCCGGGCCTGTTGACAGCACCGGCCGGCGTCAATCCATCCAGTTTGGACGGATCCAGATGTGCATCGACGAGCGACGCGACATCCTTGGGAGTGTGGATTGCAAGTCGGATCGCATTCTCATCATAGTCTGCTGTAAATACGTAGATGCGTTGTCGATATATCCTCGCCGGGTCGTCGTCGAGGTATTGCTGCACATAGAAGACATGCTCGCCGAATGCCGGCAGGTCTACCGGGGCGAAGGTATGGTGAATGCGCTCGTGTCGCTGGTCTTCGGGAATGCCCTGCTCTTCTTCGAAATAGACTTGCTCCTGGTTGTCGTAAACACCGGGAAACC
>JBFELT010000046.1:0-19253 GCA_041552015.1 Woeseiaceae bacterium
CGCGGGCTACCACTCCGAGGAAGATGGCTACGTATCCAACGCTTTCGACCCGGGCCGGGACCTGATCGGTCACCGCAAGACGGCAGGCCGCATTTCTGCGCTGTATGCGACCGACCGTGCGGAGGTCCTGTTCACCGCTGACTTCGAGGATCAGAAACGCGATGGCTCTGTCTATCGAGCGTCGGAGCAATCGCCGGTATGGGAAGTCTGGCAATCACTGCTCGGCTCGGTGAGCTACCCGGCGGATCGTCGTGACGCGAGCCTGGATCTTGCAAGAGGCAGCAGCGACGATGCGACCAGCAGCAACATCGGTCTGCACGTCGATTACGATTTCGACACGATGTCGCTGAGCTGGTCAACCGGCTTCAAGGATCACGACTACCTCTACAACGAAGACTATGACGGGACGCCGATCAATGCCGAGACCTATCGGCAGGACCAGAGCGGCGATTACCTGCAGACCGAGCTGCGGCTGACGTCGAATACCGACAATCCGCTCAGCTGGTACGCCGGTGTTTCCTTCTACAAGGAAAACATCGACGTCGACTTCGAGAGTACGACCGACGAAGAGGTGATTTGCGCTTACTACGGCTACTACTACGGCGTAGACAATTGCACCGACTACTTTGCCTATTGGGACTACTACTACGGTGGTGCGGTTGGTGCATTCGTTCCCTCATCCACGGGGCGCATGGACGAGCGCAACATCGTCAACGGCCGATACAACGGCTATGCGGCCTATGTCGATCTGTCGTATCGCATCAACGATCTCTGGGACGTTTCTCTGGGCCTTCGCTACTCCTACGACGAGAAAAAGTTCTCGACCCGGGCGCCGCGTCCGGAGAGCATGCTGCAGAACTACTTCCTGCTGGGCTACATGACCGAGCAGCTTAGCGACAAGAACGACTGGAGCCAGCTCACGCCGCGACTCATCGTGCGCTACATGCCGAATGCGGACACCACTTTGTTCGCAAGCTACACCGAAGGCTACAAGTCCGGCGGTTTCGGCACGTTCTCCCTGAACCCGCCGATCTTCCAGTGGTTTGGTGACGGTCCGGATCCGCTACTGACGCAGGCCGACGGTTTCCGGCCCGCGCAGTTCCGACCGGAAGACGTGCAGTCCTACGAAATCGGCTACAAGGGCCTGCTCGCCGAGGGCAAGGTGCAGCTGGACGTAACCGCATTCGTCTATGAATACACCGATCTTCAGGTCAACTTCTTCGACCAGGGTGCGCGTGTCGGCAATGCCGGCAACGTCGACGGCCGCGGTCTCGAGGCGACCCTGCAGTGGGCGATCAATGACAACTTCGACTTGATCGCTTCCGCCGGCTACCTCGATACCGAAGCGAATGGCATCCAGTTTCTCTGTGGTGGAGCGCCGGACGCCGATGGCTTCCTCGACGGCAATCCGGACGCCTGCGAGGGAACCAAGCTTTTCTGGGCGCCGGACGTCTCCGGTTCAGCATTGCTGAAGGGGAACTTCCCGGCGGGCGATGGAGCGATTGTCGGCAACATCGAGATGTTCTTTGAGTCCGACCGCGGTCGTGGCTACGAGGATATCGACGACTCCGATATTCCGGCCTACCAGGAATGGGCGCTGCGACTCGGCTACGAATCCAACAACAACTGGAATCTGACCGCCTACGTCGAGAATCTGACCGACGAACTTACCTGGGACGGCGCCGCCAACAATGGCGGTATCGTGCCACCGTTCTACTTTGGGCCCAGTCGACCACGTACCGTCGGCTTACGTTTCGGTTACTACTTCGAATAAGACCAACGGCAAACCGAAGGGCGAGATTCAGCAGTTCGTCGAGCAGGGATTCCGGGCGCTGCAGTCCGGGGACCGCCGGCGGGCTGCCGAGATCTGCACCCAGGCGCTGCGGCAGCGGCCGGACATGGCGCGAGCGCATTACCTGGCCGCGCTGCTGGCTATCGACAGCGGGCAACACGAGGTTGCACGAAAAGCCCTGCGCAGGACCGTTGAGCTCAATGAGCGGCACGCCCCGGCCTGGGCGCAGCTGGCGCGGTCTTACGTGAATACCGGTGAGTTCGTCAAAGCTGAGGCCTGCCTGGAAAACGCCGTGAAAGCGGAACAAGGCAACCCGGTTGTCCACGACCTGATCGGCACCGCCTTTCGCCTGGCCGGAAATCTCGATGCGGCGCGCCAATGGCATCAAAAAGCGGTCGCCGGGGCCGCGGCCCATGTGCCGTTCCTGATCAATCTCGCAAACATTCACCTGTATTTCGGTGAGTCCGACGAGGCCGACCATCTCCTCGGCCGCTGCATCGACATCGAGCCCGGCAACGCGCAGCTGCACTGGCTGCTGTCGCGCAGCTCGAAGGCGATGAATGTCTGGCACATTGAAGCGATGCAGGACCTGCTCGCATCGCAGCGTGAGCCTCGCGCGATCGCGTATCTCAACTATGCCATTGGCAAAGAGGCCGAGGATCTCGAAGACTGGGCGCTGGCATTCGATGCGTTCGAGGCCGGTGCGGCGGCGCGCCGTGCAACGGTCGCCTTCGACGAGCGGCATGACGCCGCGGTCTTTGAAGCGGCAGAGTCACTGTTTACCGAAGCATGGCTGGCCGGCCAGCAGCCGGGACTCAGCGATGCGGCACCGATATTTATCGTGGGCGAGCCACGCTCCGGCACGACCCTGCTGGATCGCATGCTGGACGCGCACTCACGGGTGAATTCCGCCGGTGAGTTGCGTCACCTGGGCTTTGCAATTCGGCGAACAAGCGGCCTTGACGAGCCCCGGCAATTCTCGCCGGAACTGCTCCGGGCCGCTGCGACGGCGGATCCGTTTCAGGTCGGCACGGCGTATTTCGAGAGCACGGCAAGCCTCAGGGGATCGGCGGCGCACCTCGTCGACAAGCTGCCCGTCAACTATCTTTATTTGCCGCTAATCCTGGCAGCGCTGCCGAAAGCGAAGATCCTGCACATGCACAGAGAACCGATGGATGCCTGTTTCTCGATATACAAGCAGCTGTTCGCCGACGCCTACCTGTATTCCTACGACCAGGAAGAACTGGCGCGCCACTACCTGCGCTACCGGGAACTCATGGACGTCTGGCGCGAGCGATTTCCTGGCCGCTTTGTCGATGTCGCCTATGAACAACTGGTGCAGTCGACCGAGACGACTTTGCGCGGCGTGTTCGAGCAAGTCGGCTTGTCGTGGCAGGAGCAATGCCTGGATTTCGCCACATCGAAAACGGCAGTCACCACGGCCAGCGCGGCACAGGTCCGGGAGAAACCACACACGCGATCCATCGGGCGATGGCGTCGATACGAGAAGCGTTTGCAGCCCATGTTCAGGATCCTGGCGGAAGCGAAGATCATCCAGAATATTGCGCCTTCGTGAATGTGCGACGCGGCCCATGGGTAATGACTCCCCGTGTTCCTCGCAGCGTGAGCAGGAATCATGATGTAATTCGGCAGCAGCAAGGGGCTCTCGCCCACCAGGCAGCCCTGCAGGAGACCAAACCGTGGACTTATTGAACAACGCCGTCGCCAGCACAAAGACTTTTCTGCCCTTGCTCGGCATGGTGGTACTGGTCGCGGTCACCCTGAAACTCGTGGACTGGGTACTCAAACGCCGCTGGAAAGACAATCCGGACGCGCAGTTTCGGTTCCAGTTGATCATGCTCGCGCTAACGTTTGCGGGCTTCCTCGCCGTCATCCTGGTGCTGCCGGTCAATGACGAGACGCGCGGCCAGCTGCTCAGCCTGATCGGCATCCTGCTGAGTGCGGCGATTGCTCTTTCCTCGACAACCTTTATCGGCAACATCATGGCGGGCATCATGATGAAAGCGGTCAAGGGAGCCCGGCCCGGTGACTTCATTACCGTGGCCGAGCTGACCGGACGCATTACCGAGATGGGTCTGTTACACACCGAGGTTCAGACAGAGTTCCGTGACCTCGTGACGGTTCCGAACCTGTACATGGTGACGCAGCCGATGCAGGTGGTGCGTGCGACCGGCACGATCATCACGGCCGAGGTCTCGCTGGGCTACGACGTGCCACATGCCGAAGTCTCCAGGATACTGTGCGACGCTGCGACGCGGGCAGACCTGAAAGATGCCTTCGTGCACGTTCGGGAGCTGGGCGACTTCGCTGTAAACTACCGCGTTGGTGGTTTGCTGGAAGATGTACGCAGCCTGATCTCGGCGAGGTCCCGTCTGCGGGAAGCGATGCTGGACACACTGCATTCAGCCAACATCGAAATCGTCTCCCCCAATTTCATGAATACCCGGGCGCTGTCCGACGCCTCGCTTGTCATTCCGGAGCCGGCCCAGAAGATCGTCGAGCCCGATGCGCCGAAAGCCGAAGACCTGGCGTTCGACAAGGCGGCGGAAGCTGCCTCGGTTGAGGAAATTCGAAAGTCCATAGAACTCGTCGACGCCGAGCTGACCGCGCTGGCCAAGGACAAAGAGACCAGCGCCCCCCGAGAGCAGCTTGAAAACCGGAAGGCCGCGCTCGTCGAGCAGCTGAAACAAGCGGAAGAGGCGCGCAAGGCGGCCGATCTGGCGGAGCACAGAGGCAGCTCGAATTGACGATTTCGGCGCGCGGCTGCGCGGCCAAACCCTTCGTGGATCGGCGGTGCTTATCGAACCGGCGGGAGAGGCAAGGGCGGTCCCACCTGGACGATGTCCGGTTCAGGCACTGTCCATGAGTTTCTGTATAAACGCCGTGTCCTTGCCGACAACTTCTTTCGAGATGGACTGGTACGGTTCGTTCTTTGATGTCAACGACACGGCATCCCGCAGGATTCCCAGGAATCGGGGCGGCGCGATCAGCGCATAACCACGACAGCTGCCAACGTGGCTGGCTTTGCCGATTCGTTCCGCTATCTGCTTGGCAAAGGCCTCGGCAAGATGCCTCTTGGGGCCGGACTTCTCCTTGGCCATCGTATGGCGGCCTTTTCCAGCGCTGTCAAAGCTGCGCCCGCCACGATCTGACAGCAGTTCACCGGTCTTCACTCGTGCCAGCTCGTTCTCTATCGAGAACAGCTCCTGCATCGGCGCGCGCCTGGTCTTGCGCGAGTAGAAGATGGCCCTGGATTCGTCGGCAACGACTACCCAGAATGTCTTTTCTGTGGATACAGCGGCTTGCGTCATAGTGGCACCCTCGCTAGAGGTTAATACATGGGGTTCTTGATTCCGAAATGCAATGCGCATAGGCGTCAACGTTCGTAAAAGCCGAGGATAGGAACCTCCACGGATACGATTTCACTGGCGTCCGTTATTTCATCGGTCCACACCAGGATCAACTTGTCGTCGCGGCGTTTCATCTGCGGATAGATCCGCAACAGCGCCGAACGACCAACGGTCGCGGTCCGTCCGAGCTTGCCGTTTCGGGTGAGGCTTCGAATATTGATCGCATTGGTACCGCGCTTGTCGGACTCGACCCAGCTGACTGCGACCGAAGTGCGATCAATGATGTCGACGCCGACGTGGCCCGAGGCGCCCGAGGAGGCAATTTCGATGGGCGGCCCGAAGCTCTTTCCGGCGTTCGTTGAAATCGCGGCGCGCACAACCGGGTGCTTGTTCGCCGCCGAGAACCAGGCAATGGCGACGAGATCCTCGCGCGCGGCAATCGCGGGTCCGTTCACCGGGCAACCTTCGATACGCCAGCCATCGTCGGCAACAGGCACGCCGGCGTCCCATTCACCGTCGGCGAAGCGCGTGACGTAGATATCGCGAATCTCGTCGACGGTTCGATCCCGGTAAACGGCTATCGGGCCGTCGCTCGACACGGCGACGCCAGTCTGGCAGCAGTCGCAGACGATGTCGTCGACCAGCTGTTTCCGTGTGATGGCGCCGCTTGGGTCTACGGCGGCGGAGCGAAGCGTCATGCCGCTCGCGGCGGGACCTCCTGGCGCCTCCGAAGCGGTCTTGCGTCCGTCGAGCCACAGGAGGCCGGTAGCACCACCTTCCGGATAGATCGACACGAAGCCATGTTCCGTCGGCGTGCCATCCGCATGCGGCCGCACCGGCGGGCTCCAGCTCGTGCCGGCGTCGGACGACTGCGCCAGGAGCACGTCGTAGGCGTAGGTCGCCTCGCCACTCTTGCTCAGCCAGTGGGCGACCCAGTGACCGTCGCCGATCGGCGTGACGGACGGCAGATCGGCCCAGTTGACGAACATTTCGGGGTCGCTGACGACATCGAGCGGTTGCTGCCATTTGCCGATGCCGAGCTTCGAAAAGCGCAGCGTAGCGCCGCTTTTTTCGTCGCGCTGCATCCAGCTCAGAACGATAGTGCCGTCGTCGCCGGTCGCCAATCTCGGACCCATGCTGTTGGTGCCGGCGGGGAGGTGCATCGGTCGTGGCTCGCCGAACGTGGGCGGCTCTCCGCCGGAGCACGAGATGAGGCCGGAGACGATGGAGAAAAGGAGGATCGACCGCACAAATTGCATAAGGAGCATTATGCGCCTCGGAAGGGGATTTTGCTGCAATTGTGGCGGGCCGAAATTGATTCCTCGTCAGGGGGATGTATACTCCGTCGCCTGCTCAATGGAGCGGCGTTTCTCGCCTTTTCGATTGACTGCGGGGCTAGGTGGCAGAGTGGTTATGCAGCGGACTGCAACTCCGTGTACGCCGGTTCGATTCCGACCCTAGCCTCCATTTTCTTCACGGCCATGCCCGGGTGGCGGAATTGGTAGACGCTGCGGACTTAAAATCCGCTGTCCGAAAGGACGTGCCGGTTCGAGTCCGGCCCTGGGCACCAATAAGAACGCCAGGCTCAGCAGTATTTGGTCACCTTACGTGCTATCCCATAGATGAGTCCGTACCCAACCCCGAGGGAAGGCGGCGATCGTGCCTTCTAGCCTCGATCCGATTACTTTGGCGGCCAATTCCGACCCGCAGGGGGTATGTCACATTGGGAGATGGTGATGGCAGCACCGGGTACCGGCGTACCCGCGCTACATCTGGATCCGCATGTGCGAAAATACAATATTGGCGGCGAACATCGTACCGCCACAACCCAATCGGAGATAAATCCGTGAGCGATGACAAGAAGAGCGAAACCAAAGAAACACCTGCAAGTGATGATACAGAGAATGATGCTGCGGGCCAGCGCGCGCCTGGCGGTCCGAAATTTACGGAGCCGCCGGGTGATCCGCTCGCCGGTGTCAAGAAAGGCGCTTCCGATGCGATGGCAAGCATGGAAGGAAAGACCGTGTCCATGAAGCTCTATGTCGGCACGATAATTGGTTTCATCGTCTTGTTGTTGTTGGCGCGCTGCAGCGGTTAACGTATACGGGCATGGTTCTTACCGCCTGCTATCCGTCAGAGCAGCCCTATATTCAGACACAAAAAACCCCGCACTAGGCGGGGCTTCTTGATTCTTGAATGTGCAGGCTTAAGCTTTCTTTCTTCGCCTTGCTGCGCCCATGCCGAGAAGGCCAAGGCCCAGCAGAGTCAGTGTGCCCGGTTCGGAAACCGCCACGGCCTCGGAAATAAAGGTTGCGCTCAGGAAGGGCTGACTGAAGTCGCGTGCGGTCCCGTCTTGCGGGTTGCACGCAATCCCCTCGCAGGGCCCGAAGCTAACGAGCGGATCGAATCCAACGAAAGCGCCCTCTATGGTCCCGAAGAAACCGTCCGTAGACGTTGAATACTCAACGCCGCTAAATACTTCATCCATGATGCCGAAATAATGTGCGTTGAAACCGTCCGCGCTGAGGCCCAGATCAATCCAGCTAGCGCTGTATTCATGGACCTCGCCGTCGACCAAGGTGATCGACTGTGGGTCGCCCAGGCCGCAGCTCAAGAGCTCTCCGTTCACAAAGAAGCAACCCTCGAAATCATTAACCGTAATCGTGATCGTATCGACATCGCTGTCGTCGATCGAAATGAACGCCGCATTCGCCGCCATCGGAAGCGTAAGTAGTGCGAACAGGGCAATCAATGAACGTTTCGCTATCGTCATGCGCCTCTCCCCAAGAATCGGTAATTGCTTAACATTTAACATAAAGCAATATCCATGCCGAAACGACTACTCATTAAATATCAATGGTATACAGGAGGAAGTTACCGCTGTTACTAAAAGGTGTAAAGAACCCCGCCAGAATCCACCGGCAATGTGGCGCGAATCGAAGAACAAGGGCTGCGGACACCGCGCAGCGGTGCCGTAACTCAGCACTTCATCAGCCAAATCTCATGGCTTACTCAGGACGGGCGGAGCCCATCATCCTAGAGTTCAGACTCAGCCCCCCGGGAGACAACACCATGAAGCAGTCGAATCAGTGCTTTGTATGCCTGCTGGCAACAACGTGTCTGTGCGGCCTGCTCGCAGGTGCCTGCGCGTCCGGCCCGACTGGCTCGCCGGCGGATGATCTCAAGACCTTGCCCGGACGGTTCGCCGAGGAACCCGTCGCCAGGCCACTGACGGCCATCGAAGCCTTTGTCGGTACAAATCGGTTCTTTGTCAGCTACAAGGGGGAGGACGGGCTGATCTATTCGGGTGGTGACTGGTCGGGTGAGATCGACCTGGGTGCCTCAGAACAGGGCGAGGAGGGCGCGTATCGAGGCCCGTACATCCTGCCACTTCGATACCACCAGCGGGCGCGTTGGCCGGAATTGCCGGAGGGCCCGATTCAGCCACGCATACTTGGCAGCAAGCACTGGAACCGCTTCATCGATACGGTTTTCGAGACGGTGTTGCCGAAGAAGGCGATGACCGGAATCGTCATGACCTTCGGCGAGGAGGATTACTTTCTTTTCTACAACGACATCAATAACTTCGAGGCGAGGTTGTTCACGGACAAACCTG
Organism: Woeseiaceae bacterium; assembly: GCA_041552015.1. Taxonomy (GTDB): domain Bacteria; phylum Pseudomonadota; class Gammaproteobacteria; order Steroidobacterales; family Woeseiaceae; genus UBA1847. The sequence goes on from JBFELT010000046.1 coordinate 8,780, forward strand.
AAAATTATGTCGTTGCAGAAACCATAGATTTCGCCGAATTCAATCGTCGCGCACAGCCGGTGATGGCGGCTTTCCTGGGGGACGAAGGCATCGAAGAGCGCCGTCTTCTTTTCAGCACCGGCGATGCCGGCGCCTACTCGCTGCCGTTCGTGTATGTCGATCTTGATCGGGAGCTGGGCGTCTTTATTCGCTATTCGCCAGCGCCGCGCGAGGGCCGCGCGGCGAGCAAGGGTTCGCAGGTGGCGCAATCCGCCGCGCATCTTGCGCAGAGCCACCTCGGCGGATTGGCCACGCGTCCGGTGTCGTCGCTGTTCCGGCTGCTGTTCGTCGCAAAGGACGCGGCGGTGGAAACCGTCAGGCCAACGTGGCTGGTGACGCTGGAGTCGCAGCCAATCCCCGAACTTAACGACGGGCCGGGCATGGATCTGGACGCCTGGGAGACGAGGCTCGACGAGCTCACGGGCCACGGCGCGACGCGCGGGACACTCGAGTACCTCGTCGACGGCGAGGAGTTCTTCGTGCGTTTCATCGACGCTATCTCGACGGCCACGACGTCCGTCGACCTGCGGACCTACATCTTCGACAACGATGATTTCGCGGAGAAGATCGGCAAGCTGCTGCGGCGTCGTGCGGGGGAGGGCATCGATACGCGGGTGTTGCTCGATGGCCTTGGCACTATCGTTGCTACCGGCGCCGACGACGCGAGCCTGCCGGAGCGATACGTCGCGCCCGAGTCCGTGCGCCTGTTCCTCGAGGCGGACTCGGAGCTCGATGTGCGGCAGTCGAGGAACCCGTGGCTGGTTGCCGGCGATCACGTGAAGACCACTATCGTTGACGGCAGGGTGGCTTTCGCCGGCGGCATGAACATCGGCCGGGAATACCGCTTTGTCTGGCACGACCTGATGGTGGAACTGCGCGGACCCGTCGTCGATGAGCTCAGCAACGAATTCAACAAGGCCTGGGCGCATGCCGGTCCACTGGGCGACGCCGGCTACGTGCTGCAGCGACTGAAACCGAACCCCGCTGTTGCCGAGGACGTCGGGTTCCCGCTGCGCCTCTTGCATACCCGTCCCGGCGTCGCCGAGATCTTCCTGGCACAGCGCGAAGCGATACGCAGCGCCAGGAAATACATTTACGTTGAGAACGCCTACATGACCGATGACGCAATGCTTTATGAACTCGCCAAGGCCCGCCGGCGTGGTGTCGACGTGCGTGTGATTCTGCCGCTGGTGGGAAACCACGGGCCGGTCAACAAGAGTAATGCCCTTGCCGCCAATGCCATGCTCGAACACGGCATACGGGTGTTCCTGTATCCGGGCATGTCGCACGTGAAGGCGGCGATCTTCGACGGCTGGGCCTGCCTCGGTTCGGCTAATTGGGACAAGCTGAGTTTTCGCACCAACAAGGAGCTGAATATCGCGACGTCGCATCCTGACTATGTGCAGGAACTCACCCGCCGTATCTTCGAGCCGGATTTCGAAAAGTCCATCGAGCTGACCGAACCGTTTCCCGAGCGCTGGTCCGATCACCTGGCCGAAATCGTCGCTGATTATGTCCTGTAGCGGGCAGCCGGCAATCGCAACGCAGTTCACACCGGAAACGCCGACTGGTTAACAGTTCTGCACATTTTTGGGGCGTTTGCTGGCGAAAACGCGTCCCGGGTGCCAAGAATGGCTGCTCGCAAACGGAGAGCGGCCATGGCCTCGACGGCAAACGACAACGTTAGCTATCGCTTGTTGAACAAGCTGAGCAATCTCGTGATCTGCAGCAGCTGCCTCAGAAAGGGCACTGTCACGCCGGTGCCGCAGGTGATTTCCGGTCGGCATTCGCTGACCAACGAGTGCGCCGAATGCCGAGCGGATCATACGAGTCAAAACGGCCGTCGACGCAAGCTCGCAAAGCTGCTGACACTGCGCGACTGATTTCGCCGAATACCGGCAGCGCAGCCATCGTGCATCGGCAGCGCAGCGGTGCCACAATATGGCGCCATGGCAAAACTCTATTTCTACTACTCCTCGATGAACGCAGGGAAGTCGACGTCGCTGCTGCAGTCGAGCTACAACTACAAAGAGCGCGGCATGAACACGCTCGTCCTCGCTCCGCAGCTCGACGATCGTTTCGGTGCTGGCAAGGTGGCGTCGCGTATCGGCATCGAAGCCGAGGCGAAGACGTTTACCAACGAAACCGACCTGTTTGATCTCGTCGAAACAGCCAAGAGCCAGCAAGCGGTGCACTGCGTCCTGATCGACGAGGCGCAGTTTCTGACGCGTGAGCAGGTCTTTCAGTTGACCGACGTCACCGACAAGCTGTGCATCCCGGTGCTGGCCTACGGCCTTCGCACGGACTTCCAGGGCGAACCCTTCGATGGCAGTAAGTACCTGCTGGCCTGGGCAGACACCCTGAACGAGCTCAAGGCAATCTGTCACTGCGGCGCCAAGGCCACCATGGTCCTGCGCCTGGATGCCGAAGGCAATGCCGTCACCGAAGGGTCCCAGGTGGAGATCGGCGGCAACGACCGTTACATCTCGATGTGCCGCAAGCACTTCAAGGAGGAGTTTTTCGGCTAGGAGTCTGCGCGGTAGAAATATCCGTAGCGAGAGAGCGCCACGGCGCGGACAGTTTTTCGATCTTTTGAGACGCGTAGTGGTGCTACGTAACGAAAAAGATCGAAAAAATGGACTGCTGTGGCGCTTTCGCAGTAGGAATACTTTCTACCGCGCAGACTCCTAGGTCTGAATGGTCGGAAGGTCTTCCGTCACGGCCGGCAGCAGCGCGGTGTTCTCCTGCGCGAGCAGGGCACGCATGTCTTCCAGGGTCTTCATAATGGCCGTATCCGCAAAATCGGGTCCATCGAGGCGCTCGCCCGATCGGGCGAACGGGTCGGAGAACTTGATCTTGTGGTGACCGACCGTGATGACGTCGTCGTGCATCAGGACCTGGTTGGAAACCCGCTTCGAATTCACGAAGGTGCCGTTGGTGCTGTTCAGATCCATCAGGAAGGTGGAGTTGCCGTGACGCACGAGCAAGGCATGGTGCCGGCTGATAAAGCGGCTGCCAATGGCAATGTCATTGTGGTCCGATCGCCCAATGAGCAGGCGAGGCTTGAGCATCTTCAGCTCGCCGATCACGCTGCCGTTGTTCGTGACGATCAGTCGCGGCGCATCCGGGGGGCCCTTCGGTTGCTGTTCCGCCATGGTGACACCCGCATCGTCCCAGGTGCCCTTGGGCAATGACGGGTGCTCGATGTGCGCAACGCCGACCGGCAGATTATCGGCCCGGGCAAGCGCCAGCAGTGCGAGGCGATCGACAACGCCCGGCCATCCGCCGGAGGCCTTCCAGAGCTCGTCGCAGACGTCGTTCGGGAAGATAAAGTTGGGGTAGTGACTGCCCGCCGCCTGCAGCTTGTCACGGACGTAAACCTTGGTTTCCGACTGCGTCATCGGGCGAAGATGGAAATCGTGCAGGAGGCGCGCGGCAATGGACTGCAAGGCCGGCGCCTTGATCAGGCCGCCCAGCGCGCGATCGCTGACGAGAACGATCTTGACAGCGCTGCCGATGCGAACCCTGAGTTCGGCCAGCTCACAGAGCGCCCGCAGGGCATTGGGATTCATCTCGTGGGCATTCTCGATGATCAGGAGTGGCGACTCGTGCAATGCCGCCTGCTGCAGGGCGAATACCCGGATCAGCCCGAGGAGTTCGTTTGCGGAGCTGGTTTCGAGCTCGTAACCGAACTGGCGCAGCATCCCCGTCAGCAGCCGGGTCGTGTTGAGGCCACGGCCGTCGATCACGGCTACCGCGCAGTCTTCGTGCAGGGTGTTGATGTAGCGCTGGATGATGGTCGATTTCCCGGACAGCGTAGGGCCCTGGAACAGGCACAATCCGGTGGCATGCGAATACGTATCGTTCAGGACCTCCAGCGCCGCCCGTTCGGCCCGATACGATACAATCGCCGTCGGCCTCCCGTGACTCGGGAAAGGTTGCTGATTCAGCCCTGCTGCACCCAGGTCCATTAGTAGCCTCTCGCAATCGTCTTGTTGCGCTATTGTTGGTATCGTTGGCCTGCGGTTTCTTCTTATAGGAATTGGTGACCGCAAACATCAGTCTACGATCGTGCCCCGGCCCTTGCAAACGAGAATTACCGTGTTTCCTTGAACATCAGAGGCGCACGATATTTAACTCGGATTGATATTAGAAAAGCGTAGTAAGGAACTGTAAAACAAGGATGTTTAAACATGTATTTCAAACCGTCGGCGTTCGGCGACAGAGTGTAAGCTATTGACTGCCAAGTTATCCGCCGACAACCTCACCCTGATTCGTGGCGAAAGGTGCCTGTTCGAGGGCCTGGAATTTGCGCTCGAAAGCGGCGGCATGCTCTTGCTCGAGGGCAGAAACGGCTGCGGCAAGACCAGTCTCATGCGCGCTATCGCCGGCATGCTGACACTCGAGACCGGCGAAATCTTCTGGAACGACGTGCCGGTGCTGAAGCAACGCCAGACCTTTCACGGTGCCCTTGTCTGGCTCGCGCATCGTACCGGCCTCAAGGGCGACCTGAACATGATCGAGAACCTTCATTTCGAGCAGTCGTTGCGCCCGCAGGCGCGGCGCGATCCTGAAGAGGTCTATCTGCGCCTGAACATCGAGCGTCTGAAGCGTCTGCCGCTGCGCTCCCTGTCGGCGGGACAGCAGCGCCGGGTCGCGCTGGCGCGCATGCTGCTCGCCGATGTACCGCTATGGTTGATGGACGAACCGTTCACGAACCTGGATCGTGAAGGTCGACAACTCGTCATGGAACTGGTTGAGGAACATCTCGGCGGTGGCGGCTTGTGCGTAATGGCCGCCCACCAGGATGTGGACATCAACGCCCCGGTCACGAAGATCCGACTGCAATGAAACATGCAGCGATTGAACAACCGGGCATCTTGTCCGGGCTCTGGGCAACGGCAAGGAGGGACCTGCTGTTGGCCTGGAAACGGCCTGGTGACGTTCTCAATCCCTTATTCTTCTTTGCCATGGTCTGTACCCTGTTTCCCCTGGCCGTAGGTCCGAGCGCGGAACAACTCGAATTCAGTGGCCCCGGCGTGCTCTGGGTCGCGGCACTGCTGGCGACCCTGCTGTCGCTGAATTCCCTGTTTCTGACCGACTTCGAAGACGGCAGCCTGGATCAGCTGCTGGTGAGTTCCCAGCCTCTGCCGGTGCTCGCACTCGGCAAGACGCTGGCGCACTGGCTGACCAGCGGCCTGCCGCTGGTACTGGTGTCACCGATACTTGCCGTGACCTACCGTATGCCCTGGTCCGTGGTGCCGGTCATGATGCTCACGCTGCTGCTGGGTACCATCAGCCTGAGCCTGCTGGGATCCATCGGCGCCGCACTGACGGTGGGCTTGCACCGCGGCACCGCACTGCTTAGCCTCCTGATCCTGCCGCTGGCCATGCCCGTCTTGTTGCTGGGCGCGAACACGGTGTCGCTGGCCGCGGGCAACGACGTTTATACGACCGGCATATGGGCACTGGCGGCTTACGCCATCGCTTCGCTCAGCCTCGCGCCTTACGCGACGGCGGCCGCCTTGAGAATCAGTAACGAGTAGAATCAGGACTATGTGGAAATTCTTTCATCAGCTGGCCTCACCGCCACACTTTTACCGACTGGCGGCGATCTTTTCGCCCTGGTTCGCCGTTCCCGGCATCGCACTGATCGCGTACGGGGTCTATGCCGGGCTGTTCCTCGCTCCGATGGACTATCAGCAGGGCGACGCCTTTCGCATTATCTACGTGCATGTGCCCTCGGCCTACCTGTCGATGATGGCCTACATGATCATGGCGATCAGCGGGGGCATCGGCCTCATCTGGCGCATGAAGCTCGCCCATGCGGTCGCCGCGGCCGCAGCTCCGCTGGGTGCGGCATTCACCTTCCTGGCGCTGGTCACCGGCTCGATCTGGGGCCGGCCCATGTGGGGAACTTGGTGGGAATGGGGCGATCCAAGGCTCACGTCGGAACTGATCCTGTTGTTCCTGTACTTCGGCTACATGGCGCTTCGCGGGGCGATCGACGATACCGCCAAGGCGGATAAGGCCAGTGCGGTGCTGGCTCTGGTCGGAGTTGTGAACGTGGTCATTGTGCATTTCTCGGTGGAATGGTGGAGTTCACTGCACCAGGGGCAAACCCTCTTGAAGGAAGGCGGGCCGGCGATGGATCCGGGCATGCTGTATCCGCTGCTCGCCATGATCCTAGGATTCACGTTCCTTTTCGGTTCTCTCTTATTGCGCCGCGTGCGAACCGAAGTATTGTTTCGCGAACGTCGCACCCGCTGGGTGCGAGAGATGATCTTGTCGCCGGAGGGACGCTAGGTATGGACAAGCTGGCAATGGGAAACTACGGCATTTACGTGTGGAGCTGTTTCGCGCTGACGCTCATTGTCGTGGTTTTTTCCGACTGGCGTGCGCGGCTTCGCCACAAGCGCGTCTACCGGGATATTGAAGTGCGCATCAAGGCGCTGGAGGAAAGGCAATGAAACCAAGGCAACAACGGATGTTGGCCGTAGGGCTTGCTGTTGCGGGCGTCGCTATCGCAGCGACGTTCACGCTGCGCGCATTCCAGGACAACATGATGTTTTTCGTTGACATTTCGGATGTCATCGCGGGCGACTATCCCAAGCAGCGCAATTTTCGCATTGGCGGGCTGGTCGTCGATGGCAGTGTCGAACGAGCTGAAGGCTCCATGGATCTGCGCTTTCGCGTGACCGACATGAACTGCGAGCTGCCGGTCAGTTACGTCGGCGTATTGCCGGACCTGTTTCGCGAAGGGCAGGGGGTCGTCGCCCACGGCCGCCTCGGTGACGAGGGCGTGTTCGTGGCGGACAAGATTCTTGCCAAGCACGACGAGAATTACATGGCGCCGGAGGTTGCAGACTCGCTGGCAAAACACGTCGAGAATAAAACAGAGCCACTGCGCGATAGCTCCACGGAGTGCGTGACGAAATGATTCCCGAAATCGGTCAGTTCGCTCTGATACTCGCCCTGTCGCTTGCCCTGTGCCAGGGCATTCTTCCGCTGATCGGGGCACATCGCAACGATGCGGCCATGATGCGCGTCGGCAACACGGCGGCTCTCGGCCAGTTCTTGTTCGTCGCCGTCGCCTTCGGCTGCCTTACCTGGTCGTTTCTGCAAAGCGATTTCTCGGTCCTGTACGTCGCCAACCATTCCCAGCTGTCGTTGCCGACCATGTACAAGGTCTCCGCGGTATGGTCGGCGCACGAAGGCTCGCTGCTGATGTGGATCCTGATTCTCTGCGCCTGGACAGTCGCCGTATCGCGCTACAGCAGCGAGCTGCCTGCTGCCTTCTCGGCGCGGGTACTGGGCGTCCTTGGCCTGCTGTCGGTTGGCTTCCTGTTATTCGCCATTCTGACGTCCAACCCGTTTGATCGTCTCTCGCCGGCCCCGGCCGATGGAGCCGATCTGAATCCACTGCTGCAGGATCCTGGCCTCGCGATTCACCCGCCGCTCTTATACATCGGCTATGTCGGTTTTTCGGTGGCCTTCGCGTTTGCAATTGCAGCGATGCTGAGCGGCAACCTCGACCAGAAATGGGCCAAGTGGACACGCCCCTGGACGACGATGGCGTGGCTGTTCCTGACACTCGGCATCATGCTGGGCAGCTGGTGGGCCTACTACGAACTCGGCTGGGGCGGCTGGTGGTTCTGGGACCCGGTCGAAAACGCGTCATTCATGCCCTGGTTGGTCGGCACGGCACTCATACACTCACTGGCCGTGACCGAGAAGCGCGGCCTGTTCAAGAGCTGGACGCTGCTGTTGGCCATTACCGCGTTCTCGCTGAGCCTGCTCGGTACGTTCCTGGTTCGCTCCGGCATCATCGTGTCGGTGCACGCGTTCGCGACGGATCCGACGCGAGGCTTCTTCATTCTTGCCTTCCTGGGTATTGTCATTATCAGCGCGCTGATTCTGTACGCCTGGCGCGCGCCATCGCTGGATTCGGAAGTCGGTTTCAGCCTGTTGTCGCGTGAGATGTTCCTGTTGCTGAACAATGTATTGCTGATCATTGCCGCGACCCTGGTGTTGATGGGCACGCTGGCGCCGCTGGTCATCGAGTTGCTCAACGGGGGCAAGATATCCATCGGTCCACCCTGGTTCGAAGTGGCGTTTCTCGTGCCGATGCTGCCACTTCTGGTATTGCTCGGGCTGGGGATGCATACGGCCTGGCGTACGCAGGACCCGCGTCCCTGGGTTTCGCTGCTTCGTATTCCGGCGATCGCCGCCGTCCTGCTTGGCATCATCCTGCCGTTCATATTTTACGGGCGCAACAGTGTGATGCTCGCAATCGGTTGCGGCCTGGCGATCTGGATCATTGCCTCGTCGCTGATCCAGCCAGTACGCTCGATGCTACGCAAGAAGGGCAGCGCGGGTATCACGCGCTCGGCACTGGGAATGTCGGTGGCGCACCTGGGTATGGGCCTGTTCGTGCTGGGTGTAACGATCGTGTCGGCATTCAATATCGAGGCCGATCGCGCGTTGACGCCGGGAGACTCCATTGCGGTCGGACACTATGAGTTCGAGATGCAGGAAATACGCGACGTCAAGGGACCCAACTACTCCGCGATAGAAGCGGTCGTCGAGATTCGCCGGGACGGTGAGTACGTCGCGACGGTCAGACCGCAAAAACGACAATACCAGGTGCAGAAGAGCTGGATGACGGAGGCGGGTATCTACGCGACCTGGAACCGTGACCTGTTCGTCGCGCTGGGCGATCAGCTGGGTAACGGCGCCTGGAGCGTTCGCGTGCAGTACAAGCCAATGATTCGCTTCATCTGGTTCGGTGCAATCATCATGGCGCTCGGCGGGCTGATCGCCGTAAGCGACAGGCGCTATCGTCTGAGGGCGACCAAGACGAGCAAGGCCAGCGATGCGGCGGCGGAGCCTGCCTGATGTCACGTTACGTATTGCCGCTCGTTGCTGTTATAGCGCTGATAGCGTTTCTCGTCGTTGGCCTGACGCGCGGCGATCCGCGGGCGCTGCCGTCTCCGTTCATCGGCAAGCCGGCGCCACAATTCGAGTTACCGACGCTCGAGGATCCGCAGAAGACTGTCGGAACAAAGGACTTTGCGGGCCAGTTTGCGCTCGTCAACGTCTGGGCCACCTGGTGTGTGGGCTGTCGCCAGGAGCATCCGTTCTTGCTTGAGCTCGAGAAGACCGATGCCATTCCGATCTACGGCATCAACTGGCGTGACACCCGACCGGAAGCCTTGCGGTGGATCCAGCAGCTCGGTGATCCCTACGTGGCCTCCGGCTTCGACGGCAGCGGGCGCGTCGGCATCGACTGGGGGGTCTACGGTGCGCCGGAGACATTCCTGGTGGGTGCGGACGGTGTCGTGTTGCACAAACATCTTGGACCATTGGACAGGGCGGCATGGGAACGGGATTTCCTGCCGTTGATCAATAGCGGAGCGAAAACACCTTGAGGCGACTACTGACATTATTGGCCACGCTGCTGGTGCTGTCGCCGGCTGCTGCCATCGATACAGGCAAGGCCTTTGACGACCCCGAGCTTCAGGCTCGCTACGACAAGCTCATATCGGAAGTCCGATGCCTGAAATGCCAGAACCAGAGTATCAAGGACTCGAACGTGTTCCTTGCGTCGGATCTGCGCCGGGAAATTCGACGACTGATCGACGAAGGCAAGACCGATGCGGAGATCGTCGATTTCCTGGTTACCCGTTACGGGGAATTCGCGCTGTATCGTCCGCGCACGACGGGCAAGACGCTGGTCCTTTGGCTTGCCCCGTTTTTGCTCTTGCTGTTCGGTGGCTTCGCCATGTACCGGGTCGTAAGACACCGGATGTCCATGCCGATCGATGATGATGCCGCTCAGGAAGGAGCCGTGAAGTGACGTTTTGGGTGGTTGTTGCAATTCTGTGCCTCGCGGCGCTGTGGTTCGGCGTCGGGCCGCTGTATCGTGAATCACGCCGGCTCACGCCCTTGCTCGCCGTACTCGTCGTGCTCACCGTCGCGTTCTCGGTGGGCCTTTACAACGTCGTCGGTAGTCCGGACGTTTCGTCGGCTGCGGTGCAATCCGGCGACTTGCCGGACATGGATGTGGTCATGGAGTCCCTGCAAGCGCGGCTTGCCGACAATCCTGAGGACCTTAACGGCTGGACAATGATGGCGCGTTCGCAGATGACGCTGCAGCAGTATGCAGGTGCCGTGACGTCCTACGAACGTGTCATGGAACTCGAGGACGGGCGCAACGCCCAGACGCTCGTCGATCTTGCCGTGGCAATACTCAATCGCGATCAGGCGCCGATCGAGGGTCGCACGGCGGCGCTGATCGAAAGTGCGCTGGCGCTTGAGCCGAACAATCCGGCCGCCCTGTTCTATTCGGGCGTGGCATCCGCCAATCGCGGTGACACCGAGCTCGCGGCCAGTCGCTGGGAGATCCTGCTGGGCCTGAATCCACCGCCGGAGA
>JBFELT010000047.1:0-19048 GCA_041552015.1 Woeseiaceae bacterium
TCAGTGCCTACGTGCCGCTGGGATCAGGGGTCGCCGTTCCGGGCGACTGCGTCCTGCAGGGGGTTGCGACGACCAGCATCACCGTTTCGTATACCGATCCGGTCGACACGACGGATACGGCGACGGCAAATGCCGAGCTCGATCCCGTGCAGATCGTATTCGAGTCGCGAACGGGTACCGTCGTCAGCGGTTCCACCATCGAGATCGTGGACGCCGTAACGGGTCTGCCCGCGGTGGTTTATGGCAATGACGGCATCAGCCAGTTTCCCTCCGCGATCGTCAGCGGCGGGACGGCCACCGACAGCTCGGGCACATCCTATGTCTTCGGTCCCGGCGAATATCGTTTTCCCGTCGTTCCCGATGGTGACTATCGCTTGCTGGTGACGCCGCCGCCGGAGTACCTGGCGCCCTCATCCGCGTCGATTACCGAGCTGCAAAGTCTGCCGGGGGCGCCATTTCGCCTGAGTCCGGCGTCGTTTGGCAATACGTTCACGAAGTCCGGCGACCTGTCGATAGCGATCGACATTCCGCTGGATCCGCTGTCGTCGTCGCTGTTCCTGCAGAAACAGACGCTAACGACCGTCGCCTCACCGGGCGATTTCGTTCGCTACGAACTGGTGCTGGAAAACGGTTCTGCCACGGGAATTGCAAATGCCATCCGGGTAGTCGACCAGCTACCGCCCGGCGTGCGCTTCGTGCCGGGATCCGTGACGCTCGACGGCAGCCCGGCGAGCGACCCCGTTGTCAGTCCCGATCTCCGCACACTGGAATTCTCCATCGATACGCTGGCGGTGTCCGGCCGCATCAGTATTGCCTACGTGGTCGAGATCGTCGGCGGAAAGCGGGGCGATGAGATAGTCAATCTTGCGACGGCATTTGCCGCGGGTGGCCTCGTCTCCAACGAATCCTCTGCCGCCATTCGCATTACGGAGGACCTGTTCCGAACCAGCGCTACGATTATTGGTCGCGTGCTGGAAGCGGATTGCAGCCAGGAGACTTTTCGCGAGGAGCAGGGCGTCGCCAATATCCGTGTCTACCTCGAAGACGGCCGCTACGCGGTAACCGACGAGGGTGGCCGCTACCATTTCGAGGGACTGCCGGTCGGAACGCATGTCGCGCAGCTGGATACATTTTCGGTCCCCGAGTATTTCGACGTTATCGGCTGCACCGAAACCCGCGGCTATGCCGGCCGCGCTGACTCCCAGTTTGTCAACCTGTCCCGCGGCAGCATGAAGCGCGCCGACTTCTACCTGCGTCGCAAGCCGAGGCCGGAAGGACGCATCGACATAGAAATGCGACATGTCGGTGCGGCGACGGCCGACCAGGTGGGCTACGAGTTGACGCTCAATGGAGTCGGCAACGTCGAGCTCGACAACATCAGCCTCGTCATCGTCCTGCCGGACGGCGTCAGCTACCTGCCCGGAACGATGCGGCTCAACGAAGCGTCCGCCGGAGAACCTCACCAGGTAGGCCCGTCTCTGTCGATGGCGCTGGATAGCCGCCTCGGTAACTGGACGAGCAAGATCCGATTCACGGCGACGATAGGCGACGACGTCCACGGCGAACTCGTGAGCAAGGCGCTGGCGAGATTCGATACGCCGATGCAGGCAAAGCAAAAAACGCCGATCGTCGAGACCAGGATGGTCCGCGAACCCGCGATCCTGGAAAACGACGGTTACGTGCTCGACCTGAAGTTCGCGGTCTTGTCGGATGAGCTGGCGGCCAGCGACAAACTGCAGTTGGACGGACTGGTAAGGGACTGGCAGGGCGTCAGCAAGATTCGGCTCTCGGCGATCGGACATACCGACAGCCAGCGCATCAAGCCCGCCAATCGACATCTGTTTGCCGATAACTACGTGCTGTCGCGCGCGCGTGCCATATCGGCTGCACAATACATCGCCAGGGCGCTCGGCATTCCTGACAAGGACATCCAGGTCGAGGGCCGCGGTCCCGATGATCCTGTCGCGGATAACGCGACCTCCGCGGGCCGACAGCAGAATCGCCGGGTCGAACTGGTCATGAGCGGCGTTCGTCCGACGCGGCCATCTTTTATCGAAGTGACGCAGGCGAGCAGCGGCACCAGGGAAACGGCCACGGTCGGTGCCATTCCCGGCATGCAGGTCAAGAAGGCGCGCGTCGAGGAGCCGACCGCCGGCATGCCGGCATCGCAAATCGAACCGCCGCTGGAAACCCTGCAGCGGGGTTACGCGATGCTGCTTCCCGAAAAAGGCTTTTCGCCGGCTATTGCTGCTACGAAAGTGTCGATCCAGCATGAGCCCGGCCAGAGCGTCGAGCTGACATTGAATGGCGATCCTGTAAACAGGATGAATTTCGCCGGCGAAGCGACCAACATTGCCGGAACGGTAGCCGTATCTCGCTGGGCGGGCGTGACCCTGCAGGATGGCGCCAACGAGCTGCGCGCCGTCATTCGAAATGCCGACGGCAGCAAGGCCAAGGGAATTCGCCGCACCGTCCATTTTACCGGCGGCCCGATTCGTGCCGAAGTCGTCGACGAGCTCTCGACCCTCGTCGCCGACGGAAAACAGAATCCGATTCTTGCGCTGCGGCTGTTTGATCGATCCGGTAAACCGGCGCGCGCCGGGGTTGTGGGCCGTTTCCGCGTCAACGCGCCGTTTCGCTCGGCCTGGGACGAGCAGAATGACCGCAAGAATTCGCTGGTAGAGATCGGCGAGCGATCCGCGTCCTATCGCGTGGGCGCCGATGGTATCGCGCTGATCGAGCTGGCGCCGACGACGCAAACCGGTGAGGTCAGCGTCGTGTTGCCATTCCAGAACTACCGCGAACAGGAGCTTCGCGCCTGGCTGAAACCGGCACAGCGCGACTGGATACTCGTTGGTTTCGCCGAGGGTACGGCGGGCTACAATACGCTTTCGGACAACGTGGTCGCCGCGGCAGACGCCGGCAACGAGGACGGCTACTACGACGATGGCCGGGTCGCGTTCTTTGCCAAGGGATCGATCCGGGGCGAATACCTGCTGACGCTCGCGTACGATTCGGCGCGCGATCGCTCTGCGGCACGCGAGCGTTTTGACACCGAGGTCGATCCGAATGCCTACTACGCGCTGTATGCCGACGTCAGCGAGCAGCGTTTCGACGCCGCCAGTCAGAGGAAAATCTACGTCAAGCTGGAGCGCAGCCAGTTCTATGCACTGTTCGGGGATTTCGATACCGGACTCGCAGTGACGGACCTCGCCCGTTACCAGCGTCGCTTCAACGGTTTCAAGAGCGAGTACCGCGGCGACAGCGTCGGGTACACGGTGTTCGCGGCCGACACCGATCAGTCATTCAGTCGCGACGAGATCCGCGGCGACGGTACCTCCGGACTGTATCGTCTTTCCAGCGCGCCGATTATCGCGAATAGCGACAAGGTACGTATCGAGGTCCGCGATCGCTTCGACTCCGGCGTCGTGCTGAGCACGCAGAACCTGACGCGCTTTCTGGATTACAACCTCGATACGCTGAACGGTACCCTGTATTTCAAGCAGCCGGTTCCGAGTCGCGATCTCAACCTGAACCCGGTATTCATCGTCGCTGAATACGAGTCGATCGCCTCCGGGAGCGAGGACCTGGTGGCCGGCGGCCGTGGCTCACTGAGGTTTTCCGACGATGCCGTAGAGATCGGTGTGACGCACATCAATGATTCGACCACGGGCGCGGACGCCGAATTGACCGGTGTCGATTTCCGTTGGCAAATCAACGACGAGACGCAGCTCAAGGCAGAAGCCGCCGATTCCAGTGCGGTCGTTTCCGGCGTAGCGCAGAGCGGAAGCGCTCAGGGAATCGAGCTGGAGCACAATGGCGAAAACGTCGATGTGCGTGCCTTTGTCAGCGAGGTAGACCAGGGATTCGGGCTTGGATACCAGTCTGAGGCAGAGCAGGGCGTGCGGCGCCTCGGCGTCGATGCGCGCATCAAGGCCGGAGAGCGGTTCACGGTGGAAGGCGAGGCCGGCTGGCAGCAGAATCTGCAGACAGAAGCTATCCGAAACCTCGTGCGCGGCCAGCTTCGCTACGAACGCGACGACTTCACGGCTCGCGGCGGTGTCACGCACGCGGAAGACAAGTTCGATGACGGTGAAAGCAAAAGCAGCGATCTGGTGGAACTCGGGTTTTCACAGAAAGTATTCGACGGCAAGGTGCTGCTGCGTGTCAGCGGCAGCACGGCCATCAACGAGGATGCGAACAACGTCGACTACCCGACGCAGCTTGTGTTCGGCGCCGATTATCGAATCGCCGAGGGTGTCGACGTCGTCGCGGAATACGAAGAGGCCGAGAGCCGCGACGTACGTTCGACGATGACGCGACTCGGCGTTCGCGCAACACCCTGGAGCCGCGCTCAGATCAACTCGTTCCTGACGAGCGAAAGCAGTGAATTCGGCCCGCGCCTGTTCGCCAATCTCGGTCTGGTTCAGGGCTTTCAGCTTGGCGAAAAATGGATACTCGATTTTGGCGTCGACCAGAGCAATACGCTGGTCGGAAGCGATGCGCGGCAGTTCGACACGAACAGAGAACTGAGCTCGGGTTCGCTCAGTGAGGACTTCGTATCCGCTTTTTCAGGTGCGACCTATACCTCGGAATTCTGGAGCGCCAACGGGCGCGTCGAAATGCGAGACTCCGATACCGAAGATCGTCTCTCCCTGCTGCTGGGCTGGTACCGACAGCCAGGCAAGGGGCACGGCTTGTCCGCGGCTGTGACGATGTTCCAGGCAGAGAATAATCTTGGCAATGAACTTAACCAGGCGAACCTGAAGCTCGGCTGGGCGTATCGTATGGCCGACAGCAAATGGTCTTTTCTGGACCGAATCGATCTCGTCTTCGATCGCGCGGCAACGTCGGACATCGAGCAGGAGAGCTGGCGTCTCATCAACAACTTCAATGCGAATCGCCGGATCAGTGCCGCGTCGCAGCTGTCGCTGCAGTATGCGTTCAAATACGTGCGCAGCGAGTTCGCCGGCGATGCTTTCACCGGCTACACCGATCTCATTGGCATCGACTATCGGCATGGATTCGGAGATCGCTGGGACGCGGGCATCAATACGAGTATCTATCATTCCTACCAGTCGAAAATATTCGACTATGGCCTCGGCATCGACGTCGGCTACAACCTTGCGCAAAATATGTGGGTGACGCTTGGCTACAACGTGCTTGGATTCGAAGACAAGGACTTCGAGCAGGCGCGCTATACGGCCGCCGGCCCTTTCTTAAGATTTTCCATCAAGGCCGATCAGCAATTCCTGAAGGCGATCGCCGGCCAGCGTTAGCCTCGGTCTCGCAGGGCGCGGGACTCGAACGGCAGGCTGCGGGTTGTGTTCTCCGGCCGTTGAGACAGCCACCATGCAGAGACGGGCCTCCGGCAACGGCTTTCGCCGTGTCTTCTGAAGAATTCGCTGAAGCCAGAACAGGAATAACCGTGTAATCTTTCGGCCGTGACAGATCTGACCGAATTTTTTGGCGAGCACAGCCCGCTCAGGACACTGCTGCCGGGATTTCAGCCCCGGGCCGGCCAGGCCTGGATGGCCGAGGCGGTCGCCGAGGCGATCGCCAATAGCGACAAGCTTGTCGTTGAGGCCGGGACCGGCACGGGCAAGACCTTCGCCTACCTGCTGCCGGCCCTGCTGAGCGGACGCAAGACGATTATCAGTACCGGTACCAAAGCCTTGCAGGACCAGCTCTATCACCGCGATCTGCCATTGATCAGCAAAGCCGTCGGGCGGCCGGTGAAGACTGCCTTGCTGAAAGGGCGCGCCAACTACCTCTGCCTGCAGCGCGTCGATCAGCTGACGGATATGCCTTCCTCGCTGACGGCTGACCTCAAGAGAGTGCGGGAGTGGCGCTATCGCACCGACAGCGGCGATCGCGCCGAGCTCACCGACGTTGCCGAGGATTCGGCGGTGTGGCCGCTGGTCACGTCGACGGCCGACAACTGCCTCGGACAGAAATGTCCGGAGTATTCGAAGTGTCACGTGGTCAGGGCGCGACGTGCTGCGCAGGAGGCCGACCTGGTCGTCGTGAACCATCACCTGCTGCTCGCGGACCTGGCGATGAAGGAGGAGGGATTTGTCGAGTTCCTGCCTGGTGCCGAGGCGATCATTCTCGATGAGGCGCACCAGGTTCCGGATCTGGCGGTGCAGTTTTTCGGTATTTCGCTCGGCAGCCGCGAGCTCGAGCGGCTGGTCGAAGAATCACGGGCAGCCACGTTGCCCTTCGCTCAACCGGAGTTGCAGCGTCGAATCGATGCGTTTCAGAACTCGCTGCGCGTGCTGCGCGCCGAAGCGCCTCGCAGGGAGGGCCGACACGAGCTCGGCGAGGTCATGCCGGAACTTCGTGCGCCGCTAGAGACACTCGCACATGCACTGCATGAGCTGCAATCCGCCGTCGTCGATCTTGCGGACGCGTCCGTTGAACTGGAAAAGATTCACGAGCAGCTTCAGGGTGCCGCAGAGCGGCTGGCTATTCTGCGCAGCGACGATGCCTGGGATGGCCTTCGCTGGCTTGAAATCAACCCGCGCAGCCTGCGATTGAACCTGACGCCGCTCGATGTTTCGGCCAAACTCAACGGACTCATCGAAAACGATTTCCAGGCTTGGATATTCACCTCCGCGACACTCGCCGTTGGAGAGGATTTTTCGCTGTTCGGCTCGCGCATGGGCCTCTCCAACGTCAGTGGCCTGACGTTTCCCAGCCCCTACGACATCCGCCAGAACGGCCTGCTCTACCTTCCGGAGGGAATGCCACAACCGTCCGATCAGGGCCATACGAGTGCCATGCTCGAGGCGGTCACGCCGTTGCTCGATTTGACCGACGGCGGCATGTTTTGCCTGTTTACGAGCCACCGCGCGCTCAACAACGCGAGAAAGTGGTTCAAGTCCAATGCGTCCTGCCTCGGTGGCCGCAAGCTGTTGGTGCAGGGTGACGCACCGCGTGATGATTTGCTGCGACGCTTCCGCAAACTCGGCGATGCTGTGTTGCTCGGAACCGGAAGTTTCTGGGAGGGGGTGGATGTGCGCGGCCAGGCTTTGAGTATTGTCGCGATTGACAAGTTGCCGTTCGCGTCTCCCGGCGATCCGCTCATGATGGCGCGGCTGGAACATATCCGTCGCCAGGGCGGCAACGGTTTCATGGATCATCAGTTGCCGCTGGCCGCGCTTTCGCTGAAGCAGGGTGCAGGGCGTTTGCTGCGCGATCAGGACGATTTCGGCGTGATCGTTCTGTGCGATCCGCGTGTCACCGGCAAGCGCTACGGGGCTGTATTCCTGCGCTGCCTGGACCCAATGCCCTCGACTTCGGCACTCAGCGAGGTGTCCGCTTTCCTGGCCGCGCACCGGCGCAAGGGCAAGGCTCGCGCGAAAAAGGGCAAAGTGGCGTGAAACTGCTGGCGATCGACACGACCTCGCTGGCCTGCAGCGTCGCGCTAAGGGCTGGCACGAATGTCTACGAAATGCACGAGGAACAGGAGCGGGAGCACACGCGCTTGCTGATGCCCATGATCAAACGCGTCCTGTCGCAGGCAGGCGTCGCGGTGCCGGATCTTGATGCGATCGTCCTGGGTAACGGTCCCGGCTCGTTTATCGGCATGCGTATTGCCGCATCCGTCGCACAGGGCCTGGCGCACGGGTCGGGTCTCAAGCTTGTCCCGGTCTCCTCGATGGCGGCCGTCGCTGCGCAGGTGTTTGCGGAAACCGAAGCCAATGAGGCCATTATTGCCCAGGACGCGCACATGAACGAGGTATACCTCGGCGCCTATTGCCGCGGCGATGCCAACATGCCGGAGGCGCTGTTTGCCGAATGCCTGCACGGCCAGCAGCCGATCGAAGGGCTTGATCCATCGAATGCTGCCGGGCGGATTGCAGCCGGCTTCGGCTGGCAGCGCTATCCCCGATTTGCAACGCTGAACGAGCGACTTGTCGGTTCTCGTTCCGATGCCCTGTATCCACAGGCGCGATATTTGCTGCCGCTGGGGGCCATCGCGCTGCAGAAAGGCGATGCGATAGACCCGCAGGACCTGATGCCGGCGTACCTGCGCGACAAGGTTGCCGAAAAGATGCGCCGCGAAGCCCTGTAACAGTCCTGTAATATACGGCTGTTGAAATGCCTGCATGGCGCAACCGCCACACAGACCGAGGTCGTCAGACGCCAGTGTCCACCAGCAAGATATTGATCGTAGAAGACGAACAGCCGATTCGCGAAATGATCGCTTTTCACCTGTCGCGGGCGGGCTTCGAGGCGCTCGAGGCGCGTGACAGCCGCGAGGCGCGCCAGCTGCTTGCCGACAAACGCCCGGACCTGGCATTGATCGACTGGATGCTGCCGGACAGCAGTGGCCTGGAGCTGACGCGCATGTTGAAGCGCGACAAGGATTACGAGGATCTCGCCATTATCATGTTGACGGCGCGAGCCGACGAGAGTGACAAGATCTCCGGACTCGAGGGCGGCGCTGACGACTACGTAACGAAACCGTTCTCGCCGCGAGAACTGGTGGCCAGGATCCAGGCCGTGCTGCGCAGGGGCGGGTCGTCAGCGCAGGCACCGATCCAGGCCGGCGCGCTCGAACTGGACGCCGCGGGACACCGCGTGCTGGCGAGGGGAAAGGAAATCAGGCTCGGCCCGACCGAGTATCGCCTGCTGCAGTTCCTGATCACGCACCCGGAGCGCGTCTATAGCCGCACGCAGTTGCTCGATCGTGTCTGGGGCGCGAATGTCTATGTGGAAGAACGCACTGTCGACGTCCATATCCGGCGTCTGCGCAAGGCACTTTCGAGGGAGAACGCCGATGGTCACGTGCAGACTGTGCGAGGGGCCGGGTATCGGTTCTCGACACGCGATGTTGCCGAGTAGTTCGTGGATGCGAAATGCGCTCCACGGGGAACCTTGAGACAGGTCCTGCGTGTCTGACGCATCGCGAAGATTTCTGTTCGGCCTGCTGTTGCTGCTCGCGGCCGGTGCCGGCATCGGCTGGCTCTACGGCCACCCCGACTGGGGGCTTCTTGCAGCCGCGTTGATCGCCCTGCTCTGGCAGGTCAGGCAGCTATTGAGTTTTGAGCGTGCGCTTCGCACCGGCGATTTTCACGCTTTCCGCGATGGCGAGGGTATCTGGCAACAGTTGTTCTCACGTTTTCGGTTCGAACACGAGCGGGCGATACGCCGCAAGCAGGCCCATCGGCTGTTGCTGAAAGAGATTCGAAAATCCACCAATGCGATGCCGGACGGTGCCGTGATACTCGACGCCGATAACGAAATCATTACCTGCAATCGTGCTGCGAAGCAGCTGGCTGGCCTGAAACGCAAGAAGGACCGTGGCCAACGCGTCGACAATATCCTTCGCGATCCGGGCCTTTTCGAGCTGTTGCGCAAGAACGATTACAAATCGACCATCGAAATGCCTTCGCCGGTCCAGGACGGTCATTGGCTGAATGCACGCGTGGTGCCCTATGGCGCGGATCAGAAGTTGCTGCTTCTGCGCGACGTAACCGAGGCAATTCAGATGCGCAAGATGCGTCGTGACTTTGTTGCGAATGCCTCGCATGAGCTGCGCTCCCCGCTGACAGTAATCAACGGCTATCTCGACATGCTTGCCGATGACGAAAACAAGCCGGCGGCATGGGAAAACCCGGTCGCGCAGATGCGGAGCCAGGCCACCCGCATGCGACAGATTCTCGGCGAGCTGCTCGAATTGTCGAGACTGGAGAGCGCAGGGCCGACAAAATTGGATCAGACGGTTGATGTTCTGCAACTCATCGAGAGTTCGAGAAAGGCGCTTGGCGGGCATGCCAACGTGGCCGAGGTCATCGTCGACGCCCCCGCAGAGGCACAGCTGTATGGCAACAGCGCCGAGATCGAGACGGTTATCGTAAATCTCTTGTCAAATGCTTTTCGCTACACGCCGGCATCTGGCCGCATTACGGTTAGCTGGCGCAGCGGTCCCGACGGTGCTGACCTGACTGTGGCCGATACCGGTGTGGGCATTGATCCCGAGTATATCCCGCGGCTCACGGAACGTTTTTTTCGCGTGGATAAAGGACGCAGTCGTGACGACGGCGGCATAGGGCTTGGGCTCGCGATCGTCAAACACGTGCTTGCCCGACACGATGCAGAGCTTATCGTCACCAGCGAGGCCGGCGTCGGCAGCGAATTTCGCTGCCATTTCCCGCCGCAACGGGTCGTCATCACGCCCGCGACTCCGCTGTCATAAAACTGCAATATTTCTGTCACACGGCCGACATCTGGCGTCGTTACCGTGCCGCTAACTTACTCGTAATGTTACAGAAAAACGGCGCTCTAGCGCGCCCAAAGGGAGCAAGATGAAATCCGTATCGGCTGTTTTCGCGGGGGCCGCTGTCCTCCTGGTCTCTGCAGCATCGGCAAGCGCACAGGAACAGGGCTGGGCCGATCGCATAAAGCTCAAGGGCGACGTTCGTCTTCGACATGAGCGTATCGACGAAGACGGTGAAGAAGATCGCGCGCGCATGCGTTTTCGCGCGCGTTTCGGCCTCTCGGCGACCGTCAGCGACGATGTCAAGGTAATCGTCCAGCTTGCAACGGGCGGTGACAACCCCGTTTCGACGAACCAGACTTTCGATGATGGTTTCTCGACCAAGGACATAGGGGTAGATCTCGCCTACGTAGACTGGAAGATCCGCGATGGTCTGAATTTCTACGGCGGCAAGATGAAGAATCCTCTCTATAAAGCGGGCGGTGTGCCACTGATCTGGGACGGCGATCTCAACCCGGAGGGCTTCGCGCTGCATTACAGCGCCGGGAATTTCTTCGGCACGGTCGGTGGTTTTTCGGCGGAGGAGCGCAGCAGTTCGGACGATTCCCTGCTTTACGTCGCACAGGCGGGCATGAAGTTTCCGCTGGGTGACACCGCCAGTATCACGGCCGGCGCCGGGTATTTCGCCTATACCAACACCGTCGGCAACGAGCCGTTCTACGATGGCAGCGCAAACGGCAACTCCGTGGATATCAATGGCGACTACCTGTACGACTACAAGAACACCGAGGTGTTTGTCGAGCTGAATACGAAGCTCAGCGGCTGGCCGTTCAAGGTCTATGCGCACTCGACCAGGAACAGCGATGCGCCGACAGAGGACACGGGTTTTGCGGTTGGCGCCAAGCTCGGCTCGGCCAGGAACGAGGGTGACATGGAATTCAGCTGGACCTACCAGGACATCGAGGCCGATGCCGTCATCGGCACCTTCAACGATTCCGATTTCGGCGGCGGCGGCACGGATTCGGACGGTCACATGCTCAAGGCGAAATACGCCGTATCGAAGAAAATCGCACTCGGCGGTACGCTGTTCCTGAACAACGTCGATCGCTTTCAGGGCACGGAACATGATTACAACCGTCTGCAGCTTGACGTAGAATTCAAGTTCGACTGATAGGCCGGTGCAGGCAAGAAATGGATACTTCTCACTTGAACGACCATATCTCCAGGCGCTTCAACAAGGACATAGAGAACCTGCGCAGCAGCGTTCTCTCGATGGGCGGGCTGGTCGAATCGCAGCTGTCGCAGGCAATCGCCGCCATCGTCAGTGGCGACAGCGAACTGGGCCTGCAGGTCGCCAGAGACGACTTCAAGGTTAACAATCTCGAGGTGGAGATCGACGAGGAATGCGGCCGTATTCTTGCGACGCGGGCGCCGGCCGCGAGGGATCTTCGCCTGATCGTTGCGATCATCAAGACCATTACGGATCTTGAACGCATCGGCGACGAGGCGGAGAAGATCGGCTTTCTGGCGTCACAGCTGGCGGCCATGGACCGGCCGCCGGATTCCTATCGCGAACTCAAGACTCTGGGCAGCCACGTCGCGCACATGGTGCGGGACGCGATGAACGCATTCGCCCGCCTGGATGTCGACGAGGCATGGGACACTGTCAAAGAGGACGAACGCGTCGACGATGAATACGAAGCGATCACTCGGCAGTGCATCACCTTCATGATGGAAGATCCGCGCTCGATCAAGCGCGTCATGAACGTAACGTGGGCGGCTCGCTCGCTCGAACGCATCGGTGATCACGCGAAGAATATTTGCGAGTACGTTATCTATATGGTGCAGGGCCGGGATGTGCGCCATACTCTGGCCTCCGATGAGAACTGGCAAGCACCCGATTCCTAAGTGATGACTCTTCCCGGCAAGCGCCTGCTCAACCTGGCGGGCTTTATTATCTGCGCAGGCATGATGGGTTTCGCACTCTATGCGCAGTACGTCCTGCTGCTGGATCCGTGCCCCCTGTGCGTATTCCAGCGTGTCGCGACGATACTGCTCGGCCTCGTGTTCCTGGCAGCCGCACTTCACGACCCTGGCAGCATCGGTGGGCGAATGTATGCCGCCCTGGTCCTGCTGGTTGCCGGCGGCGGTGTCGGCGTTGCCGGCTGGCACGTCTATTTGCAGAACCTGCCAGCCGACAAGGTTCCGGGCTGCGGGCCGGGATTCGAGTACATCATGGATAATTTCGCGTTGTTCGATGCGCTCGGGCTTATTTTCAAGGGCTCCGGCGAGTGCGCGGATGTGGTCTGGCGGCTGCTGGGCCTGTCGATGCCGAGCTGGGTCATTATCGGGCTCGGCGGACTTGGCGTCGCCGGTATCTGGAATAATCTTCGACGGGCCTGACCGGCAACTCGTCCTTCAAAATCGTCGATCATCCTACTCCGATACGGAGGCAAAGCCTGACGCGCCAGCGGACCGGCTCGCCAGCAAACATTGCCTCCAACCGTGTCGCGGCACGGTTGGGTAGCGGCGTCGAGCGTCGGGAGGTCTCAGTCGCTCGGACAGTGCTGCGCAAACTCGCTTGATGAGATATCCCGACGCTCGCCGCCGCGCTCCGGGGCAATCCGGACGGGGCGTCAGAGTAGCATCAGCTCCAAAATTCGCCGGTACATACGCGTCAAAGCGATCACGTCTTCGACCTTCACGTGTTCGTCGATCTTGTGAATGGAGGCGTTAACCGGGCCCAGTTCGACAACGTCCGTTCCGGCGGGAGAAATGAAGCGGCCGTCTGATGTTCCGCCGCCAGTCGATAACTCCGGAGCGCTCCCGGTTTCCTCGCTGACCGCCCGGGAGACGGCTTCGGTGAGTTTGCCGGGCCCGGTCAGGAACGGTTTACCTGACAGGTGCCAGTTGAGTTCGTAGGCGATGTCGTGTGCATCGAAAACGCTCTCGACTTTGCGCTGCAACGATTCGTGCGTCCATTCCGTCGAATAGCGGAAGTTGAATCGAGCGCTCAGCTCTCCGGGCGTGACATTGGGCGCGCCGATTCCGGCGCGTATGTCGACGACCTGAAAGCTGGTGGGCGGAAAATGCGCGTTGCCGTCGTCCCATTGGATCTGGTGTAACTCGGCCAGGACGGGCGCGAATCGTCGAATCGGGTTGTCCGCCAGCTGCGGGTATGCCACGTGGCCCTGGACGCCGCGCACATTCAGAATACCGCTCAGCGAGCCGCGCCGCCCGATTCGCACCACGTCACCGAGTGTGCGCTGGCTGGAGGGTTCTCCCAGGACACACCAGTCGATGTGTTCGCCCCGGTCCTTGAGTGTTTCAACAACTCTGAGCGTGCCGTCTCTTGCGCGGCCTTCCTCGTCGCTGGTAATGAGCAGGGCGATGCTGCCCCCGTGTTCGGGACAGGCTTCAAGGAAATCGCCGATGGCGACCAGCATCGCGGCCAGTCCGCTCTTCATGTCGGCTGCGCCGCGGCCGTACAGGCAATCGCCGGCAAACGTCGGTTCGAACGGCGGATGTTTCCATTCCGCTTCATTGCCCGGCGGAACTACGTCGGTATGCCCGGCAAAACAGAGTACCGGTGAGCCGGTGCCGCGTCGCGCCCAGAGGTTGCTGACGTCGTTGAAATCGAGCCTTTCGCAGTGGAAACCCAGCGGCTGCAGACGCTCCGCCATCAAGGTCTGACAGCCGGCGTCGTCAGGCGTCACTGAACGGCGCCGTACGAGCTCACATAAAAGATCGATCACAGGCTCTCGGGCAGCGTCAGTCATGGCAGGAATTATAGTCGGTAAATTGATGAAAAATAGAATAAAAAAGTCGAAAAACGGTTCTTTTACCGCGCCTATTCCGGCGATCGTCTGCAACAAATCGGTAACAATTTATCGCTAAGCTTTGCGCCATCGATTCATTCAAACGGAGATCTCACCGTGAGTATCCATCAAAAAACACATGCGCTTTTGATCGTCGCCATCCTGGGGCTGACCATTGCGACGGGCGCGAATGCGCAGTCGGGACGAGACTACGTCTATATCGTCGGATCGTCGACAGTCTATCCGTTTGCGACGGTCGTTGCCGAACGTTTCGGTCGCGGCAGCGAGTTCAGGACGCCGAAGGTCGAATCGACCGGATCGGGCGGCGGTATCAAGCTGTTCTGTGACGGCGTCGGTGTCGACTACCCGGACATCGCGAATTCGTCGCGCGCCATCAAGGCGTCTGAAGTCGAGTCCTGCGCGGCCAACGGCGTCACGGAGATCGTTGAAGTAAAGAGTGGTTATGACGGCATCGTTATTGCGAACGCAATCGGCGGCGATACGGTCGACCTCAGTCGCGCCGACATTTTCATGGCGCTGGCCAAGGAAATTCCGGGCGACGTCGAAGGCGAGTTGATCAAGAACCCGAACTCGACCTGGGCCGAGGTCAACCCGGCGTTGCCGGCTACACGAATCGAGGTCCTGGGGCCGCCGCCCACGTCCGGAACGCGCGACGCATTCGTCGAACTGGCGATGGAGGGAGGCTGCGCATCCGTGCCCTGGATCAAGGCATTGAAGAAGACGGATAGCAGTCGCTACAAGGCAATTTGTCACACGATTCGTGAGGACGGTGCGTTTGTCGAGGCAGGCGAGAACGACAACCTCATCGTTCAGAAGCTCCAGGCAAACCCAACGGCTTACGGTATTTTCGGCTTCAGTTTTCTCGACCAGAACCTTGAGAAGGTGAAAGGAGCGCGGGTCGACGGCGTCGCACCGACCTTCGATGCCATTGCCGATGGCGATTACCCGGTTTCCCGGCCGCTGTATTTCTATGCGAAGAAAGCCCATGTCGACGTCATTCCTGGCCTGCGCGGCTATCTTCGTGAGTTCACCAGCGCACGCGCGTGGGGCGAAGAGGGCTATCTCTCGGACCGCGGACTGATACCGATGCCGGACGAGGAGCGTAATGCGGTTGCCGCGGCGGTGCGTAACCTGACGCCACTGTCCGTGGCGAGCCAGTAGCCAGGCCCGGGTCCCCGAGGCCGGCGTCGTCGTCTGCACGCCGCTGGCTTTTCAGACCGCCGCCCGTCCGCTAACGATTCAATGCAAAACACCACGCTGATTCTATTGCTCGCCGCGATGTCGGTGGCGGCGTTCTATTTCGGGCGTCGCCGCTCACTTGCCATCGTTGGTGGTCCTGGCCACGGCACGGCACTGCACTCGTTGCCCGGCTACTACGGCTACTACGTGGCAGTCTGGTGTATTCTGCCCGCCTTGCTGCTGTTGCTGCTGTGGCTGGCGGTGGAGCCACGAATCGTCGTCGCACTGGTTGTCGAGGGCCTGCCGGACTCGTACCAAACGTTGAGCGATGGCGAGCTGAACCTCTTGATCAACAACATCCGCAATCTTGCATCGGGCGACGTCGTCAGCGTCAGCGTAGACGCCGTATTGCGCGATTCGGCATCGATGTACAACAGCTACATCGCGAGGAGCCGGCAGATGCTGGCCGTACTCGCCCTTGGCATAGCCGGTCTCGGTGCGGCGCTCGCCTGGCGTCGCATTCAGCCGGAGCTGCGCGCCAGGAATCGGGTAGAGCGTGTCATTCGCTGGCTGCTGATTGGTGCCTCGAGCATCGCGATCTTCACAACTATCGGCATCGTGTTGTCGGTATTTTTCGAGGCGGTGCTTTTTTTCCGCAAGGTACCTATCACCGAATTCCTGTTCGGTACCACCTGGAGCCCACAGACCGCAATTCGTGCCGACCAGGTCGGGTCGTCGGGCAGTTTCGGTGCGGTGCCTCTTTTTACCGGCACCCTGTTGATCACCGCTATCGCGATGTTCGTCGCCGTGCCGGTCGGCCTGATGACGGCCGTCTATCTTGCCGAATACTCGACGTCCCGCGTGCGCGGCGTCGCCAAACCGCTGCTCGAGGTGCTGGCCGGCATTCCGACCGTGGTTTATGGTTTCTTCGCCGCATTGACGGTCGCGCCATGGGTTCGGCGCGCGGGTGAGTCGGTCGGCTTCGAGGTCGCTTCGGAGAGCGCGCTGGCGGCCGGGCTGGTCATGGGCATCATGATTATCCCGCTGGTCTCGTCACTGTCCGATGATGCGATCAATGCCGTGCCGAGATCGATGCGCGATGGCGCGCTGGGGCTCGGCTCGACTCGCGCGGAAACGATGACAAAGGTCATCCTGCCCGCAGCGCTACCCGGCATCGTCGGCGGGATCCTGCTCGCGTTTTCCAGGGCAATCGGCGAGACCATGATCGTGGTGATGGCGGCGGGCCTGGCCGCAAATCTGACGGCGAATCCGTTCGAAGCGGTGACCACCGTGACGGTACAGATCGTGACGCTGCTGGTCGGGGACCAGGAGTTCGACAGCGCGAAAACGCTCGCCGCGTTCGCGCTCGGCCTGATGCTGTTTGTCGTGACGTTGTGCCTCAACGTCCTGGGTCTGAGCGTCGTTCGCAAATTCCGCGAACAATACGACTGATAGCGACGACCATGAAAACGACACGCACAACACGTGAGCTCGTGGAGTCAGGCCTCGCAAAGCGGCGCCGCAAGGAACATGCATTCCGGCTTGTCGGTATTCTCGCGACCGCGATAGGCATCCTGTTTCTCGGCGTATTCTTCGCCAGCTTGATCGCAAAGGGATCGACCGCCTTCAAGCAGACCTTCGTGAAACTCGATATCACCCTCGATGCCGAGGTGATTGCGCCGAACGGGGAACTGGATCTCCAGTATGCGGACTTCGACGGACTCGTCCGCAACGGTCTGCGCGAAGTTTTCCCCGAGGTCAGTGGCCGCAGCGAGCGCAGGGAACTGTACAGGCTGGTGAGCGTGGGCGCCGCCTACGTGCTGCGCGCGCTCGTTGAAAACGATCTGTCGCTGCTCGGGACGACGCAGTCGGTATGGGTACCGGCCTCGTCAGACGTCGACATGCTCATGAAGGGAAATATTGATGCCGGTATCGACGAGGCCCTGCGCACCTTGTCTGACCAGCAAATCGACTGGGTGACGACGCTCAGGGAGAAAGGGCTGCTGCGCTCCCAGTTCAACAAGGCGTTGTTCAGCAACGGTGATTCTCGCGAACCGGAGCTCGCCGGTATAAAGGGCGCCGTCATGGGGTCGTTCTATATGCTGCTTGTAACGATTTCCCTGTCGTTTCCCATTGGCGTCGCGGCCGCTATCTACCTCGAGGAGTTCGCACCGAAGAATCGCTGGTCGGACCTGATCGAAGTCAATATCAACAATCTCGCGGCCGTGCCGTCGATTGTTTTCGGTCTGTTGGGGCTGGCGGTGTTTATCAACTGGCTGTCTTTGCCACGTTCGGCGCCGCTCGTTGGTGGTCTGGTGCTGACATTGCTGACATTGCCCGTGATTATCATTGCCTCGAGGGCGGCGATCCAGGCCGTGCCGCCGTCGATTCGCGAAGCGGCATTGGGACTCGGTGCATCCAGGACGCAGGTTGTTTTCCATCATGTTCTGCCGTTGGCGATGCCCGGCATGCTGACCGGCGCTATTATCGGCATGAGTCGTGCGCTCGGTGAATCTGCGCCGTTGCTGATGATTGGAATGGTGGCCTTTATCGTCGATGTTCCCGGAGGGTTCACCGATCCCGCCACGGCGCTGCCGGTGCAGATCTATCTTTGGGCCGACAGCCCGGAACGCGCATTTGCCGAGCGCACGTCGGCCGCAATCATAGTTCTGCTGGGCTTCCTGCTGTTGATGAATCTTGCCGCAGTGATCATGCGCAGACGCATGGAACGCAGATGGTAGCTTCAGCATTTGAGCCGTGAGGTAAGCTGTATGACAATAACCGCTATGACGAAAGCCATCACCGACGATCCACCATCGCAATCACCCGTGCCTCGCGCCGTACCGGCTGCCGATATCGAAGGTGGGCACGTCCTGCCCGAGATTGCAGCGCAGGAAACTGAACTCGGCGGCAAGACGGTGGGTACGATTACCTGTCCGGATCCGTTCATGGTGGCCAGGGACGTCAACGTGTACTACGGTGACAATCACGCGATCCGGCACGTGTCTCTCGAGATCGCCAAGCAGGAAGTCATTGCGCTTATCGGTCCGTCCGGCTGCGGAAAGTCGACGTTTCTGCGTTGCCTGAACCGCATGAACGATAGCATCGAGACCGCGCGTGTGACCGGCACAATAACGCTGGACGGGCAGGATATCTATCGCAGGGAGCAGGACCCGGTAGCGCTGCGGGCGCGCGTCGGCATGGTTTTCCAGAAGCCGAATCCTTTCCCGAAGAGCATTTATGACAACGTTGCCTACGGGCCACGAATTCATGGGCTTGCCGGTGATCGCGCGGAGCTGGATCACATCGTGCACACGAGTTTGGAACGCGCGGGTTTGCTCAAAGAAGTCAAAGATCGACTGGACGATTCCGGGACCAGCCTGTCGGGCGGCCAGCAGCAGCGGCTGTGTATTGCGCGCACGATCGCGGTCAATCCTGAAGTCATCCTGATGGACGAGCCCTGCTCGGCGCTCGATCCTATCGCGACGGCGCGAATCGAAGATCTGATGGACGAGCTTTGCGAAGACTACGCGATCGTCATCGTTACCCATTCGATGCAACAGGCCGCGCGCGTCTCGAAGCGTGTCGCCTATTTTCATCTCGGTCTGTTGGTGGAAGTAGACAGCACCGATAAGATATTCACCAATCCGCAGCACAAGCTGACCGAGGATTACATTACCGGCCGTATCGGCTAGCCCGAATATTTCACCAGTGTGACGCGCTCTCGCTGAGTCTTTGATTGCCTGAGTAGTTTCCTCTCTCGGCAATAGACACCGTTATTCCGCTCGCTCGGCCTCAGCCA
>JBFELT010000048.1:0-18992 GCA_041552015.1 Woeseiaceae bacterium
ATAGGAATAGAAAAGTGCCGGCAACAAACGTAAAGGCCTTCGCCATCGACGATGTCGCATCGACCTGGAGCGCCGGGCTGCAGCCGCCCGCGAGTATCCCGGCGGCGGCCGACGTCGTCGTGATCGGCGGCGGCATAGTGGGCGTGTCGACGGCATGGTTCCTCGCCAAGCAGGGCGTCAGCGTCGCGCTTTGCGAGAAGGGCCATATTGCAGGCGAACAGTCGTGCCGCAACTGGGGCTGGGTCAGGGTGCAGGGCCGCGATGTCCGTGAAATCCCGATGATGCTGGAGAGCCTGAGAATCTGGGGCGGGCTGAAGGACGAGATCGGCGAAGACGTCGGCTTTACCCGGGGTGGCTGTTTCTTCACGGCCAATTCCGAGAAGCAACTCGCGGAGCTGGGCGACTGGATCGAAACGGCCAATACCCATGGCATCAGGTCACAGCTGTTGTCGGCAGCGGGCCTCAGGAAGCACCTTGGCGCCGCCGCGATCAGCTGGGCAGGCGGCCTGTATACGGAGACGGACGGGCGGGCAGAGCCGCAAAAGGCGACACCGGCGCTGGCCCGTGCCGCCGGCCGTCGTGGCGCAAGCATTCTTACCTCCTGCGCCGTGAGGGGCGTAGAAACCTCCGGTGGGCGCGTATCGGCGGTCGTTACCGAGCACGGATCGATCGAGACCAGCGTGGTGCTGTGTGCCGCGGGAGCCTGGACCTCGCTTTTCTGCGCTTCGCTGGGCATCAATGTGCCGCAGCTGAAAGTGCGGGGCACCGTCGCACGCACGGCGCCGGCCGAGAAAGTGCTCAACGGCAATGTCTTCGACGATCGCCTGGGCATCCGGCGACGGCAGGATGGTGGCTACACCGTTGCGCATGGTTCGGTGCTGGAGCACCTGGTAACGCCATCGTCGTTTCGGCACTTCATCAAATTCATTCCCGCACTCAAACAGGAACTGAAGATCCTGAGGCTTTCCTTCGGGCGCGAGTTTATCGAGGAATGGAAGACACCGAAGCGGTGGGCACTCGATCGGCCGTCACCGTTCGAGGCGATGCGCGTACTGGACCCGT
Organism: Woeseiaceae bacterium; assembly: GCA_041552015.1. GTDB lineage: Bacteria > Pseudomonadota > Gammaproteobacteria > Steroidobacterales > Woeseiaceae > UBA1847. The sequence continues at coordinate 1,063 of JBFELT010000048.1, forward strand.
CGCCGAACAAACGAGTGCTCGGTGAAATTCGCAGAAATCTCGATGCGATTTTTCCGCAGCTGGCGGAGACACCGATCGTGGAGAGCTGGGCGGGCATGATAGAGTCATCGCCCGACGTGGTTCCGATAATCGATGCCGCAGACAGTATTGCCGGCTTCCATATCGCAACCGGATTCAGTGGGCACGGTTTCGGCATCGGGCCGGGCGCCGGCAAGGTCATCGCCGCCATGCTGACGGGCGTGGATTCCGGCATCGATATTTCCCCGCTGCGCCTGAGTCGTTTTTTCGACGGCAGCCCGATTCGGCCGCAGTCGTCCATCTGATAGCAGGAACTACCGTGCAAAAAGAGAACAAGCTGCCCAACGGGCATCCCGACAGCTACTACGCGGCTACTGCGATTGGTATGCAGGATCTTCCGTCCTTGCAGGGCGCCCAGAAAGCCGACGTCTGCGTGATCGGCGGAGGATTCACCGGCTTGTCTGCCGCCCTGAACCTCGCCGAGCAGGGATACGAGGTCATCCTGCTGGAGGCGGAGCGAATTGGCTTCGGTGCGTCCGGTCGCTGCGGCGGTCTCGTTGGCAGTGGTCAACGCAAGGACGTACTGGAAATGGAGGAGATCTATGGTTTCGAGCGGTCGCGACAGCTCTGGCAATTTGCGGAACTCGCGAAAGACGAGATTCGCGATCGGGTTGCCAGGCACGAGATTCCCTGCGACCTGCAGCAAGGCCAGCTCGTCGGCGTACACAAAAAGAGTTACCTCGGCTGGGCGCAGGAGTTGTCTGACGCGCTGGCCGAACGCTACGACTATCCTTTCTGCCAGTCACTCAGCGCCGAACAAACGCGGGAGCGTGTAGCAACCGACGGTTTCCTGGAGGCGCTGTACGATTCGCACGCGCTGACGCTGCATCCGCTGAACTACGCTCTCGGCCTCGCAAATGCGGCGCAGGCCGCCGGCGTAAGGATCTTCGAGCGATCCCGGGTGAAACGCTATACACACAGCCAGCCGGCACAGGTGGAAACCGCCCAGGGTTCGGTGACGGCGCAGTACATCGTGCTCGGCTGCAACGGCTACCTGGACAAGCTCGAGCCGCGCACCGCGCGCAAAATTATGCCTATCAACAATTTCATGATCGCGACCGAGCCGCTCGGCAAGAAACGCGCGAGTGAACTCATCGACGGCCGCTTCGGTGTGCACGACACGCGCTTCGTCGTGAACTATTTTCGGCTTTCCGATGACCATCGTTTGTTATTCGGCGGCGGCGAAAACTATCGTCGCGAATTCCCCGACGACATTGCGAAGTTCGTGCGCCCTTACATGCTCAGGCTTTTTCCGCAGTTGAACGACGTTGCGATCGACTACGCCTGGGGCGGTACCCTGTCGGTGACCGTGAATCGCATGCCGCACATCGGGCGACTGAAGCCGAACGTTTTCTTCGCGCAGGGCTATTCGGGGCACGGTATCTCGACGGCCAACTTTGCCGGCAAGATCATAGCCGAGGCGATCGGTGGCGCGACGGAGCGATTCGATGCGTTCGCGGACCTGCCGATCCACATGTTCCCGGGCGGAACGCTGTTTCGCTATCCCGGCATGGTGCTGGGCATGATGTATTTTTCGCTCAAGGACCGTTTCTGATCGTGGGCTTGTTGCTTTACCAAACAAACCGACCCTGTTGCGGTTTGGCGCCGCAAGCCACTGTTTGGCGGCCCTCGTCTGGGCGCCTGCCGAAAATGCAACTCCATAACTCGGTTCTCACAGGCGACTCGCGAGCGGCCAGTCGCTGCCCGGCCAATAAAGCTGAGCGAAGACTCGATAGATCGTTTGATTAGTGATACATGGTGGGTCAACAATGACGCAGCCAACACTCGAAACGTCGCGCTTGATACTACGTCCATTTTCTTTGAGCGATGCTCGGGATGTCATGCACCTCGCTGGGGACCGAGAAATTGCCGATACAACTCTGAATATTCCGCATCCGTACGCAGATGGTATGGCGGAATCCTGGATCGAAACACACAAACCAGGGTACGAAACCGATTCGTCAGTAACCTTCGCGGTTGTCCTTCGTGACGGGGCTTGCCTGGTCGGGGCTATCGGTCTGACGATAGACAGGCGGTTCAATAAAGCCGAGCTTGGGTATTGGACAGGCAAGCCGTATTGGAACAAAGGCTACGCGACAGAAGCAGCCAAAGCGGTCGTTGCGTTCGGATTTTCCGATCTGCGACTGAACAGAATATATGCGCGACACCTGGCTAGAAATCCATCCTCGGGACGCATAATGGAAAAGATCGGCATGCAGCAGGAAGGTATCGCACGACAAGACCTGATGAAGTGGGAAAAGTACGAAGACATGGTGTTGTACGGCATTCTTCTCGAAGATTGGAAGCGTGCCTAAGAGGGCCGTCCGAATCTTTTCGGGCAATGTTGATGTGAAGATCGGAGATAGTTAGCGGACCACGTCTATCACGAAGATTTCCGCATTGCTTGTAGTGTTTATGTCAATAACCCCTCGCTGACCGATACAGGTGTGATTTACTCGCGACACTGACAAAGGCAAACCCGTCGCAAGGCGGGGACGCAAAGCCACCGGTCCAGCGGATACGTTCGAGGGATAGCGGAGTTGCCGGAATTCCAGTTGGTCGCTTTCGCGGCCAAAATGCCTGATCCGCGATCTCCAGCCCGTCTCTGATGTTTTCACGCCGCCACTAATGCGTTGTCGTTGTCGGTCGGCACGGCCTTTGCCCGTGTACGGTTGATTGAACATTGGAGACAGATCATGACTGCTCAATACACACTTACCACAAAACGTTTTATCACTGGACTCTGCGCCGTATTGTTTACGTACGCGAGCATGTCGTCAGCGTTGGCCGATAAGAACGGCGTGCCGAACAAGAACAGCGTGGCCGATATTAGCGGATGGATCGTGGAATGCGGAGATCTGGAATTCTCGGTGGAATCCGACACAAAGGAATTGTCGAACATTCTGCTCGTCTTCAACGATGGAACCTGGGAAAAGTTCGAAATTGAAGACGGAATTCTCAAGTTTGAGTACTCCTATGCTGTGACAGAGTCGCGCAGGGTAGACACGGCTTTTGTGAAGGCGGGTTCTTACAAGTCGAAGAAGGACCCGTTGTATGGCAATAAAAAGCTTGGCTTCGAACTCAATTGCGATAATGGCCCGAATCCCGGGTTCTAAACCTGATGTATTCAGGATCAGCCCCGTCACGCTCATGTGATGGGGCTTTTCTTAAGGGCTTGATGCTTCCTCCTGGCCGGATCGTCTGGCCCGGGAAATGTGGTGCTCTCGTTGCTTTCAGTCAACCAGAAACTCCGTATGCGGCCGAATTTCCTGTCTATTCCCCGGAAAAGCGACGGACTTCGTTGTCTCGTGACGGAGTCGATTAGTCGGGCTTCTCGCGCAGTTCCTGCGAACGCGACAAGACGTACTTTCGAACGGTCTCGGACTCGTCAACGGAGAGTTCGAATCGCGGCATGCCTTTGGCCTGGCGGGCTCCGCCAATGACGATACCGTGCCACGTGGCATGGGTTTCGCCGTTAGCATAGCGCAGGTCCGGAACCGAGCCGCCAAAGCGCGCGACGACGTCCTTGCCGTGGCAACCCTGGCACTCCCAGCCGTACATCTGCCTGCCGGCCTCGAGTTCGCTGGCGCTCGCTTCGAGTTCGGGCTGCGCCGGTAGCGGCCGCGGCGCGACATCGACGGAGGGAACGGGCATGTCGGCTTCGAGCGCAAAAGCCATCAGGCGAGTCGGACCCTGAACCCTGTCTCCGCCGTGCATTTCCGGATAGACAAACTGCACGCCACCGCCGGCACCGACCGGCACCAGCAGGAACTGCCGATCGTCGATGGCATAGCTGACCGGCGCCGCGGTGATGTTCGAGCCGGTGGTCACGGACCAAAGCGTCTTGCCGTCGTCGGCGGCGTAGGCATTGAAGCGACCGTGCGCGTCACCCTGGAAGACGAGGTTTCCGGCGGTTGCGAGGATACCGCCGTTGAAGGGCAGATCGTGCGCTACGGTCCATCGGGCTTCGTTCTTTACCGGGTCCCACGCGACCAGCTTGCCGGGACTGAACGGCTTTCCGTCGACGCTGGTCTGCATGTCCAGGGTGTCATCGAAGTCGTCGCCTTCGTAATAGGTCACGACGGAAGGGACATCGATCACGGGAATGTAGACGAGCTCGAGTTGCGGATGAAACGCCATCGCGTTCCAGCTGTGGGCGCCCCACATATTCGGCCATACTTCGACTTTTTCGCCGGGGCGTTTCCAGTACTCGGCGGCCGGATCGTACACGGGCCGACCCGTATCCATGTCGATGTGGGTTGCCCAGTTGACCTTCGCGTACTTCCCTGCGCCGAGCAGTTCTCCGGTCAGGCGATCGAGCGTGTAGTGGAAGCCATTCTTCGGCGCGATCAGCAGGGTCTTTCGATTCTTGCCGGCTACGGCGAGGTCCGCGAGAACGATATTCATCGTCGCGTTGTACTCCCAGCTGTCCTCGGGAACCGTTTGGTAATGCCAGACGTACTCTCCGGTATCCGCATTCACCGCAACAACGGAGGAGAGAAACAGGTTGTCGCCGCCCTCAGGACTACGTCGATGGTGGAGATAGGGAATAGCGCCGGACGTGCCAAAAAACAGCAGGCCCGATACCGGGTCGTAGGTCATCTCGTTCCAGTTGCTGCCGCCGCCACCGAATTTCCCGAGGGCATCCCCTGACCAGGTCTTCGCCGCCATCTTCATGGCGGCGGTCGTGTTTTCTTCCGGCCTGTCGCTGGGAACGATGTAGAAGCGCCATTTGAGGTCACCGCTATTGACGTCGTAGGCCGACACGTAGCCGCGGTTTTTCTCGTGCGACTCGGAGCCGGCATTGCCGACGAAAACGCTGTCGCCGCCTACGTACGGCGAGTCGCTGATCGCATAGCCCATCTCCGGATCGCAGGTCTGCCTGGTCCAGAGTTCCTTGCCGGTCCCGGCGTCGAGCGCGATCAGACGGCAATCGGCCGTTGTTGCAAATACCTTGCCTTGCCAGACCGCAACACCACGGTTGACGCGGCCTATCCAGGACATGGCGGGATCGTTGGCGAGGCGCGAGCGCACATCCGGATCGTGTTGCCAGAGAACCTTGCCGCTTTGCGCGTCGAGGGCAAACACCAGCGACCAGGCGCCGGAGAGATAGACAACGCCGTCGACCACGATCGGCGTCGCGGAGATACCGTCCGGCACCGGCAGCTCCGTGGACCACGCGAGCCCGAGGTCTTTCACCGTCCTGTCGTTAATCTCGCGCAGCGGGCTGAAGTGTTCGCCGCGAAAATTGCCGCCTTTCAGCAGCCAGTTCGTGCCGCTGGCCGCCTCGGCAAGCACGCGCTCCTCGTCGACGTCGCCGGCCGCAAACAGCGCCGGGGACGCAAGCCACGCGACCATCAGCAAGAGGGTCCGTCGTTGTTGCCATCGCCGCATTTCAGGCTTCCCGGTGGACAAGATGAAGGCTATTGTGGATTAACCGCGTTGCCGACGCTAATCTAGTGTCCTGTTCCATGCTGCGCGGGAAACAGGACACTTGAGACCCGGCCACAACCAACAGAATGCCGGGCAAACACAATAAGGGGTGCAAATGCGACGAATCTATTTGTTCGATATTGGCCTGCTGGTCCTTGCCGGTAGCGTGGCAAGCGTGCTGGCCGGGGAGCCGGTGCATCCGGCAAAGCTCTCGAAGGCGGACATTGCGGGTGAGGTATTCGATCGGCCGGACATGCTGGAGACCACCGAGAACGGCAATACGACGCTGGACGTTACGTCGCTGTTGTCGAGCGACGGGAAATTCGCTTCGGGAATGTACCGGTCCGGCGCCGTGCGCTTCGAGATCACCGAGCCCTACGGTGTCGACGAATTCATGTACTTCCTGGAGGGTGGCGTAACCCTGACTTCGAGCGACGGAACGGTGCAGGTCATCAACGCCGGAGAAGCCGTTACGATTCCGAAAGAGTGGACAGGCGTCTGGGATACAGAGGGCTATACGAAAATCTGGGTGATTTACTCCGCGGATGGTTCCGGCCTTGAATAGCAGGATCGCTGCTGCACTGCTGAGCGTCGTCGCGCTTGCCGCGTGCGGCGATGCTCCGAAGCAGCGGGATGCGGCGGATATGGTCTTCACCAATGCCCGCGTCTACACCGTCGACGACGACAGACCATGGGCGGAAGCGGTCGCCATCAAGGGCAATGAAATTATCTATGTCGGTGATGCGACGGGGGCCGAAGCGCTGCTTGGCAAGGCAACGGTTCGGCATGACCTGAAGGGACAGTTGCTGCTACCCGGTTTCATTGATTCCCACGTGCACCCGATTGCCGGCGGCGCGTATGCGACCGCGCTGTCGTTGGAGACTGGCGGCAGCGTCAAGGACTGGCTACGGGCAATCGCCGAGTACGCGGTCGAGCACCCCGACGCACCGGTCCTGTTCGGCTACGGCTTTCTCGCGACAACCTTTGGGCCCGTCGGGCCGACGCGACAGCTGATCGACGAGATCGTGTCCGATCGCCCCGTGCTGATCATGGACGAAGGTTTCCATGCCGCCTGGGCGAACACGGCCGCGCTGGAGGCCCTGAACATCACGCAGGACACGCCGGACCCGGTGCCGGGTTTCAGCTATTACAAGCGTGATGCCAACGGCGACGCGACGGGCTACCTGCTCGAGGGGACTGCGGGCATGGCTATGGACAGCCTGGATGTCATCACCACGGACGTCGTGATCGAGGGGACGAAGATCGTCTTCGATATCATGAACGCCTATGGCGTGACCGCGGCATTCGACGCGGGCGTCATCGGTTACGAGGAGGTCGCGGCGTCGGTACTCCGGCAAATCGAAGACAGCGGCGAGATGACGATAAGGCTGGTCGGCTCTTACCGACCGCGAGGGCCGGAGGACGTCGCTGTTGCCGTTGACAACGCGCTGCAGTGGGGCCGCACGATCAAAGGCGAGCGTTACCACTACAATGTCCTGAAGATCATGGACGACGGTACGGTGGAGGGCCGCACGGCCGCCATGTTCGAGGATTACCAGGGAGAACCGGGGAACAGCGGCGAGACCGTATTCACCGAAGCGGAGATGACGTCGATGGTGGCCGGCGCGGCCAGGAACGGCATTGACGTACACATTCACGCGCTCGGCGAACGCGCGATCCACGAGGCATTGAACGCCATCGAAGCGGCTCGCAAGCAGGCGCCGGACAGCACGACTCGCTACGCCATCTGTCATATCCAGGTGATCACCGACCAGGATCTGCCACGCTTCGCCGAACTCGATGTCATCGCACAGAGCACGCCCTTGTGGGCGTCCTACGATACCTACGGCGAGCAGTTCGTCAGTGAAGATCAGTTCGATCGCTACTGGCGATACAAGAGCCTGAAGGACCTCGGCGTGCGGCTGTCATTCGGCAGCGATTTCCCGGCCAGCGGCGCCGGAACGCTCGGTCTTTCGCCAGTGCTGCAGATCGAGATCGGCCATACGCGACAAAACCCCGGAGAGCCCGAGGCGCCGATCCAGCCACGCGAGAGTGAGCGCATCGATGTCGAGAGTCTCGTTCGCGGCTTTACAATCGATGCCGCCTACCAGATGCACATGGACGACCAGATCGGCTCGATCGAGGTTGGCAAGAAAGCGGATCTCGTCGTGCTGGACCAGGATATCTTCGAGATCGATGCCTACGACATCCACAAGACAGGCGTGGTCATGACGGTCCTGGACGGCAAGGTCGTATACAAGGCCGGCGGGAAGCAAGGCACTTGAGCGAGTCGACACTGCGGGTTGCGGTGGTTACCGGCGGCGGCCACGGCATCGGTCGTGCGCTGTGCCGGCGGCTTGCCGGCGACGGCGTCAAGGTTGTCGTCGTCGACATCGACGAAGCGGCGGCAACGACGGTAGCGGACGAGATCGGCGGAATCGCAAGGGGCCTCGACGTCAGCGACGAGCAGGCGGTCGCCGGTCTCGTTGCGGACGTCGAAGAAAACCTGGGCCCGATCGACATGTTTATCTCGAATGCCGGCGTCGGCTACGGCGACGGTGCCAGCGGCGCGATCTCGGCCGAAGGCGGCATGAATCCGGTCGACGACCGCTGGGATGCCTGCTGGAGAATCAACGTGATGGCGCACGTCTACGCGGCGCGTGCCGTGGTGCCGCGCATGCTCGACCGAGGCGCCGGCCACATAGTGAACACCGCCTCGGCGGCGGGACTGCTCAGCCAGATCGGCGACTCAGCGTATTCTGCCACCAAGCATGCGGCGGTCGGCTTCGCCGAATCCCTGGCGATCGACTACGGCGACGCCGGAATAGTCGTATCGGTAGTGTGCCCGCAGGCGGTCGCCACCCGCATGATCGGCATCGACGACGATTCCGACTCGATGGAGGGCGGCTTCCTCGGCAACGACGTCGACGGCATCATGCGGCCCGAGGAAGTTGCCGACATCGTTGTCGAGCAGGCGCTCGCCGGGCGATTCCTGATACTCACGCACCCCGAGGTCAGCACCTACGTGCAACGCAAGGCCAGCGACCACGATCGCTGGATCGCGGGGATGCAGCGTTTCCGCAAGCGCCTATCCGATTGAAGGCGCCAGCGGGTGAAACATCCGCGCTAGAAGTTGGCCGTTGCCTGTTGGTTGGGAAACACCTCGACCGGATTATCCGCCGACAATTCGTAAGTGAGCGTTTCATCCTCAACCGGATCATCGGCATCGCAACTGAAAGCCACGTCATACACGCCTGTCGACAGCGGCCCAATCTCGTATAGATAACGACCGTCGTTGTGCATCTCTACCATCGCAGAGGCGATCGGATCGATGCTGTCCATCTCGCCGTCATCTTCGTTGTCGTCCGGCGCTTCGCCCGCATTGTAGAGATACACCGCCGGCATGCAGTCGGCCTGGGTCGCAAGAGCAACGGATACTTCGCCGGCGATACTTCCGCTCTCGCTGCGGTCCAGCAGTCGAATGGTCGGTCGCATGATGTAATCCGGGTCCAGTCCCCGCGGAGCGTGGATGCTCTTCATCAAGTCGAACTCGGCGACGAAGTCGACGTGACCGCCAACCGGCAAGGTAAAGCCGCGATTGAGTTTCAAGCCCGACTGGGCGCTGCTGGGTATGTAGAGACCATGCACGCCACCGTCTTCAGTAACGATGTAGGAGCCCTCGCCGACGCACTCAGTGTCATTCATACCGGCGCCCGCCCCACCGTTCGCGCCTTGCGCGGCGTTGGCGGCAAGCCGTACCCACTGATACTCGCCCGCCTCGAGGGATTCGTCCGTTAGCAGCGCTGCGGCATTCATACCCTGGAAGGCCAGCAGGTCGATCTTCGCCGGTGGATCGAAGACGATAATCTGGTTGTCGGAGCCAGCCTTCTTGAACTCCGCTTCGGAAAATTCGATGCAAACTTGTCTTGCGTCCTGTACCGGCGCGTCGCTTACCCCGAGACTCAGCAGGCCGGTTGCCGGTTCAGATCCCGACGAGCCGCCGGAGCCACCGGAGCAGCCAGCGAGCGTTGTCATCCCGCCAATCGTTGCGAATATCAGCGTCATCAATCGACGATTTGTCATTTATCTCTCCAGGGGGCCCAATGCGTTTTCTGTATTCCCGAATGCTACAGCCACTTCGCACGAAATCGCTACTGTCTCCCAATACCGACACTCGAGAGGGACTTGCCGTCGGTCAATGCAGGTGTGCCGCTGTAATTGTTCAGCAAGGAAATTATTATGTAATACGGGTTGCGGTCAGTCCCACGGCAAGCATGGCGCGCCCAGGTCGTAATTTGCGGCCGATAAGTCGACGTCGTTGATTCCGTATTGCAGATCCCTGCGGTGAGCTGTCAGATCGGCGGCTTGTCATTTGGTGCTGCGGCGCCGGGTGCAGGGTGGGTTATTGATTCTTTTTCGGCGTCGCCGACGGGTTCAGTTTCACTCGTTCCATGTGCTCGATGAGAGTATCCGTCGTGTCTTTTAGTATCTCCAGCTCTTCGACGGTTAAATCATCGAGCTGCTCCAAGTTGTATTCGATCGTTTCGACAATTTGCTTCGACGGCCGCTGAAGAGGGCGCATGAAATAGGCCGTGACCGTAGCGACGATCGCCCCGAAGAAAATTATCGAGCCGACTATGATCCAAACGCCGCCGATCAATTCCGAGAGCCCGTTGACCGGCATATCGGCAATTCCGGCGGTGGAGAAGGCCGCTATACCCCAATACAGGGCGCGACCAAAACTCGTAATCGTCGTTCCTTCGGCACCCCGTTCGGCCAGGTACAAACCGGCCGAAAATAGTATCCAGAGGACCAGCAACAGGAACGCCATTCCGACGACGGGCGTATGTACCAACACGTCGCTGATGAATTTACGGCTTCGATGCCGCCTGCTTCGCTTTGTGTCAGTCATCTATGCCCCAATCTTGATCTAATTCTGTTGCGCCGACACCCGGTCAGAACAGTGGCTCTGTTTCTCGTCGAACGGCTGAATTGAGCCTGCGGCACCCTGTCACTAGCCTGGCAGTCGACGACAGGTACCTGCATTTGCTACGTGGAAGCGACCTGGTGTGTGTTCAAGGGCTGTCGTTGGATCGAACCCACATCTTGCCCGGTACGACGGTTGTGCCGGACAGCACCCGAAATCGTCTGCCGACGCCTGCAGTGGTCGCGTCGACCGGCGGCGTTACCAAGACATCGACGCGCCCGGTCATCGTCTGGACGTCCGTTGCCACGGCAGCCGCCGCGGCCCCCACCATTGCGTCGGTTCCTCCAGGGTCGAGACCCCTGTTGCCATCGCGTAGCGACTTGTCGGCAGCGCCAAGCATCGTAGATGTGCCATCTCGACTTCGACTGACAACAGTCGGGCGGATGCGGAATTCCAGCTCGCCCAGATATTGAGGACTGGAAGACGCCGTGACTTCAAAGAAAAGCGGCTCGTCCAGCGCCTGCTCGAGTGACTGGGCGACGTTTGTCCCCGCCAGGTTGACAACAAAGTTCTGGAACTCCGCGGACTGAACTTCGTACGTTCCCTCGGGAAGATCTACTACGATCGTGTGATGAATTCCATCGTCTCTTTCCTCGAACGGCAATGCCTGAGTTTTCAGGAATACATTGGAAAACAAGGCCAGCCGCCACGGCTCGCCAGTTCCGGTGTGTCGAAGCTGCATCGCGTTAAGCTTCAAGGGATCGCCATCGGTGACGACCCGCACATCCAGAATCACCAGGTTGTCCTGGTAGTTCGGAAGGACTCGATCGGTTGGCTGCAGGATATGGCCGCGAACCCGATCAGCGGTAACGCAACCGGCGGTCATTACGACGGCGCCAAGTAACAGGACGATTGCAAGTGATTTCATGGAGATTCCCCCTCAGACAGGATTACTCTGCCACCTCGGGCGTGCCGTCCCAGGTGGCCAGATCCTCGGCCAGCCAGGCGAAATGCGACTTCGCGTGATCGTTGCAACACAGGGCGCATCCGGCGACCTGTTGCGGCCAGGGCTTGGAGGTTCGCCACACGACTTCACCGCCAAGGCGGTCGCGCATTTCGTAGCTCACGGATGCACCGGAGCCGCCGAACGACAAGACATACTTTGCCCGTGTCTCGTCAGCAACCACGTTGGCACGAGCATTTCGCAGTGTGCTTGCTAATGCGTCGGCGAAATCGGCGCTGCTGAGCCACAGTTTTGTACCAGCCCAGGTCGAGCACGCGTAACCGTTACCCTCAACATAGGCGACGAAAATCGGGTCGCCGATCGAGATCGTCGGCAATTCGTCCGGCCCCGGAATCGTCGGTCCGGAACTGGCCGTCGCACAACCGAACAACGAAATCAGGAGCCCTGTCGGGATGCACCAACGTGAACCGCGCTCAATCACTGCATTCCTCCCGTCTTATATCGCAACCACGCTCGAGTCGTTGCGTCATTATTGCTTGCGAGGAGTTCCAATTCTAAGTCAGTTCCTGGCTGAAGCAAACGGCCGTATTGGAAAGGGCAAACCCCTATGGCGATCCGCCATACTGCCAAAGCACTGACGAACGCTGCCCGGAACGGCAGTAGGCGAGTACCGGCCCGTTGCTCTCGGCGATTATCCTCTGGAACTCCGTCACCATGTCCGCGTTGATGCCTGCGTTGGAAATAGGCAGGTGGTAGAACGCGACGCCGTACTGGTCACATGCCTTCTCGATATCGACCGCCGGGGGCTGCCCGAAATCCTCGTCATCCGGACGATTGCAGACGACGGCAACATAACCGCTCTGCTTTAGCGCCTCGACGTCGGCGGGCTGAATCTGGCCGGCGACGGAGCACGTCTCGGTGAGCTTGTAGATCTGCATGCCCCGTTACTCTTTGCGTTTCAACAACGCGTCGAGACCGGCGAACGGCGTGTGCGAGGAGGAGGGCACGGGTTTTTCGTCGGATCCGCGTCCACGTTGAGGCGTCGCGTCCAGATACCGTGCGTGTTCGTTGTCGTGACAATAAAGACAGAGCAACTCCCAGTTGCTGCCGTCGGGCGGATTATTGTCGTGGTCGTGGTCCTTGTGATGCACAGTGAGCTCACGCAGGTTCTCGCTGCTGAACTCACGGCCGCAGCGGGCGCATATCCTGGGAAAAAGCTTCAGCGCCTGCGCTCGGTAACCTTTCTCGCGTTCTTCGCGCTGGCGTCGAGCCATCGCCACGAGACGGTCGCCCTGGCCAACGTCCACGCCGGTTTTCTTGGGCGTCATTGGCCTATCCTCGGGCCGGTTGACCCAGGCGGCAGTAGCCGGAACAGGAGCGCGTCTATAGTCCGCAAACTCGTTTCTCGTTGGCAAGCGGCGTCTGTCATTGGCAGTTGCGGGCGCGGCTACAAGGCGTTGACGGGAATCTTCAGGTATCGGACACCGTTGTCCTCAGGGGCGGGCAACTCGCCGGCCCGCACGTTTACCTGGATGGACGGCAGCAGCAGTTTCGGCATGCCGAGCTGGCTGTCGCGATCTTCACGCATGGCTACAAACTCCGATTCGGATACTGTCTTGTTGATATGAATGTTGTCATTGCGCTGGGCCGCTACGGACGTTTCCCAGGCATATACATCTCGCCCGGGTGCCTTGTAGTCGTGGCACATGAACAGGCGGGTATAGTCCGGCAAGGCAAGTATTTTCTGGATGGACGCATAAAGCTTCGCCGCGCTGCCGCCCGGGAAATCGGTCCTGGCCGTTCCGAAGTCCGGCATGAAAAGCGTGTCGCCAACAAAAGCCGCCTCTCCGACAATGTAGGTAACACAGGCCGGCGTGTGGCCGGGTGTCGACAGTACGCGCCCGCTGATACCGCCGATCTCGAACGTCTCTCCGTCTTCGAACAGATGATCGAACTGGCTGCCATCCGGTACCAGGTCGCCCAGGTTGAAGATCTTCTTGAAGGTAGACTGTACGGACTGCACGTTGCGACCGATCGCCGTGCGGCCGCCGAGCTTTTCCTTCAGGTAGGGAGCGCCGCTCAGATGATCGGCATGGACGTGTGTCTCGAGAATCCAGTCAATCGTCAGTGCCATCTCCTTTACATGGGCGATGACCTGGTCAGCCGAGGTCGTCGCGGTTCTGCCGGAAGCCGCATCATAGTCCAGTACCGGGTCGATAATGGCGGCTCGCGCTGTCTTCTTATCGCTGACCACGTAGGTAACGGTGAACGTCGCTTCATCGAAAAAGGCTTTTACATCCGGTGCTGACATGACTGGCTCGCTGGCTTTGGAGGCCGATCATTATAAGGTCCTGCCGATCGAGTAGCACCCCGATGAAACGATTTCCGGCCGTTTCACTAGCCGTTCAAAACGGCCTCGCGGATCTTGTCGATCTGCGGCTTCAGCTTCGGCGGGGCCTTGCCAAGGCAGTGCCTGTCGCGCGGGCAGTTCGAGCTGCGCTGGCAAATGATGGTCGCATCCGTTGCCGCGCCGTGGGCGATCCAGCCGATATTGAGAATCTTGCTGATGCTTTCGAGCTGCTTTCGGGCCTCGCCGGGTATGGGCGCCGAGCCGCCGCCGCTGTTGCAGCTCGCCTCGATCATGTCGATCGTGCGCTTGGGGTCGATGTTCTGTGCGATCAGCGCGGGCGACAGGTCGACCCCGGCGCACAGTACGTGGGGGTTGCCGGCGGCGTCCTTGCTGCGTATCGATTGACAGCAATACAGGCGTTTGTCGTCGCCGCTGCGCAACACCGAGATCTGTGAGGATGGTTTCGTGGAACGCGTATTCAGCATGCGAAACACGGCCCAGTGCTGGCAGGGGTCGGACACCAGCGTCATGTTTCCCCACGGCAATGGAATGCCATTGCCGCGATAGACGGCGCGCAGATGGCCCGGCGGATAGGCGTCGAAATAGTGCCAGTGCGGATATGGCGAAACGCTCGGCATGCGTCGCATCACGAGTGTCTTTGTCAGGTCGACTTTGTCACCGGCATTGATCGCGTAGGCCTGGCGGGCAAGAAATTGCCGAAACGGAGTCTTGGGTGCGAGCAGGGCGGCTGCAAAATAGCTGCACTCGAAATCACGCCAGGCATACAGGATGTCCTTGGCATCGACGTTGAGCGAGTCGTCGTCGTGCCGGCGTCCGGATACGCGCCCGCCCGATACCTGCGGCGCACGTGCGCCATCGCCGCCGTGCAAGACCATATGCCCGATATTATTGGCCAGGTCGAACTTGAGCCTCGCCGGGTCTTTCTCCAGTTCCTTGTTGAGGTACACCCTGTTCGGTGCATCGAAAAACGAACGGACGAGCGTATTGAGCGGCCTGTCGGCGTCACCGCGATCCTTGAACGTCGTATTGTCGAACCACTTGATCTCGAGGCCTAGCTCATTCGCAATCGCAAAAACGTTGTCGAGATGCATTGGAAACTGTTTCTTGCCGACGGCCTCAGCTGCGCGTTCGATATCGGGGAAGCGGTTCTTGCTGGACTCCTGGTGCGCGCGAATCAGCAGGTGAGCAAACTGGCGCCCAGTCGTTCCTGTCTGCGCGAGCAATTCGGGGATGGCGAGTTGCAGCAAGGATTCCGAGAACAGGAAGCCAGGTTCCAGCGGCATGCCACTGACGGCTGCTGCCGGCGCCGTGTCGATCGCTTCATCGTCGAGGGACTCATCGAAGAACCAGCTCGTTTCCTTCTGGAAGATCTCAGCGATGATCTCCAGCAAACGCTCGGAGGGCACGCGTTTGCCGTTCTCGATCATGGATAGATACGACACGGATGGCCCGGCTTCCGCATCGATCTGGACACAGCGAACGGAAAGGTCCTCGAGGGTCAGGTTGTTGCGCTTGCGCAAGCTCTTGATTTTCGTGCCAAGAAAGTGAGCTTTGCGGCGCAGGCCCTGGTGACTGGACATAAGATCTCCTTACCTGGATGCTGTATGTATCTGTGAAATTAACAGTGTAAAATTCTCACTGTCAAATTTCATTCTAATCGGCATTAAAATAGACGGCAAGTCATTTATTCGCGGCCCGAGCCGCGATTCTGGAGAGGAAAACAACATGGCCATGACGCGACAGGAACAGACAAGGAAGCTCGAATCGGAATGGGCGGACAGCCCGCGCTGGAAAGGCGTCGAGCGCAGCTACAGCGCCGAGGACGTGGTGAAACTGCGTGGAACCGTGCAGATCGAACATACCCTGGCGCGACTGGGTGCCGAGAAATTCTGGCGCCTTATCAACCAGGAGGAACCGGTCTGCGGGCTGGGCGCGTTGACGGGCAACCAGGCCATACAAGAAGTACAGGCCGGCCTGAAGGCGATCTACTGTTCCGGCTGGCAGGTTGCGGGCGACGGCAACAGCGCGGGCGAAATGTATCCCGATCAGAGCCTCTACCCGGTCGACTCGGTGCCGAAGATGGTCGAACGCATCAACAATGCACTGCTGCGTACCGACGAGATTCATGCGCTGAACGGTGACGACAGCATCGACTGGCTGCCGCCAATAATCGCCGATGCGGAAGCCGGCTTTGGCGGCAACCTGAACGCTTTCGAACTGATGAAGAGCATGATCAAGGCGGGCGCCGCCGGCGTGCATTTCGAAGATCAGCTCTCCTCCGCCAAGAAGTGCGGTCACATGGGCGGGAAGGTGCTGGTGCCCACGCATGAAGCCGTCGCCAAGCTCAACGCCGCGCGGCTCGCCGCCGATGTACTGGGTGTCCCGACCGTCCTGCTCGCGCGCACGGATGCGGACGCCGCCAACCTGATCACTTCAGACTCCGACGAGCGGGACCATGCCTTTATCACCGGTGAGCGTACGCCCGAGGGCTTTTACCGCACCAATGCGGGACTGGACCAGGCAATTGCACGCGGCCTGGCATACGCACCGTACGCCGACCTGATCTGGTGCGAAACGTCGAAACCCGATCTGGAGCAGGCGAGACGCTACGCGGATGCGATCCATGCGAAATTCCCGGACCAGCTTCTCGCCTACAACTGCTCGCCGTCGTTCAACTGGAAAGCCAATCTCGACGATGCAACGATGAAGGTGTTCCGCGAGGAGCTCGGCAAGATGGGCTACAAGTTCCAGTTCATCACGCTGGCCGGCTGGCATGCGCTGAACTCGAGCATGTTCAACCTGGCGCGGGCCTACAAGGAAAGCGGCATGTACGCTTACTCGCAGCTGCAGCAGCAGGAATTCGCCGACGAAAAGCACGGATTCCGCGCGGCGAAACACCAGTCCTTCGTGGGCGCCGGCTACTTCGATGCCGTCCAGAATACGATCATGCACGGGCTGTCATCCACGACCGCGCTGGCTGGAAGCACCGAAGAAGAGCAATTCGTCGCGTAAGCGGGTTGACAGTTGTCGGCTCCGCAAGAGCTAATACGCATGGATTCCGCAACGGTTGATCTGATGAGCAATGACGAACGGCGCGTGGTAGGCGCGCTGAGCATAGCGCCTGAATTCTTCGATTTCGTCGAGCAGGAGCTGCTGCCAGCGATCGATCTGGACGCGGAGCTGTTCTGGAGCGAGCTCGAATCGCTGCTCGAGGAGCTCACCCCGGTGAATCGATCCCTGCTCGCGGTTCGAGACGAATTGCAGCAGAAGATCGATGCCTGGCACTCGAAGCGCAAGGGCAAGAAGTGGCGGCACGCGGACTATGTCGCGTTCCTCAGAGAAATCGGCTATCTCAGCGATGCCGGCAAGCCCTTCAAGATATCGACGGCGAACGTCGATGCGGAGATTGCCGAGATTGCCGGACCGCAGCTCGTTGTTCCGGTGAGCAATGCGCGCTTCGCGATCAATGCGGCCAACGCCCGTTGGGGCAGCCTGTACGACGCGCTTTACGGCACGGACGTTATTGGCGAGGAAAACGGCCAGCAGCGCGATGGTGGCTACAATCCGACCCGCGGCGCCGCCGTGATTCGCTATGCGACGGCGTTTCTCGACGCAGCCGTTCCGCTTGACGGCGTCAGTCACGCTGACGTTAATACCTACGGTCTCGATCGTCCGCAGTCCGGCGCGGTCTTCGTTGCTTCGCTTGCCGGGGGCGAAACCGTCTCCCTGAAAGATCCACGGCAGTTTGTCGGTTTCGCAGAGACGGAAGATGGTTGTGCGTATCTGCTCCGGAACAATGGCCTGCACATCGAAATTCGGGTGAGTCCCAATCACCCGGTCGGCAAGGATGCACCTGCTCATGTCGCCGACGTCATTCTCGAAAGTGCCGTGACCACGATCCAGGACTGCGAGGATTCGGTCGCGGCCGTCGACGCGAGAGACAAAGTCGGCGTGTATCGAAACTGGCTTGGATTGATGCAAAGCAATCTCGAGGCTACCTTCGAAAAATCCGGCAGGACGCTCACGCGCAAACCGAACCCGGACCGCATTTATACGGCGCCCGACGGCAGTACCTTGCGGCTTTCCGGTCGTAGCCTGATGCTGGTTCGAAACGTGGGTCACCTGATGAGCACCGATGCGGTACTTGACAGTGCCGG
>JBFELT010000049.1:0-18982 GCA_041552015.1 Woeseiaceae bacterium
GACAAGCACGGCCGGATCGGAATCGGGACTCGGCAGGTATGCGGCCGGCGTGAAGTTACGGTCGTCGTCGGCATCGGGTGTCGGGTCGAAGATCGCGTCCCGCGAGTGCAGGCGCTTTTCCATTTCCGTCACTTCCTTCGCACTGACGCCGAGATCGCTGGCAACGGCTTTGGTCTCGTCCGCCGACAGCCAGGCAAGACTTTTCTTCGCCTTGCGAAGATTGAAGAACAGCTTGCGCTGCGCTTTGGTCGTCGCAACTTTCACGATGCGCCAGTTCTTCAGGACGAACTCGTGTATCTCTGCGCGAATCCAGTGCACAGCAAATGAGACGAGGCGCACGTCGTAGGCGGGATCGAAGCGTTTGACCGCCTTCATGAGCCCGATATTGCCTTCCTGAATGAGGTCGTTTAGGGGCAGGCCATAGCCGGTGTAGCCCTTGGCGATATGAACAACAAATCGCAGATGCGCCATAACCAGGTCGCGCGCGGCCTCGAGATCTTCGTGATCGCGGAAGCGATTGGCCAGCGCCTGTTCGTCTTCCTTGGACAGCACGGGAATCGTCCCGACGGCCTGAATGTAGGCATCAAGACTGCCTACCGGTCCTGCCAGAACGAGGTCGTGATTAAATTTCGCAATAGCGTCTGTCATGTACTCCCTCCATGTCGGGCGCAATATTAGCACTCGAACCTTTAGAGTGCTAATAGCGAAACGGGTTCCCGCACCGAGAAATATTTATAAGCTTGAAAAACAACGAGTTAGTGTACTTCGGGCCGCTGCCCCCGAAGCGACACGCGCCATCGGGGCCCCCTGCAAAAGCTGCCCTGAGGCCTCGCATGCCAGCCTATTTGGGCTCAATACGCCTCATATGGCGGGCCGCCGTGACCCAGGATCCGACCAGCCCGAGGAAAATACCGGTACCGACGATGGCGCCGGCTTCCACGAGATCGAGGGAAGCAACGGAGATATTGCTCTGATACAGGCCCGCGAGCCGTGCGACGGGGCCGCTGAGCATGTAGAGCCCGTAATAAACGAGCGCCAGCGCCATAAGGCCGCCAAACAGCCCGTACCAGAACCCTGTCCAAAGGAACGGCCTTCTTACGAAGGCATTGGTCGCGCCGATGAGTTTTGTAACCTCGATTTCGTCTCGGCGATTCTCGATGTCCAGCCGAATCGTATTGCCGATGATGACCACGATGGCGATAGCCAGCAGCACCGCGCCAATGGCGATGGCCTGACGCACGATGTCCAGGATTGCATGGAAGCGCTGTACCCATTCCGTGTCGACCTGGACATGGTCCGTCTCCGGAAGGTTACCGATTTCCTCCTGCAGCAGGACCAGCGAGGCGCTGGTGTTGCCGGGGCCCGGACGAACCACCAGTGTATGCGGCAGGGGGTTTTCCGGCAGCTGGTCGAGCGCCTCGCCGAAGCCCGATTGCTGTTTGAACTCCGCGAGCGCTTCATCGGCCGATATGAACTGAACCGTCTCGACGTCGGCGCGTTGCCCGATCAGGAAGCCCAGCGACCGAGCTTCTTCGATTGTCGTGTCCTGTTTCAGGAACACCGCGAAATCGAGCGCATTGTCCCAGCTGCCGCTGACCGTTCTTGCGTTCTTGACGAGAAGGTTGATTGCCGCAGGCAGTGCCAGCGTTACGGCGATCACCAGGATTATCATCAGGCTCGAAAAGGGTTGCCGTGCGAGGCGCCCGAGCGCACCGCCCGCATTGCTGACGTGGCTCGTCCACCAGATCGAGAGTACGCCGGAGGAACGTACCGGTGCGACCGCATCGGCGTGACGGGTCACAGCCACGGGTCAGCCTCCTGTTGCAGCCGCCCGTCTTCCAGCTCGATGCGGCGACAGCCCAGCCGGTCGATCAGGCTGATATCGTGGCTTGCGATCAACAGCGTCACGCCCACTTCATTGAAGCGGCGAAAAATACGCATTACTTCGAGCGACAGGTCAGGATCGAGGTTGCCGGTCGGCTCGTCGGCGATCAGAAGTTTCGGGCGCGTGACAATAGCGCGCGCAATGCCGACACGCTGCTGTTCGCCGGCCGACAGGGTTTCCGGGTTCTTTTTTTCCTTGTGCAACAAGCCGACCTGGTCGAGCGCCGCACGCACGCGTCGTCCGGCATCCCGACGACTGACGCCGGCGATGATCAACGGCAATGCTACGTTGTCGAAAACGCGGCGGTCGTAAAGAAGCTTGTGATCCTGGAAGACCATGCCGATCTGGCGCCGGTAGGCCGGAATCTTGCGACGTTTTACGCGCCGCGTGTTCTGCTGGTCGACGATTACCTGTCCGCTGGTAGGCCGTTCGATCAGCGCGATGAGTCGCAGGAGTGTGCTCTTGCCGGCTCCGGAGTGGCCGGTGACAAACACCATTTCTCCCTTGTCCACGCAAAGGTCCAGGCCCGATAGCGCTTCCTGTCCGCCCGGATAACGTTTTGTGACGTTCTCGAGTTGAATCATCGGATTCGGTCAGTTTTCCGTGCCGCCGGTCGCGAGCAGTGCATCGACGAATTCATCGGCAGAGAAAGGCTGCATGTCTTCGGCAGCCTCACCGATGCCGATATATCGAACGGGTACATTCAGTTTGTCGGCGATGGCCAGCAAGATTCCGCCCTTCGCGGTGCCGTCGAGTTTGGTCACCGTAATTCCCGTCAGGCCGAGCGCGGCGTGGAACTTCTCCGCCTGCACGAGTGCGTTCTGTCCCTGGCTGGCGTCGAGAACCAGCATGATTTCATGCGGTGCCGATTCGTCTCGGCGCGCGATGACGCACTTTACCTTTGCCAGTTCGTCCATCAGGCCGGTCTGGCTCTGCAGTCGCCCTGCCGTGTCGGCGAGCAGGATGTCGATGCCCCGCGCACGCGCCGCCTGCCACGCGTCGAAGATAACGGCCGCCGGGTCCGCGCCGGCCTGCTGCGCTATGACCGGGACATCGTTGCGATCGCCCCAGGCCTGCAGCTGTTCAACCGCCGCGGCGCGAAAAGTGTCGCCAGCCGCCAGCATTACGGAGTAGCCTTCATCCTTGAATCGTCGCGCCATCTTGCCGATGGTCGTGGTTTTTCCCGCGCCATTGACGCCTACCATCAGTATCACGAACGGCCCCTCGGCTTGCGGAATGGTCAAGGGCTGCTCGACGGGTGCCAGGATTTCACGCAATGAACTGCCGAGGCCACTGCGCAGCGCTTCGACGTCCTTGAGTTCCTTGCGAGCGAGTCGCTTCTGCAGGTCCGATATGATGCGCTCGGTCGTTTCGACGCCAACGTCGGCCATGACGAGCAGCGCTTCGAGCTCTTCAAGAACGCTCTCGTCGATCTTGCCGCCGGGTGCGAGATTGGCAAGATCGTAGGTCAGCCAGCTGTCGCCGCGATTGAGGCGGGCGCGGAGTCGCTTTATGAAGCCTTCGCGCTTCCGGGGCTTTTCTTTCCTGGCAAACATGGCTATACGTTAGCTGACCTTTAAACGCTTCCCCTACCAGGAAGACGATGCCGAAACGAAAAAAATCGAACCAAAGCCGGTCCGGACGGCTGCGTATTGTAGCGGGAAACTGGCGCAGTCGTCTGTTGGATATCGCCGATGTCCCGGGACTGCGGCCGACCTCGGAGCGTATTCGCGAAACCTTGTTCAACTGGCTGGCGCCGCGAATTGAGGGGGCGCGATGCCTGGACCTGTTCGCCGGAACCGGCGCGCTCGGACTCGAGGCGCTGTCGCGTGGCGCGAAAAGTACCGTGTTCGTCGAAAACTCGCCGCGTGCTGTCGCTGCGCTGGCCGGAAATATCAAGCTGCTCGGTGCCACGGGTGCGACTGTGAAGAATATGAGCGCCCTGCAATACCTGCGAACGGATCCAGGCGAGAAATTCGACCTCGTGTTCCTCGACCCCCCATTCGACGCCGATCTGATGGACGAATTGTGTAGACTGCTGGAAGAGAGTAATGCGCTGGCCGATCCCTGCCTGGTCTACATCGAGCAGCATCGTACCGCAGCGGATGTATCGATGCCGCAGGGCTGGGCAATCGTAAAGAACAAGACGGCCGGCAACGTGCGTTATATGCTGGTCGAGCGATAAAACTGACAGGACTGGACTGATGACCGTTTCTGCAATGTATCCAGGGACATTCGATCCGATAACCTACGGGCATGAGGATCTCGTTCGCAGGGCGGCGCGTCTGTACGACAAGGTCGTTGTGGCGATCGCGGCGAACCCGGGCTCCAAGTCAACCATGTTCACTTTCGAGGAGCGGGTGGAACTGGCCAGCGAGGCGCTGGAGGAGATAGAAAATGTCGAGGTTACGGGCTACGAGGGTCTCACTGTCGATTTCGCGCGTGAACACAATCTCGCTGTAATCATTCGCGGGCTGCGTGCCGTCTCCGACTTCGAGTACGAATTTCAGCTCGCCAATATGAACAGGCACCTCACCCAGGATGTCGAGACCGTATTCCTGACGCCGACCGAAAAATACACGTTCATTTCATCCAGTCTCGTCCGCGAAGTGGCGGCGCTGGGCGGGGATGTGTCCGAATTTGTCTCACCGAAGGTGAAGAAGGCGCTGCTTTCGCGTCGCGGCAAGGGGCCCTAGGATTTGAGACGGTAAGCGGCCTGGCGGCCGCCGCTGCGCTTCGCGCCCCTGGGGGCGCTCCTACAGCCGGTTCGGATAGGCCGCGGGCGACATCAAGCTAGGTCTGGCAGCGCGTGCAGTAGTAGGTCGAGCGCTGACCCTGAACGATTGCGCTGATCGGCGTCGCGCAGCGCCGGCAGGGTTCGTCTTCGCGACCGTAGACTTCGAGCTGTTGTTGGAAATAACCCGCCTCGCCATTGCCGCCATAGAAGTCCCTCAAGGTCGTACCGCCGGCCCGGATGGCCCTGCTCAGCACTTCTTTTATGGCGCCCGCAAAGGCGTCGTAACGACGCCTGGCGATGCGGCCGGCGGCGCGTCGGGGATTGATGCCGGCCAGATACAGTGACTCGCTGGCGTAAATGTTGCCAACTCCAACGACGATGTGTGAGTTCATGACGAACTGCTTGATGCTCACTTTTCGACCCCGGGACATGCGCCACAGGTACTCACCGTCGAAAGCGTCGTCGAGCGGCTCCGGACCGAGATCTTTGAGCAATCGATGCGTCGACGGATCCCGACTCCAGTGCAGCGATCCGAATCGCCGCGGATCTCGGAAGCGCAGCATCAGGCCGCTGTCCATTTCGATATCGACGTGATCATGAATACCGGCAGGCGTGTCCGTATCGAAAATACAGACGCTGCCCGACATCCCGAGATGCAGTATGGCGGAGCCTTTTTGCGTATTGATGAGCAGGTACTTCGCGCGACGACCAACCGAGCTGATTGTCTGGCCAGGCAGGTTCCGGTCGACAGCCCTGGAGACGGGCCAGCGAAGGCGGCGTTCACGGATCACCAGCCGTTCGATCCTCGCGCCGACGACGTGGGGCGTTATGCCCCGGCGGCTGGTTTCGACTTCCGGCAGTTCAGGCATACAGAGTTACGAAGAAAGGGCAGGGAATGATCAGAGCTTCCCATGCTGTCGGGTCGCTGTCACGCCGAAAAAAAAGGCCCGCTCGAAGCGGGCCTTTTCCTGATGTTCGATGCGAGAGTAGCGTCGCGCCTGATTGCGATCGGCCTGCTACTTGATCTTCGATTCCTTGTAGATCACGTGCTTGCGGATCGTAGGGTCGTACTTCTTCGTCTCCAGCTTTTCAGGATGGAGTTTCTTGTTCTTGGTGGCCGTGTAGTAGTGGCCGGTGCCGGCACTCGATACCAGCTTGATCTTGTCGCGATTGCTCTTTGCCATGACCGAATCCTCTGTCGCTAGACGCGCTGACCGCTGGCACGAAGATCGGCGAGAACCTTTTCGATGCCATGCTTGTCGATGATGCGAATGCCCTTGTGAGAAATGCGCAGACGCACGAAACGCTTCTCGGATTCGACCCAAAAGCGCTTGTTCTGCAGATTCGGCAGAAAGCGACGACGTGTCCTGTTATTGGCGTGGGAAACGTTGTTGCCGCTCTGCGGCCGCTTCCCAGTTACCTGGCAAACCCTCGACATGATGTTAAGTCTCTGATTTTTCTAAAAGTTGCCCGCGCGCGGCGGGCAGAGAGCGGAACTTTATACCAGTCTCCCGGTACCCCGTCAAGGCGATGCCGGCCTGCCGACGTGCCTGGCGGTGGTGGGCGGAGAGAACGGCCTACAGGAGACCCCGACGCGCCAGCGAGGTGGCCTGACCGTCGCCGATTATCAGGTGGTCCAGCAGGCGGATGTCGACCAGGTCGAGCGCGGATTTCAGCCGCAGGGTAATGCGCTCATCCGCCTGGCTGGGCTCGGCGACACCGGAAGGGTGATTGTGGGCCAGAATGACCGCGGCGGCGTTGACCGCCAGCGCCTCCTTGACGACCTCCCTGGGATACACCGAGGTCCCGTCGATGGTTCCACGGAACAGCTCGTCGAAACTCAGGACCCGGTGACGATTGTCGAGAAACAGGCAACAGAACAACTCGTGATCCAGATCGCGCATGCGCGCCTTAAGGAAGGCCTCGGTATCGGCCGGACTTCGAATCGTCTCGCCGATCGGCAACGACTCGGCGTAGTAGCGGCGGGCGATTTCGGGCAAAGCCCGCATGATGGCGAGCCGGGATCGCCCTATGCCGTGACTGGCCAGCAGCTCTGCCGGGTTGGCGTGCAGCAGTGCACGAAGGCTGCCGAAGCGATGCATGAGCCGGCAGGCGGCGTCGGTGGCTCTTGCCCTGCTGCCCCCGGCAGCGATCACCGTTGCCAGTAGCTCGATGTCGCTTTGCCCAGGTTTGCCCGCTTTGCTCATCGGTGAACATTGCGGGACAGGGCAATGGCCATGCAATCCGTCAAACTGGCCGGGATTGCTGTTTTTGCCGGGTTGGGGTCACGAGTTATTGGAGAGGGCTTCGAGTATCGCCCGTCTTGCGGCACATGATGCGCACACTGGAATTGCCGCACAGCCTCGGGCTAAGCTCGGGCATCCGGACACCAACAAGAGTCGTCAAGTGAATATCGTCCTCGGCATTACGGGCGGCATTGCCGCATACAAGGCGCCAGACCTGGTGAGGCGCCTGCGCGAACGCGGTGCCGAGGTTCAGATCGTCATGACGGCGTCGGCGGAAGAGTTCGTGACGGCCACGGCGCTGCAGGCCGTGTCCGGTCGGCAGGTCCGGTCGAATCTCTGGGACAAGGAAGCCGAAGCCGCGATGAGCCACATAGAGCTCGCACGATGGGCTGACATCATCCTGGTCGCGCCCGCGACCGCCGAAGTCATAGCGCGGATTGCCAGCGGCGCGGCGCCCGACCTGCTTACGACCATTTGCCTCGCAACCGAAGCGCCGATTGCGCTGGCGCCGGCGATGAACCACGTCATGTGGAACAACCCGGCCACGCAGGCGAATCGCGAGCTGCTGGAAAAGCGCGGCATTCATATCCTTGGGCCCGATACCGGCTCACAGGCCTGCGGCGAAACCGGGGCAGGGCGCATGCTGGACCCCGACCTGATCGCTGCAACGGTTTGTGGTCTGAGCGTCGGTAAGGGCGACGGCTCGCTCGAAGGACGCAAGGTCGTCGTGACCGCCGGCCCGACTCGCGAGGCGATAGACCCGGTTCGCTATATCAGCAATCGCAGCTCCGGAAAAATGGGCTACGCCATCGCGCGCGCCGCCGCGGCACAGGGTGCGGATGTCGTGCTGATCAGCGGACCGGTGAACCTGGCGCCACCGCCGGGCGTGCAGCTCGTGCCGGTGACCACGGCACAGGAGATGTTCGATGCGACGCATGCCCGCATCGCCGATGCGGACATATTCATCGCTGCGGCCGCGGTCGCGGACTATCGGCCGCGGCGCGCGGCGCAGCAAAAGATTAAGAAAAGCGATGAGGCGATCAGTCTCGAACTCGTGCGCTGTCCCGACATCCTTGCCTCGGTTGCCGCACTGCAGGATGCACCGTTTACCGTGGGCTTCGCCGCCGAAACCGACGACCTGATCGGGCACGCGCGGCTGAAGCTCGAAAAGAAGAAGCTCGACATGATCATCGCGAATCGGGTCGGCGACGATCATGGCTTCGACACCGACGACAATGCCGTGACCGTGCTGTGGCCAAACGGCAAACAGGATTTTCCAAGGGCCGCCAAGTCGGACCTTGCGCGTGGACTGATTGATCTCGTCGCCCAACGCTTCCATGCCGCCCGCGGCTCGAATACCGAGCCCCGGCTGACGGTCATTTCCAGCCTCGACTGAAGGACACCAGAGCTTGCGATCCATCGAACTCAAGATTCTTGACGCCCGTGTTGGCGACTCCATACCGCTCCCGCATTACGCGACGGGAGGGTCGGCCGGGTTGGACCTGCGTGCCTGCATCGACGAGGCCATCGTCGTGGCCCCCGGCGAAACGGTGCTGGTGCCGACGGGCATTGCGATCCACGTTGCAGACCCGGGCCTCGCCGCTGTCCTGCTGCCGCGCTCAGGACTTGGCCACAAGCACGGACTGGTGCTCGGCAACCTGACCGGCCTGATCGACTCCGACTACCAGGGCCAGGTATTCATCTCATGCTGGAATCGCGGCTCGAAAAGCTACGAAGTACAACCGGCGGAGCGCATCGCGCAAATGGTCTTCGTTCCTGTGGAGCAGGTGGAGTTCAGGATTGTCGACGAGTTCGAACAAAGCGACCGCGGCGCGGGCGGCTTCGGCCACTCGGGCAGTGGCTAAGGCTAGTTGATTCCGCGCAGCATCTTGAAGCGATTGATGTCACCGGCGAATCGCGCAATGATCTGTTTCTCGTCAGATTTGAACTTCTCGAGATTGCGTTCGTGGCGCTGAATAATCTCTTTTGTCTTGCGAAGCTCATCGGCGAGATCGTCGTCGATCATGGGGGCGTCGGGGTCTTCACTATACGGCTGGAAATTTGCGGCATCGGCCCGGAGTTTTTCGAGGCGGCGATCGAGATTGCGTAAATACAGTTCAGTGACGCGCGCCTGCGCCTGAAAAAGCTCGACGCGTCGATCGCGGTGCATGAGGATTTCCTCGACCGAGAGGTAGGTCGCAAGCAAGGCCTGGTCGGCACGACGCTGCAGTTCGATTTTCTGAATGCGTTCCTGCTCGATGCGTTCCGCCTCGAGTTGCTCGGGCGTCTTCTTGCCTTCCAGGTGATCGACGGCTACGCCGTAATCATTGACCACCTCTTTGGGCAGATCGCGGTATTCCGCGGGGATGCTGTCCCCGTAATGCACGACGCCATCCTTATCCACCCACTTGAAGTGCGTACTGCTCCCCGCCTGGTTGCCGGCAGCGAATACGGCTGGCGCCAGTAGCAGGAGCACGTAGATCAGGTTCAGTTTTCGCATAGTCCAAATATGCCAGCAAATTCAATTTCGAGACCGGGACTGGTTCTCGTTATTGCACGATAATATGGTGAACGGTTTGTGTAAACCGTCGACTGAGTCAAAAATTTCAGCAACTTACGATATAACACCGTATTGCTTACGATAGCTTAGAACGGGCTCGAGATATTGTTCATATTCGCTTGATTCCTCCAGAATATCGATCAAGTCATCGAGCTGAACAATGCTGATAACCGGGATGCCGAGCGATTCCTTGAGTTCCTGAACCGCCGAAAACGGCCCCTGCCCGCGCTCCTGTCGGTCGAGTGAAATGACCAGTCCGGCAACCTGCGCGCCGGCCTGCGAAATAATCCGGTAGGCCTCTCTCACCGCCGTGCCGGCGGTAATCACGTCGTCGATAATGAGTACATCACCGGAAAGCGGCGCCCCTACGACGCTGCCGCCTTCGCCGTGCGCCTTGGCCTCCTTGCGATTAAAGGAGTACGGGACATCGATGTCGTGATGTTCGGCGAGCGAGGCCGCTGCCAGTGCCGCCAGCGGTATGCCTTTGTAGGCCGGCCCGAACAGCATGTCGAAGTGCATGCGAGATTCCGCGATTGCCGAGGCGTAGAACCGGCCCAGTTTTGCCGCGGCGTAACCGGTATTGAAAAGGCCGGCGTTAAAAAAGTAGGGACTGACTCGCCCGGACTTCAGCGTGAATTCGCCGAATCGTAGTACGCCGAGTTCGAGTGCCAGTTCGATGAATTCCCGCTTGTACCCACGCATCCGTATGGTCTTCTGTATTATGGCCGCGACCCCATGAAGTATGACACAGGAGACCGACCTTGTTTCGCGTTATCAGCCTCAATGCCAACGGCATCCGCGCCGCCGCCCGCAAGGGGTTTTTCGAATGGATGGCAGCACAGGATGCCGACGTCGTCTGTGTGCAGGAGACCAAGGCGCAGGCGCATCAACTGACGGACGACGTTTTTTCGCCCGAGGGCTATTACTGCTACTACGAAGATGCCGAGAAGAAAGGCTATAGTGGAACTGCCGTCTACACGCGACACAAGCCGAAGCGAATCGTGCGCGGCTACGGCGATCCGGAATTCGATGCGGAGGGTCGCTACCTCGAGGTGCAGCTCGAGGGTATCAACGTCGTGTCGCTGTACCTGCCTTCAGGGTCCTCGAGCGAGGAGCGGCAGGCCGCCAAGTACCGCTGCATGGAGACCTTTACGAAGCACCTGAGGAAGCTGCCGCGGAAGCGTTCCGAATACGTGATTTGTGGCGACTGGAATATCGCGCACAAGGAAATAGACCTGAAAAACTGGCGAGCCAACCGGAAGAATTCGGGATTCCTGCCCGAGGAGCGGGCCTGGATGGACGCCGTATTCGGCGAATACCGATTCACCGACGCCTTTCGCACGCTCGAGCAGGAGCCGGATCAGTACACCTGGTGGTCGAATCGCGGGCGGGCCTGGGACAACAACGTGGGTTGGCGTATCGACTACCAGGTCGTTACGCCGGGCCTGAGGGACAAGGTGCTCCGCAGCGACATCTACCGGGAACAACGCTTCTCCGATCACGCGCCGCTGATCATGGATTACGACTGGATTCATGGCGACTGACGCCGCTCCCGATCGCTCTGCCCGGGAGACCCTGCAGGAAGCGATCCTCAACCGGCGCATGCTGATATGCGTGTTCACCGGATTCACGTCCGGATTGCCGCTGTACGTTCTGTTCCAGCTGGTTCCCGGCTGGCTGCGCGTAGAAGGCGTGGGGCTCGCAGAGATCGGCTTCTTCGCGCTGGTGCAGTTTCCGTACACCTGGAAGTTCCTGTGGTCACCGGCCATGGACCGCTTCACGCTGCCGTTTCTCGGCCATCGGCGCGGCTGGATGCTAGTGACGCAGGTGGCCCTGCTCGTCTCGATGGCGGTGCTGGGTTTCATCAAGCCGGATCTTTCGCTATGGACGGTGGCCTACCTGTCGGTCGCTATCGCCTTCTTCAGCGCGAGCCAGGACATCGTGCTGGATGCGTTCCGACGCGAACTGCTGCCCGATGTGGAACTCGGGCTGGGCAATTCCGTGCACGTGCAGGCGTATCGCCTGTCCGGACTCGTGCCGGGCGCACTGGGGTTTATTCTTGCGGATCATTTCGAATGGCACATCGTGTTCGTCATCATCGCGCTGTTCATGCTCATCGGCATCGTCATGACGCTCGTGATCGATGAGGCAATCGCCGAGCCGACGCCGCCGAAAACGCTGCGCGACGCCGTCATCGAACCGTTCCGGGACTTTATTGGTCGCGCGGGCCTCGGCTCCGCGCTGATGGTTCTCGCGTTCCTTTTTTTGTACAAGCTTGGCGACAACATGGCGACTGCCCTGCAGTCTCCCTTTTTTATCGACGTCGGCTTTACGCTCACGCAGATAGGCGCCATCGCGAAAACGGCCGGACTGATAGCGGCCATTGCGGGCGGCCTGATCGGCGGCCTGATCATGGTCAAGTTGCCGATCAATCGCGCCCTCTGGCTGTTCGGCGTCGTGCAGATCGTGAGTATCCTCGGTTTCGCCTTGCTGTCTGAGATAGGCCCCAATCCATGGATGCTCGGAGTTGCGGTGGCGTTCGAATACCTGGGTGTGGGCCTGGGTTCGGCGGCGCTGATTGCGTTCATGGCGCGAACCAGCAACCCGGCGTTTGCAGCGACGCAGCTTGCCCTGTTCACGGCACTCGCCTCGGTGCCGCGGGTGTTCGCGAATTCGGTGACCGGTGTCATCGTGGAGCAGGTCGGCTGGACGCCTTTCTTTATCCTGTGCACGGTGCTGGCGCTGCCCGGAATGCTGCTGCTGATCAAGGTGGCGCCCTGGCATGAGACGGGGACATGAGCGCCCCGGAACAGTAAGTCGCCGTCGGGGCGCTGAGCGAGCTGGAGGATCCGGGCTGCCGGGAGTTTCAGATCGGCGATGGTGACTGGCCGTTTCGGGGATTCGTCGTTCGACAGGGCGATAGAATTTTCGCGTACCAGAATTACTGCGCTCACGTCGGCCATCCCCTGAACTGGTCGCCCGACAAGTTCCTGACCAGGGACAAGTCCGCCATTATCTGCGCGTCGCATGGCGCGACCTACGACATCGAAACCGGGCGCTGCTTCGCGGGACCTGGATCCGGCGGTGCGCTGCGAAAAGTCGACGCCACGGTTCGTGACGGTATTATTTACGTCAGCGGGCCGACAAGCATGTGACCCGCACGGATATCGGAGGGATTACGAACATGACGGTTCGATTCATGTCGATTGGCGCCGCCGTGCTGATGTTCTGTGGCTGCAACCCGAACGTCGACAGTGTCGACGACGCGAGCGTCGCTCACTCGGACGCCGAGTCAGTGCAGGTTTCCGTTACCGTGCCGGAAAATACGCCAACGCTTTATATAACCGGAAACATCGAGGAACTCGGGCCCTGGGATCCCATGGCACTCGCCATGTCCGGCGAAGGTCGAAGTCGCGCGGCGACAATCAGCGTGCCGCGGGGACACGAATTCGAATACAAATTCACGCTCGGAAGCTGGGAACGCGAGGCGGTCGGCGAATCGGGACGGGTCTTGCCGAACTACCGGCTAGCCGCGGGAGACCTTCGAAAGGTCGTCCACGAGCTCACGGCATTCAAGCAGGATCCCTCCGTTTACATGGCGGACTGGAAGAGCTCGGGCGTACTGGGGACGCTGGTGTACTGGCCGGACGTTGCTTCGGAATTCCTGTCCGAAACCCGGCACGTCGAGATCTGGCTGCCGCCGGGCTACGACGAGAACGGAGACCGGCGTTACCGCGTCATTTACATGTCCGACGGCCAGAACCTATTCGATCCGCGCATCGCGAACACCGGTACCGATTGGGGCGTCGACGAAGCCATGGTGCGTGGCGCTGAGTCCGGCCTGTTTGATCCGGCGATCGTCGTCGCGACGTGGAGCACTTCAAAGCGCACGCTCGAGTACTCGCCCTGGCACGATGCACCCCGGTACGCGCGCTTTCTTATCGAAGAGCTGATGCCGAGAGTTAACGAGCAGTTCCGTACGCTGACCGACAGCAAGGATACCTTCGCGATGGGCTCGTCGATGGGCGGGCTGCTGTCTTTCTACCTGGTCAAGGAACACCCCGAGGCATTCTCCGCCTGCGGCTGCGTCTCGACGCACCTCCCTCTCGCCGAGGCCTGGTTTGCCCGCGCCAGGTCCGCAGATTCGGGCGACGCCGATGAAACGCCTTACGTCGTCAGGGACATTGCCGCCGGCGATACCCTGCCGCAAGCGGCGCGAGTGTTCTTCGACTACGGCACCGAGGGTCTCGACGCGCAATATGAGCCGGTACACGAGATCGTACGCGACTGGCTGCTGGAGCAGGGAAGGAGGGACGGCGAGGACTTCCTGATACGCGCGTACCAGGGTGCCGATCACAATGAGGCTGCGTGGCGCGCGCGACTGGGTGACCAGTTGCAATGGCTGCTCGGCGATTCGGCGCCGTAAGCGAGCGGAGATTCGCGGGGATTCAGGTCTTCACGTAGCGCCAGTCGACGATACGGTGTCCTTTTCGCAGGCCCCGCTTTTCGAACTTGGTGCCCGGACGATCCAGCGGCTCGTCGCCGTCATGTTCGCGGCGCTTGTCGAGATTGAAGAGTGCACTCGCGTCCAGCAATTCATCGATATGCTCGGCGTAGTTCGCCCAGTCGGTCGCGATGTGCAGCGTACCGCCGGCCATGAGCCGGCTGTGCAGCAACTCGAGAAATGCGGGCTGAAGGATGCGACGTTTGTGATGCCGTTTTTTCGGCCAGGGATCCGGAAAGTAGAGATTGATACGCTGCAGGGAGGCGGCAGGCACCTGGTGTTTCAAGACCTCGACGGCATCGTGGGCGATCAGCTTCAGATTGCCGATCCCGGAATCCGCGGCTCTCAACAGGCAATGGCCGACACCGGGTTCGTGCACCTCGATGCCGATGAAGTTGCACTCGGGATGTTGCAGCGCCTGCGCCAGCAGCGACTCGCCGTTGCCGAAGCCGATTTCCAGTACCACGGGCGCCGTGCGGCCGAACAGCGCATCGAAGTCCATCGGGCACGCGGAAAACTCCACGCCATAGGCAGGCCAGAGTTCCCGCAGTGCACGTTGCTGCGACGGCGTCAGGCGTCCTGCCCGGCGCACGAAGCTGCGAATACTTCGATGCGGGCGATTATCGGAGTCAGATTGCATGGGCACATTCTATGCGCTGCAGCGGAGCGGTGTCTCAAGCAGTCGACCGGCGAAAAGATTCCACCCGTACAGGAGGGGACAATCCCCGACGGCCCCGCCGTTATTGTAGGAGCGCGCCCTGGCGCGCGAACAGGCTTGTGCATGAGGGGACAATCCCCGACGGCCCCGCCGCTATTGTAGGAGCGCGCCCTGGCGCGCGAACAGGACTTCGGTCAGGCAAATCGGGGGCAGCCCCGTGTGGGCCGCCCCCTTGTGTCGCTTCGCCCCCGGATTCGATCAGTTACCGCGAAAGTTGAACGTAACCTCCGCGCCGTAAACGCGTCCTTTCGCCAGCGGCGAAAAAGTGCCGCCGGTCGGTACGCCGCCGATGTCGTTCGGCAGCTGCGTATCGCCACCGTGCTTGACTTCGTCCAGCAGGTTGCGACCGTACAGTGAGAACACCCAGCGCTCGTCGTTGGTGTAGAAGTCGAGGCCGGCGTCCAGGATCTCCTGGTCGGTGATGAAGCCCAGGTTATTGTCGGTATAGGCGGACTTGTCGCGGTAGGCGTAGTTGATGCGTGAGGCGAGATAGCCGCGGTCGCCGATGTTCAGGTCGTGCGTAAAGCCGAGGCTCCAGGTGAGATCGGCCGCGCGCGGCAGGTCCAGCGCCTTGTCACTTCCGTCGACCACACCGTCGCCGTTCAGGTCGAAACTGACCTTGTCATAACTCGAATCGATCACGCCGAGGGAAGCCAGCAGCACGAAGCTGTCCGTCAGGCTGAAGGCACCGTCGACTTCCATGCCGGTGATAGTGGCGTCGGCGGTGTTTCGAATCAGCTGAATGACGCCGATCGGACCCGGCAGGTTGATCTCGCGCTGCATGTCTTCGATGGTGTTATAGAACGCGGCGACATTGAGGCGTCCCCAGTCCTGCTGCGACTTGTAGCCGATCTCGAAACTGTCGACGGTTTCCTCATCGAACGGGCCCGGAATGTCTGCCGGATTGAAAGAGGTGTTCCGCAGGTTGTAGCCGCCGGACCTGACGCCCCGCGTCCAGTGACCATAGAGGAGCTTCTCGTCGTCGAGCTGGAAGGTTGCGCCGATCTTCGGTGACAGGCTGTCCCAGTTCTCGTCGTTGTCGACAAAGTCGAAGGGACAGTCTTTGGTCGTTACGACATTGCAGGGAAGACCGATATTCGCACTGAGCGATGCGATGTTGGCATCCTTTTCTTCGTGCGTGAATCTCAGTCCCGTGTTCAGGGTCAATCGATCCGACAAATCGTAGTCCATCGCGACGAACACGCCCAGGGTCTTGACGTCATAGTCGCCGCCACCGTCGAACACGGCCGCGGGTGCTACGCCGCCGGTCGCAATGCCGAGCAGGTTGCGTCGCTCGTGGTAGTTGATTTCGTTTTCGAAATAATAGGCGCCGACCGTCACGTTGGCGCGATCCGCAAACTGGCCGTTGTAGCGAAGCTCGTTGCTGACCTGGTCCGTGATCAGCCATGCGGGAGCGTGGAACAGCCAGACCGGCTGGGCGTCGATGTCCGCATTGCTCGAACTGTCCGACTTGCGCCAGCCGAAGATATTCGTGATGGTGCCGTCGCCAAAATCGACGTCGATGTTCAATTCGGCGCTGACGAAGTCGGTCTGGACCTTCTGGAAACCTCTTTCGTCGATCGACATGTCGAAGCTGTCACGATTGAAGTTGGCGAAGGCGCCGGGCACGCCGCTGCCGTTGGTATGCGTCTGCGAGGCAGGGCCGTCGCCGTCGATGTCGGTGTACTCGTAGCGCAGGACCAGCTCGGTGCGGTCGTTGGGCGTCCATACGGCCACCGGGCGGATCATGGTCTGCGTGATGGCACCGAAGTCGCTGCCGTCGAACTGGTTCTTGAACCACCCTTCGTCGTCGTTGTAATAGGCGCTGAGCTTGATCGCAAACGTATCCGAGACCGGACCGCCGATGCTGCCCATGAGGTAACGGTTGAGGCCGCCGTCGCCGCCGCCATCGACGGCAACCCGGGCACTTGCCTCGAACTCGTCGCCCGGCTTCTTGGTATTGAGCAGGATGGCGCCGCCGGTAACGTTGCGGCCGAACAGGATGCCCTGCGGGCCGCGCAGAACCTCGACGCTTTCGACGTCGAACATGTCGAAGATCACGCCAACGTTGTTGCCGAGGTAGACGCCGTCCAGGAACAGGCCGACGGTCGGATCGATCGACGCAATGGAACTGTTGATGCCGAGGCCCCGGATCGAGAAGTTGGCACTGCCGCGGGTGGTGCCGATGTCGTCAAGGGCGACATTCGGCATGCCGACCGACAGTCCCATCAGGTCGCGCACTTTCAGTGCTTCTATTTGCCCGGAATTATAGGCCGTGATCGCAAGCGGCACCTCCTGGGAACTCTCCTCGCGTTTCCTGGCGGTTACCGTGATCTCCTCGAGGAGGATGCCGGCGCCGCGGCGCCTCTCCTGGTCCTGCGCGTTGGCATCGGGCGCGAAAAACGCGCTGCCGAGGCCGGAGACGGCCAGGATCACTGGAGCCAATAATGCGGAATAGCGGCGTTGCTTGTTAGCCATGGTATTTCCCCCCCGGGCGAGTCTTTTCTGGTTTGAGGTTCTTCTTCTGTATAGCACCCTGAACAAGTATCTTGTGCAACTTCATTCTTGCTCATGGGGCACAGCGGCGCAAGCCGTTGCGACGGAACCGCTGCACGCCCTGCGACACCAAATCGAGAGCCCGGACCCCGATCGATGACGGCTCGGGCCCTACTGTGTGAACCGGATCGGGCTGGTCTTCTCGGGCCTGCGCCCCTGGATGCCACCGTAAAACGCCTGCAATCGAACGAGATCGGCGTCCTGATCGCCACTCAGGTCGAAGCGAGGTCCGATGCCCACGCGCTTGTGCTCGTAGTCGAGGAAGCCCAGGTAGACCGGAACCCCGGCGCCTTCGGCAATGCGGTAGAAGCCGCTTTTCCAGCCGCCTTTCAGTGTGCGCGTACCCTCTGGCGCAAGGCCGAAGTAAAAGCTGTCCTTTTTCTTGAACATGTCGATGGCCTGCTGCACGGCGGATCCGGCGCGTTTCCGGTCCAGCGCGATCGCTCCCAGCGCCCTGAGCAAGGTTCCCAGGGGAAACCAGAACAGGGATTGCTTGGCGAAGAAATGAATCTCCGCGCCGATGGAGACTTTATAGACCATCGCCCAGAAGCCGTCCCAGTTCGAGGTGTGAGGCGCCGCGATGACAACGGCCTTTGGCGCGTCCGGTATCCCGCCGACGGCGGTCCACCCACCTGTGCGCAAAATTAATCGGGCAAGGGCTCGTAGCATAGCTTTCATCGATCCGTAATCGGCAGAACGCTGTCGCACTCCGGTGTGGCATAGTAGCGTCCGACGGCCAATTTGTAAGCCTATCGTAGTTGGAACTGGAGCAATCTTGAGGACGTCCGGATGGATGAAGCGCCAGCCGTGGTTCTGGCCGACCAAGCTTTTGCTGAAGCGCATCAGCGGCCGTGAGTTGTGGCTGCAAGTCGAGACCGAGCGCGATGTGCTGGAGAGCGATGGCTGGAAGTATATCCCCGGGCTGCTCGGACCGCATTCGCTGGTCTATTCGCTCGGGGTCGGCGACTCGATCGATCTCGACATCGACCTGATCCATCACTACAGCCTGAGCGTGCATGCCTTCGACCCGACGCCGTATTCCGAGGAATGGATCGCGAACCTCGAGCTGCCATCGAATTTCGTGTTTCACCCCTGGGCGGCGGCCGGCAAGGACGGCAGCCTGCGTCTCTATCGCAGAAGGAACCGGCGGGGCAAGACCTCGAAAGTGATGTGGACGGCGGACAGCAGCGCCGGTGATGACGGCGATTTCGTGGATGTGCCGGCCTACACGATTCGAACCATGATGGAGAAGCTGGGTCACGACCGGATCGACCTGTTAAAAGTCGATGTCGAAGGCGCAGAGTACGCCATTCTCGACGGTCTCGGCGATGTCGCCAATCTGCCGACGCAGCTGCTGGTCGAATTCCATCATCGTTTCCCGGGCATCGGCAAGCAACGCACGGCCGCGAGCATCGAAGCTCTGAAGAAACTCGGCTACCGCATCTTCGCAATCTCGAAGACTGGCCGGGAGATCGGCTTCGTGCTTGAAGCCACAGCCTGAGGCCCGATCCTCCGTCGCATCAAAGCAAAAAAAAGGGCGCCCTTTCGAGCGCCCTAATACTTCGTGGATCTTACGGGGGAGGCACGCCAGACGGCCTGCCCTTGACCCGTTTGTTAGTTCACCGCGTCGATGATTGTCTGACGACCCTCGGGGAACTCCTGCGGGACCCAGCTGTTCTGGTACGCATGACCCTTGGATGCGCCATCGGCGTGGCAAGTGACGCAAGCCGTCGTTGCTGCGCCCTGGAGCACATCGTCAAGCTGGTCTTCCCACAC
>JBFELT010000050.1:0-18513 GCA_041552015.1 Woeseiaceae bacterium
ATAGGATTGAGCCCGCACAATTGGCCTTGCCTCTGTACACGCCAGCATCTGTCACGATGATATCCATCGCTATGTCGTGCTCCTGTGGGAAGATTGTCGGTAGACGGCAGGCCTCAAGACCAATACCGATAGTCAAGGGTCGTCGTTCCACGGTGGCGAGGGTCCGATCGTAATAGCCGCCGCCGTGACCCAGCCGATGCCCCTGATCAGCGAAGCCGACCAACGGAATCAACAACGCAGTGACATCGACGAGTCGTCGAATTGCCGGTATGGGGATTCCCCAGGGACCGGATTCGTCCAGCGTATCACCTGGTTGCCACAGCCAGAATTCAAGCGGCTGCTGTGGTTTGGTAATGACGGGGAGGGCGGCCTTGACGCCCTGGCTTGTG
The DNA here is from genome assembly GCA_041552015.1 of Woeseiaceae bacterium. Taxonomy (GTDB): domain Bacteria; phylum Pseudomonadota; class Gammaproteobacteria; order Steroidobacterales; family Woeseiaceae; genus UBA1847. The sequence continues at coordinate 390 of JBFELT010000050.1, forward strand.
AGTTCCGCCATCATCGGACGCAGGTCGATTTCACCGGCCATCGGCCAGAAAAAGCCAACTCGCTGGTGACCGGAAAGTATCTTGGCGTCAGCAAGGTGTTTGACGATCGCCTCGGCGCATCGCGTGCATCCGTCGTCCGTCAGGCCCTCGCGTAACGCGATCAGCCGTGATCGAGTCTGAATGCGCCACGCTCGGACGTCGGCCCACGATGAGGTACTTGGTTGCTCGTTTTCTTCCCGACCCGCGGTACCGAGATAATTCGGATCCAGGTCATGCTGGTAGCAGGGTGGCGACGCGTATTCGCACGGCTCCTCCGGTTCCGCGTTGAGATCGTTTCTGCCTTGTCTAGGAGGTTTTGACACTGTCGTCGTCCTCATACTGGGGCAGCAAAAGATCTTCCAGGAAGAATGCCGAGAGTGTTGATCGGCCAGTAAGACCCGATTTGCGGTACAACGCTCGTGCCTGCTCGCGGGTCGTCCGTTCACTGGTGTGACGAATCCCGGCGATTTCTTTGTGACTAAAGCCTTTGAGAAGCAATAGGCCGACTTCGGCTTCTGCCTTTGTTAACTCCCAGGCCACAAATTGCTTTTCAATGGCGATGCCCAGTCCGCGAAGCAATTCGCGACTCTCGCTGCGCCATTGTTCGGCGTCCACCCGTGCATCCGCCAGATCCAGTCGACTCTGACGAAACTGGCGCCAAAGAAGCAGCGCACCGCTCGCGGCCACCAGGAGAACGAATAGCTCGATAGCAATATGTGCCCAAGGGGCACCCTCGCGATAGTCAGCGATCAAATCCCACCCGATGAGCAGTGCAATGGCGACAAACAGGGCCGATGCCGCCTGCATAGATCGATAGTCCTGTACGTCATCCGACATACGTGCCGTGTCTCCAGCGCAGAGCTTGAATCTAGGTCATATGCCAAATTGTATCAGCATGCGAATCCGTTCAAATAACAAATCCTCATAGAACGGGCGACGACAAATGAAAGCTACCGACGATACGATTACTGTCTGGGACCCAATTGTCCGTATCGGGCACTGGACGCTGGTCATCACGTTCTTTACCGCCTATTTCACCGAAGATGACTTTCTCACTCAGCATGTCTGGGCCGGGTACTTGGTTGGCGCAGTCGTCGCGATTCGCGTGATCTGGGGCCTGGTTGGATCAAAGCATGCGCGGTTTGGCGATTTCGTGCGATCGCCGGCAGTCACGCGCCGATACATCGGTGACCTGATGACCGGCCGAGCCAAACGCTTCATAGGGCATAATCCGGCCGGCGGCGCGATGGTTGTCGCCCTGCTTATCTGTATTGCTGGAACGGTGACGTCTGGTTTGGTGCTGTACGCTGTTGAAGAAAATGCGGGACCGCTCGCAGGCTGGGTCGCCGACGGGTCTGGTTCATCTACCGAGCTGGTCCTGGTCTCAATTGCTCATGCTGATGACGATGAACACGCTGAAGATGAACGCGAGGAATTCTGGGAAGAAGCTCATGAGATCTTTGCAAACCTGGCGTTGCTTCTGGTGGGCTTTCATATCGCCGGAGTCCTGTTGTCCAGCGTCGTGCACAAGGAAAACCTGGTCAAGGCGATGATTACGGGTCGAAAACGGCGAAACTAGGGCGCCTGCCAGGACAGCTTCAGTGGCAGCCGATCGTCATCCAACCCGGGGCCCACTACGCCAACGGTCATCGTTAAAGTGATACATATTTTCCCTGACATAGTAATTATACGTATCGCGACTGGGTAGCAATACGGATAGCTTTCAGTCCTTTGCAACCGACGCGCCTGTAGCCAGGCGCACACGGGATGTTGACGCGGAATTCGAATTGCTATCACCAACACCTTCGCTAACGTGAAGAACAGGGGAGTTACCTATGGATAACGACATTACCGTCGTAGGCGCCGGTCCCGCCGGGCTTGGTTTCGCGTTGTTGCTTGCAAACTCCGGATTGCGCGTCGCGCTGATCGACAAACAATCCCGAGATCAGCTGGCACGGCCCGCATTCGATGGCAGGGATATTGCACTTACTCATCAATCCCAGCGCATTCTGCAAACGCTAGGGGTCTGGGCACACATCGAGCCGGACGACCGGCCATGTATCAAGACAGCACGGGTTCAGGATGGAACGTCATCCTACTCTCTTGAGTTCGACGCTGCCGGTGGCGGCGCCGATTTTCTAGGCACAATTGTCTCGAACCACGTAATTCGACAAGCGTTGTTCGACCAAGTGCAATCGCTGGAAAATGTCGAACTGCATACCGATGCCCTGGTCAGCGATGTTCAAACAAACGACAGCCACGCCACAGTCGTTCTAGGCGATGGGCAATCTTTGCAATCACGCCTGGTTGTCGCCGCCGACAGCCGATTCTCCGAATCACGTCGCATGATGGGAATCGCTGCGTCCATGCACGATTTCGGTCGCGTTTGCATTGTCTGCCGTGTGCAACACGAGGAACCCCATGACAACATCGCTTTCGAGTGTTTTCACTATGGACGTACACTCGCGGTTTTGCCCCTTAGCGGAAACTCGTCGTCAGTCGTGATTACTGCACCTATGGATCAGCGTGCCGAGATCATGGGTATGGAGGAGGAGGCCTTCAATCACGACCTTGAAATCCGCTTCGGCAGTCGGCTCGGACAGATGCGGCTGATCAGCCAACGGTTTGCATATCCATTGGTTGGCGTGCATGCACGGAAATTCTACGCAACTCGATTTGCGCTGATAGGTGATGCGGCTGTGGGCATGCATCCGGTAACCGCACACGGCTATAACCTGGGCTTAAGTGGAGCCGAAATACTCGCAACAGAAATCATGGCTGCGAAAAACCAGGCAGCTGATATAGCCGGAACGGCACTCCTGAAGCGTTATCATGCGAAGCACCTGCGAAAAACGATTCCTATCTATCGTGGGACAAATGAAATTGTGCGCTTGTTTACCGACGATCGCACGCCCGTCAAGTTCGCGAGAAAAGCTGTATTGCGCATTTCCAATAATTTCCCGCCAATAAAGCGAGTGATTCGACACTTGCTGACGCAGCCAGGTAACCGCGCGCCGAGTATTATCGGAACCTGAGACAGGGCGCTCTTGCATCCTGTCCATGCGCATCAGTCATATGACTCGTCCGTTGGTGGAGGGCGGCTGCAGCCGATAAGTGACTTTGTGAATGCCCGTACTTCCTGTTTGGCAGGAATTCACCCAAGATGAGGGCTACGGTCCTAATTTGGCGTGCGAATCGTGGGATGGAGAGGTGTGATTGCGTGCGCCGCTTTTGAAAAGTCTGATGCCCACACACGAGAATAAAATAGCTGGCACGGAGCGCAACTCGCGCTGGAAAAAACACGGTTTATCGGTTGGCGATTTGCTGGGCGGTATCGCGGGCGGCGCGGCGGCACTGCCACAATCCATGGGCCTTGGTGTCTTGCTTTTCACGGCCATCGGACTGGATGCAGCCACAGGAGCAAGCGCCGGCTTGCTGGGAGCAGCGGTATTGTCCCTGAGTTCCGGGATAGTCGGGGCCACGCGCGGAATGATCAGTGCGCCGAATGGTCCCGTCACCATGCTGCTGATCGCATCCCTGGCGACATTGGCCGCCGGTGGGGTACAGGGACCGGATCTGCCGCTTGCCCTGACCGTCATCCTGCTTCTCGCGGGCATGTTTCAGATTCTTTTCGGGATTGTCGGCGGCGGGCACCTCGTAAAGTACATTCCGTTTCCCGTGGTCGCCGGCCTGGTGACGGGTATTGGCATTCTCATGATCCTGTCGCAGGCGAAATCATTGACGGGCGGCCTGGCGCAGGTAGTGGACGAGATCTGGAGGGGGATTCCGGTCGTGACCGCACTGATCACTTTGGCGGGCATCATGGTCACGCGAAGGTATGTCCCGAAATTGCCGAGCGTCATCTGCGGCTTCCTCGTGGGCATCGCCGGTTTCCATCTGCTACTGCAATTGACGCCTGGTCCCTTTCCCGCTGCATGGGTGGTGGGCGAGATCCCCTCATTGAAAGGAATCGCGAGTGTCCCTGAGTTCCCCGCAATTTGGGGTTTGCCCTGGCCGGACGTCGTGGCCGCCGCCCTGGCCGTGGCTCTGCTCGCCTCTATCGACAGCCTCTTGACGGCCGTGATCGCCGATGGTCGAACGGGCTTACGTCACGATGCGCGGCGCGAACTGACCGCGCAGGGAACCGCCCAGATCATAGTCGGTCTGCTCGGTGGCCTGGGCGGTGGGGGAACCAAAGGTTCCACCCTGGTGGCAATTGACAGCGGCGGTCGTCGTTGGTCGGCTGTCGTTGCCGGCCTCATCTTTCTGTCTCTCCTGCTGCTCATAGGTCCCATTGGAAAGCTACTTCCGGTGAGCGTACTGGCGGGCGTGATCATTTACGTTGGCGTGAGCATGATAGACGTCAATATCTTTGGCTGGATGTCGATCCGCCGGCTGCGCATGGATGCCATAGTGGCCATCTCGGTTATTGGAACCACGCTGGCCTATGAATTGCTGGTGGGGTTGGTCGTGGGTGTGGTGGGTTCGGTTCTGCTATTTATTCGCGGCCAACTCATGCAGCCGGTACTTCACGACCGCGCCAGCGGCAAGGAGCGGCACTCGCTGAAGGAGCGCAGCGGGGAAGAGCGTCTGCTGCTCGACGACAACGGAGATCGTATCGTGTATGCGGAACTCCGCGGCAATCTCTTTTTCGGCACGGCGGACCGGTTGTTCACCGAACTGATGTCAGATCTGGACAGACCGGTCTGGATGGTGATCAACATGCGGCGTGTGCACCATATCGACACCTCGGCGCTGTACATCCTGCGCCAAATGGCGGCCAGGTTGCAGCTCAACGGCGGGACGATGGTATATGCCAATGTGTTCAAGCACAGCAGTGGCACGCGCAAGATCCATAAGGCGTTTGACGAACTGGGTGGAACACTGGATCTACCAAAGGTGAAGACCTTCAAGAGTACCGACGCCGCGCTGGAATATGCCGAAGACAGCTTGCTGGATGCCCTCGAATGGAAACCGCCGGCAGCCGGGAAACGAGCAGAACTTGCAGCCAATAATCTGTGTACTGACCTGGACTCGGCGACGATCGAGGCGCTCTCCGGCGTGTTGCGTCCCTTGAGCCTGGACCGCAAGGCGAGGGCGTATACGCAAGGAGAGCATGGTGACGCGGTATACCTGGTGCTGGAGGGCGAGGTGGAGGCCCGCCTGCCCACCGGACGTTACCACTACAAGCGAATTGCCAAGATTGGTCCGGGCGGATACTTCGGTAGCGTGGCGTTTTTGCAGCCGGGCCCCCGCTCGACTACGGCGGTGGTCACCAGCAAGGCCGAGCTCCTGGTGCTGAGCCGCGCTGCACTGCAGACGCTGGAGCAGAGTGGCAATCGGGATGCCGCGCTGCGCATACTCCAGTCAATCGTCAAAACCGTGACCCGTCAGTTGCGTTGGGCTCGCGAAGAGTTGGCCCGTATTGAGGCTCACTAGCAGGGTCCGTCGGCTTGATCACGCTCTCGTGGTCGCGGATAAGTGTTCCGCGAGCGCTGAATCTGTGCGCTCGGCGGGCCCAATAGTCTAAACTGGGCACGGCTCCTGCACTGAAAAACGGAAAGATTTTATGTCCAAAGAGAAATCGACGATTATTTACACGCTCACTGACGAAGCGCCCCTGCTCGCGACCTGCTCGCTGCTGCCGATTATTCGAAGGTTCACTGCGCCGGCCGATATCGAGATCACCACAAGCGACATCTCGGTGGCCGCACGAATCCTCGCCGAGTTTTCCGACTACCTCGGCGAGGAGCAGAGAGTCCCGGACAACCTCGCGGAACTCGGCCGGCTGACTCAGATCCCCGACACCAACATCATCAAGCTGCCCAATATCAGCGCCTCGGTGCCGCAGCTGAAGGCGGCCATCGAAGAGCTGCAATCCAAGGGCTACGCGATCCCGGATTACCCGGATAACCCGAAGACCGACGAAGAAAAGGAAATCAGGCAGCGCTACGGGAAGGCGCTCGGCAGCGCCGTAAACCCGGTGCTGCGCGAGGGTAACTCCGACCGTCGCGCGCCGCCGGCGGTGAAGCGTTACGCCCGCAAGCACCCGCATTCGATGGAGGAATGGAGCCAGGCCTCCCGCACCCACGTCTCGCACATGCACAGCGGCGACTTCTACTCGAGCGAGAAGACTATGACCATGGACAAGGCGTGCAACGTTTCCATGGACCTTGTGACCAAGGGTGGCAAGACGATCGTGCTCAAAGACAAGATCCCGCTGGAAAAGGACGAAGTCATCGATAGCATGTTCATGAGCAAGAAGGCCTTGTGCGATTTCTATGAAGAGCAGATGCAGGACGCCTATGAGACCGGGGTGATGTTTTCGTTGCACGTCAAGGCGACCATGATGAAGGTCTCGCACCCGATCGTCTTCGGCCATGCGGTTAAAGTGTTTTACAAGGACGCATTCGCCAAGCACGGCAAGCTGTTCAAGGAACTCGGCGTCAACGTCAACAATGGCCTGGCCAGCATTTACGACAAGATCTCCACGCTGCCGGGTACGCAGCTGGAAGAGATCGTCAACGACCTGCACGCCTGTCATGCACACCGCCCCGAGGTGGCGATGGTGGATTCGGCCAAGGGAATCTCCAATTTTCACGTGCCGAGCGACGTCATCGTCGATGCGTCGATGCCGGCGATGATCCGCAGCGGCGGCAAGATGTGGGGCCCGGACGGCCGTCTCAAAGACACCAAGGCCGTCATGCCGGAGAGCACCTTCGCACGCATCTACCAGGAGATGATCAACTTCTGCAAGACTCACGGCGCGTTCGACCCGGTGACTATGGGGACCGTGCCGAACGTCGGCCTGATGGCCAAGAAGGCCGAGGAGTACGGTTCACACGACAAGACCTTTGAGGTCCCCGAAGATGGCGTCGCACGAGTTGTCGATGACCAGGGTAAGGTCTTGATGGAGCTGAACGTGGAAGAGGGAGACATCTGGCGCATGTGCCAGGTCAAGGACGACGCGATTCGCGATTGGGTGAAGCTGGCCGTTACACGCGCGCGCCTTTCCGGCATGCCGGTGGTGTTCTGGCTCGATGAGTATCGCCCGCACGAGGCGGAGCTGATCAAGAAGGTCCGGACCTACCTCAAGGATCACGACACGCAGGGACTCGACATCCAGATCATGTCGCAGACCCGTGCCATGCGCTACACGCTGGAACGCGTCATCCGCGGAAAGGACACGATATCGGCGACCGGCAATATCCTGCGCGATTACCTGACCGACCTGTTCCCGATCATGGAACTTGGCACCAGCGCCAAGATGCTTTCGATAGTGCCCTTGATGGCAGGCGGTGGCCTGTTCGAAACCGGTGCCGGCGGCTCGGCGCCCAAGCACGTGAAACAGCTGGTAGAGGAGAACCATCTGCGCTGGGACTCGCTCGGGGAATTCCTTGCACTGGCCGTCTCTCTGGAGGATCTCGCCCACAAGCACGAGAACGACAAGGCCAGGGTCCTCGCCAAGACGCTCGATGAGGCGATTGGCAACTTGCTGGACAAGGGAAACTCGCCATCGCGCCGCACCGGAGAGCTCGACAATCGCGGCAGTCATTTCTATCTCGCGATGTACTGGGCGCAGGCACTGGCCGCACAAGCGGACGATACGGACCTGCAGGCACATTTCGCGCCGTTGGCCAAGGCGCTCGCGGACAACGAAGAAAAGATCGTCGAAGAGCTGAACGCCGTGCAGGGCGGGAGCGTGGATATCGGCGGCTACTACATGCCGGACCCCGACATGACCGAGTCTGTCATGCGGCCGAGCGCTACCCTCAATGCGACGCTGGCTTCGAACCAGGAATCCGCTGATTGATCGGGCTGTTATCTGGGTGCGGCATATAGTTACGGTACGCAATCAATAGTGGCGCCCGTTCGAGCGACAATTCTGCGAAAGAATCGCTGCCGCGACTGACAGAGAAGCCAGGTTTCAATAGTTTCCGGCAGGGACTTTCCCCGGGGTAACGGGAAAAGAGTGGAAACACTTTGAAACAAAAACAGCGATTTCGGAAATCGCCGCGAAACACGTTCATTCGATACTCATCATCAAGGATCAGGAATCTCCGCAAGGGTTAGCACCCAGCGAAATGGAGATCAGCGATCGTGGTTCCAATTGATATGAGGAGCAACAGCTAATGAACTTCAGAATAGCAATCAGTATTTTCGTGGCATCGACGCTGGTGCTGACCGCTGTTTCCAGCTACGCCGCACAGGGTAGAGGTAGCGGTGGTGCGAGTGCGGACCGGGCCCAGCAGGTAGACCGCGACCGGACCTACGATCGAGACCGCATGCAGGATCGCGATCGCATTGATATCCCTGACCAGGATCGCGACCGTGATCGTGACCGGGACAAGAGCCAGGATCCGGATCAGGATCAGGTCCGTGACCGGGATCGCATTCATGTGCAGGATCCGCTGAGTCTCAAGGACAAGGATATCTACGGCAGCGCCCTGATGACGGAAGGCGAGCTCAGCCAGTATCGCATGCAACTCAAGAACGCCAATTCGGTGCAGGCACGCGAGCAGATTCAGGCTCAGCATGAGGAAAAGATGCAGCAGCGGGCCATGCAGCAGGGCCAGGACCTGGTACCTCCGGGCCAGGGACCGATCTATGGTGGCGAATTCATGAGCGTGCAGGAACGCAACCAGTACCGTGAGCAATTGCGTCTGATCGATTCCGACGCGGAGCGCCTGCAGTTTCAGGCACAGCATCGCGAGCAGATGAATGCGAGAGCACGCGCGCTGAATCTCGAAGTCGAGGACGCTGAGTAACCCCCCCCCCTTTACCAGCATCCTCTGGGTTGGGGCCGGAATAAATCCGGCCCCGTTTTTCTCGAGACAGGACAGGACAATGAAAGTGAAACTCGTTCAGACGATGGCGTTGGTGGGCTGCGTGCTATTGCTGCAGGGAGTAACGGCGGCCCAGGAAAACGATCCGAAAGTCACATTATCGACGGGCGTCGACTTTGCCACGGGTACCTATGGCGGCGAGGTGGACATCGAAGATACCTACGTTCCCGTCACGGCCACCGTGGACTACGGGCGTGTCACGTTTCGACTCACGGTGCCCTACCTGAGTGTCAATGCGCCCGAGGGAACGATTTTTGATCCGGACGGGGAGCCCTTACCAGGCTCCGGCGCAGTGACTACTGAAAGCGGCGTCGGCGATATCATCGGCAGCGTCACGATTTATGACGTCATCAGTAGTCGGCAGCTGGGTCTTGCCATGGATCTCACGGGCAAAGTAAAGTTCGGGACGGCCGATGAGAATAAGGGGCTGGGTACCGGCGAGAACGACTACTCCGTGCAGGCGGATCTTTACAAATTCATGGGCGATTTCACGCTGCTGGGCTCGCTTGGCTACAAGTATCGCGGTGATCCGACCGGAATCGACCTGGACAATGTCCTGATGGCATCTGCCGGCGGCACGTTCAAGTTCTCGCCCGACGTAAAAGGCGGTCTGATTTTCGACTACCGTGAGTCGGCCATCAGCGGCGGCGATTCGATCCAGGAGTTGACCGGCTTCGTATCGCGCCGCGTGAGTGAGAACTGGAAGCTCCAGCTGTTCGTGTTGACGGGGTTCACCGACAGCAGCCCCGACTGGGGTGCCGGTTTTCAGATAAAGAGAGTCATGTAAGGCTCGGTGCGGTGGTGTTGTGAGTGCAACGCCGTTGAGACGGTGGCAGGCGCAGCCTCGCCACCGTTCCGCCGTCGTCTCGCGGCAGCAGGTCGATCGTCCAGCCGTGTTTGACTGCGAGTTGGCGTGCGATGGCAAGTCCGAGGCCACTGCCGCCGGCTCTGTCGCTGCGTGCGGTTTCCAGGCGGTGGAACGGCCTGAAGACAGCCTCGACCTGGTCGGCGGGAATGCCCGGGCCGCGATCGCAGATTTCGATCGAAACGTCTTTGTCGGTGCAGTTCAGCTTCACGTCAATCGGCTCACCGTTCCCGTACTGCGCGGCATTTCCCAACAGGTTCGCCAACACGCGTTCTAATGCAACGGGGTCGGCAAAGTAAACGCAGGGCGGAGCGCGACGGTGGAGTCGCAATTCCACGCCCTGCCGCCTGATGTCCGCTGACTGGGCGTCAATCACCTGCCAGAGGTCCACATCTACCGGACGCTCATCTTCAATGCCTCGCGAAAACTGCAGGAACTGGGCGATCAGGCGATTCATCGCAGCCAGGTCGCGCCGAATGCCCGCTATCAACGCGGGATCCGAGTCTTCGCTAAGCATCTCGACAGCGAGCTCGAGTCGAGTCAACGGTGTCCGCAGGTCATGCGATATGCCCGCGACAATAACGGTCCGATTCTCGGACAACTCTTTTATGTCGGTGGACATCTGATTGAATGCCTGCGCCAGAGTGGCAATCTCCTTCGGACCATCATCCGATAGCGGCGCGGGGATACGTCCGCGTCCGACCTCCTGCGCCGCGGCAGATAACCTCGCCAGTGGCTCGGCAACCCTGCGTACTTCCAAAAAACTGACGAGCAGAGTCAGCAGGGCACCGCCCCCGATAGCCGCGAGCAGGACGATCGGCGGATTGGTTCCCAGTCGCTTCCTGTCAAAACCGACGCGAACGATCACATCGTGGGCCGGAACATCGACCCATATCAGAGGACCCTTCGTGGATTCGACTATCGACAGTTTCTGACCGACGCGTCGCGCCAGGGACTCCTGGAAAAATATGTAGTAAGGGACATCGAAGTGCTTCTCGGGCAGTGAGCGTGATTGTGTCGTCACGATCAGGCCGTGATCCTCCAGTAATTGTTGTTGCAGCTCCGCATGCATTTCTTCGGGCAGGCTCTCGATGCTATGCGCCGCCGACACTATGACGGCCGCGAAATCGTCCGCCGATCGTTTCGCCATCGGTATCGCAATGAAATAGACGGCACTGCCCAGGGATACCAGCATGAAGATCAGCAGGGTCAGCGCAATGGTGAATGCAGATCGACCGAGCAGAGACCGGGGCATCAGTGTCAAGTGCCGGGTTCCTCAGGCGTGAACTGGTAACCGACTCCCCAGACCGTGCGTACAAAACGCGGATGGGCCGGATCGGCTTCTATCTTGTGCCTCAGTCGGGTAACCCGGACATCGATGCTGCGGTCGTAGGGGTCGCGTTCGTTTCCGCCAAGGCATTCCATGATGAAATCCCGGCTGAGAACCCGGTTAGGGTGCGTGACGAGAACGTTGAGAAGATCGAATTCGGCTCTCGACAATTCTACTTCGCCATCATCCCGATAAAGGGCCCGCTTGTCAGGCTCGAAGCGAAAGGGCCCGAAACTAAACTTACTTTCGGTGCCCGATTCAGGGTCAGCCGTCGGCCAGTTGCGGCGCAACACGGCACGCACCCGGGCCAGGAGCTCGCGCGGATTGAAGGGCTTTGCCAGGTAGTCGTCGGCCCCGACCTCCAGGCCGACGATGCGATCCACTTCCTCGCCACGGGCCGATATCATAATGATGGGCAATTTATGATCGATGCGCAGGCGTCGCGCGAGCGAAAGCCCGTCCTCACCGGGCAGCATGAGATCGAGGATTACGAGATCCGTCGTGTTCCTGGCCAGCCATGCATCCATGGCCTTGCCGCCTTCCACGGCCGAGACGCGAAAACCCTGTTCGCCGAGGTACTGGCACAGCAACTCGCGGATTCCCGGATCGTCATCCACAACCAATAAATGCGAGTTATCGGCGAGCCCTTTGCCTGCGGCAGCGCTCACCGGAAACACCTTGTAACAAATTCACCGGTTTCAGAAATTGGCTGGAAACATTGATACCGCATGATTTGCATAGTGACCCGATTATACCCGTATGAACGAACACGAGTGAGGAGACGTGAAATGAAACCCACAGCCAGAATTGTCGCAATTCCGTTCCTCGGGCTTTGCCTGATGATGGGTAGCACGCTATACGCCCAGGACGTCCAAAAAGGTACAGGCATGAACATGCCGACCTTCGCAGACTGCGACCTGAACGGCGATGGCACGATCACAGAAGACGAATTCAACAAGGCCCGGAGTCAGCGTATTGCGAAGCGCGCGAAGGAGGGCCGGCAAATGAAGAACCTGGCCAATGCGCCATCGTTTCACGACATCGACACTGACGACGACGGCGGCGTGAGCCCCGCGGAGTTCAGCGCACACCAGGCGGAGCAGCGGGCCAAAAGGAGTCAACGCAAATCGACGTAAATCAATGAGCACGGCGATGAATATTGCCTGCCAACTTCCGGAGAATTTCGATGTCACTTGAACGTTCAATCATGGCTTTTGCCGGCTTCATGGTGCTGCTGTCGCTAGCACTGACCTATCTCATTCACCCCTATTTCGTCTGGCTGACCGTCTTCGTGGGCGCCAACCTGTTTCAAAGCGCCTTTACGGGATTCTGTCCCGTTGGCCTGCTCTTGCACAAACTGGGTATCAAGAGTGAACGAGAGCAGGCGCTGTCGCTGAGTGCCTGAAGCCAATCGAGTAGCCTAAATACCAATGGAGAAATCATGAAAACACTAGCCTGCGTTGCAGTGCTTGCCGTGTTTGGCGGAACTGCTTCCGCCGCGTGGCAGGCGTTGCCGGATGAGGCGCCCGCGCCCGCCGACAACCCGATAACAGCCGAAAAAGTCGAGCTCGGCAAGATGCTGTTCTTCGATCCGCGATTTTCCGAGACTGGTACTGTTTCGTGCTTTTCCTGCCACAACGTGATGGAAGGCGGTGACGATCATCGCTCGGTATCCATTGGCGTGCACGGGCAAGCGGGCGGCCGCAATGCGCCGACCGTTTGGAATTCGGCATTCCTGTCGTCGCAATTCTGGGACGGTCGTGCCGCAACGCTCGAAGAGCAGGCCGTAGGTCCGGTCACAAACCCGATCGAGATGGGGATGGGCAGCCTGGACGACGCGCTCGGAAGACTTCAGGCCATCCCGGGTTACAAGCAATATTTTGACAGCGCGTTCGGAGCTGGCGACAACGTCACCATGGAAAATGCCGCGAAAGCAATCGCGAGCTACGAGCGTACGCTCATCACGCCCGACAGCCCCTATGACCGGTACGTCAATGGCGATAAGGACGCACTGTCACCGCAGGAGATTCGAGGCATGAACGCGTTTGAGGAGGTCGGTTGTGTGTCCTGTCATTCGGGCGCGGCGTTTAACGGACCTGCCATGCCATCGGGCAAAGGTTTTTTCGTCAAGTTCCCGACGTTTGAGGGTAGTAAAAATATCGACAAGTTCGATCTTCTTGCTGACGAAGGCCGATTCGAGGCGACGGGCAATGAAGCCGACAAGCATGTCTGGCGGGTACCGACGCTGCGAAACCTCATGTACACGGCGCCGTACTTTCACAACGGTGCCATCAAGTCGCTTGATGAGGCGGTAGTCGTCATGGCCGAAACCCAGCTCAATAAGCAGGTAGCTGCGGAGCAGGTCGCCGATATCGTTTCATTCCTCGAAAGCCTGACCGGAGAGTTCCCGGTACAAACGATGCCACGGTTGCCGCCAACACCGGGTGACCTGCTCGACTAAACGGCAATTCACGGAGCAAGAAAATGATTGCACGGGCCAGGTCCACGAACATACGTGAGGCGCATGTCGTATGGGATCGTACAACAAGACTTTTCCACTGGATCAATGTCCTCTGTGTGCTCGCCCTGGCCGTGCTGGGCCTGGCGATCCTCAACTCGAAAGCCTTCGGCGTCAGTGATGATGGAAAGATTCTGCTGAAGACACTGCATACGTTTGCCGGTTACGTGTTTGCGGCCAACCTGGGCTGGCGCATCGCCTGGGCGTTCTTCGGCAGTCGGACGGCCCGGTGGCGGGCGATCCTGCCATTCGGAAAGGGGTTCACAAAGGAACTCCGCACCTACGTCAAAGGGGTGCTCAACGGAGCGCCGCCAGTTTACCTGGGGCATAACCCACTGGGTCGTCTCATGGTTTCGTTCCTTTTGCTGTTGTTACTGACCCAGGCCGCCACGGGGCTGGTTCTGGCCGGCACCGACCTGTACAAGCCGCCGTTTGGTGGCGCGATCGCCGAGTGGGTGACGGCGGGAGACCCTGACAAGTTAGCCAACCTGGCCCCAGGGTCGAGAGACCATGTTGACCCGGTTGCGTATCAGTCGATGCGGGACTTTCGCAAGCCGATCGTGACTACGCACCTTTACGCATTTTACCTGCTGATGATCGCCGTGTTCTTGCACATTGTGGGCGTGGTCGTGGCCGAACTGAAAGAAAAAAGCGGTTTGATCTCTGCCATGGTCTCCGGCAAGAAATTCCAGGCAGAGTCAGACAATGAACGAAACTGAGGTATTCAAGATTCGCTCGCTACATCGAGACTTCCAAGCTGGCCGACTTCGTGGTGGCGTATACCGTGGGTATCCGCGAAACAATCGTCGTCACGTCCTTACGGCTATCTGGCTCGGGGTCGGGTCGTGGGATAAGACGTAGGGTGGCACGTCGTCTTCATCGGCACGGCTGTAGGAAGCGAGACGTCACCGTTCAGCTGGCGCAGCTGCTCTTTCGCACGACGAGCTCGCTGGCGAGTATCGTATCCCCGACGTCGCCGCCGCGGATGATACCGAGCACCGATTCGACCAGAATTCGCCCGGCCTGGTGAATGTTCTGGCGCACGGTCGTCAGCGGCGGGCTGCCGTAGGCGGCAAGGCTGATGTCGTCATAGCCGACCACGGCAACGTCATCCGGAACCCGTACCCCGAGTTCCTGGAACGTGGAAAGGGCCGCGAGCGCCATCACGTCTGAAAGACAGACGACCCCATCCGGGTTTGCGCCGGACTCGACAAAGCCGATGATGACCTCGCGGGCCCGGTGCATTTCAAATGGCACGTCGATCTTGAGTTTCGGGTCGGCCTCCAGGCCGAACTCGCCGAGTGCCTTCAGGTAGCCTTGGTGACGTGCGGCATTTTCCGGGTTGTTCGTGTTGCCAAAGAATGCGATGTTTCGACGCTGTTGTTGAAGCAGGTGGCGGGTTGCCTGGTAGCCACCGCCGACGTTGTCGCTGCCGACGACGACGTAATTCTTGCCGGCAACCGGGTAACCCCAGACGACGATCGGCTTGCCGCCGGTGGCCAGCTCGTTCAGCTGTTCGTGCTGCTCGCCCTGGCCGATGAAGATGACGCCGTCCGACTGGCGAATAACACGCCCGTCCCGCAGGTCGAGCACGTTGCTAATCGGCGCATGCGCGAGCAGCAGGTCGTAGTCGTGTTCGGCCAGGCAATCGGCGATACCGCCGAGCATGTCGAGGAAGAAGGGATCCGACATGTGCTGCTCGGATTTGATGTCGAGCATGAAAACGACGGCGATCACGCTGGTGCGCCGAAGGCGAAAATCACGGGCCTGCCTGTTAATCGAATAGCCGTGCTTGTCGGCCAGCGCCCGGAGTTTCTTCTTGGTCCGGGTGCTGATCATGGGGCTGTCGTTCAGGGCCCTGGACGCGGTCGCGCGGGAAACGCCGGCGAGGTCGGCAAGGTCCTGCAGGCTCTTCACGGCCTTCTGCGATTTTCGCGGCATGGACAGACCTTTTTTGCGCAGCCGGGAACGAAAAATGCCCCGATTTCTGATGAATACAAAGAAATAAAAAACTCATATTAACAGTAACTTAGCTTGAAATGCAATCGATTGCGCCGCCAAGGGTTTGCAATCGATTGCATAAAATTCTAGATTGCTACAGTCGAACAAGGCCTGATCAGGGCCAGGAAATCTATTGAGGGGGTAATACAAGATGAGTACGACACGATTTGACCGCAAGATTGCCGGTTTTCTGCTCGCGGCATTCGCCGCAACCGTTGTTCCGACCACCGGCGCGGCGCAGGAGCAGGGGGAAGTAATAGAAGAGATCATGGTGACCGGTGTTGCACGACCGACCACCAAATTCGAATCGTCCGCGTCGGTAACGTCCATATCGTCGGATGACATGAACAACTATGCGCCGCGCTCGACCGCGGAGATCTTCCGCAATATCCCGGGCATTCAGTCCGAATCATCATCGGGCGATGCGAACGCCAATGTGAAAGTTCGCGGCATGCCGATCAGTTCCGGCGGTGCGCGCTATGTCTCGTTCCAGGAAGATGGATTTCCGACCTTGCTGACCGGCGACGTCGCCTTCGCAACGGCCGACACCTGGCTTCGCGCGGATTCAACCATTTCAACCGTGCAGTCGATTCGTGGCGGTACCGCGACCACCCAAGCCTTCAATGCACCGGGTGGCATCATCAACTTCATTTCGAAGGATGGCTCGCAGGAAGGCGGCTCGATCGGATTTACCGGCGGACTGGATTATTCCGCCTTGCGCCTGGACGGTGAATACGGCGGCGAACTCACGGGCGACTGGACTTATCATGTCGGCGGTTATTACCGAAAAGGTGAAGGCCCTCGCAAAGCCCCGACAGACCTCGAGGATGGCTACCAGGTAAAAGCCACGCTCGCGCGGACCTTTGATAAGGGTACGTTGAAGTTTCACTTCAAACGTCTTGACGACACAGTTCCGACGTATCTGCCGATTCCCGCACGTTACACCGGCGGCTCCAGTTTCGAAGCCTTCGGTGTCGATCTCGGCGAGGGTACGCTGTTTAACGCCACCACGGACTGCGCACCACGGCGCAACAATGCCATCAGTTGCGACAAGGACGGTGTCGAAGCCGAAATGACGTCACTGGCAATCGTCGGCGATTACGACCTGACCGACATCTTCAATGTGGGCATCCGTCACAGGACCGCTGCCATCGAAGGCAATTTCGCGGCACCGTTCCTCACGACGCCTTTTGACGATCCGACGGGAGGCCCTTCGACCGAGATCGTCTATTTCAACACCCAGGCCAATGACATGGACAACAGCTTCACGGAGCTGAAGCTGAATGGCGACTTCGGGTCGGTCCAGGCCACGGTCGGTGTCTCAATGGTAAGCCAGAGTGTCAGTACGACGTGGAACTTCAACCAGTACTACGTACGGCTCGACGGAAATCTCACGCCATTTGATTCCGGCAATTCCGTAGGCGGTGTCCTCTACGGCAACCCCGCTTTCGGCAACTGCTGCACGCGTGCCTACGATTTCGACATTGACGCATTCGCGCCCTACATTGCTTTGACCGGGGAGATAGGCGACCGCCTTGGCTGGGACGTCAGCTTCCGCCAGAACGACTACGAAGTTGACGGCACATTTGCCGAGAGCACCGTGTTGATACCGCTCGACGTAAACGGCGACGGACAGGTAGGCGCCAACGAACAGGCGGTACCGACGATCGGCACAGCCACTGCTGCTGATTATGACCAGGACTTCGACTCGTGGTCGGTCGGGGCCAACTACGCCCTTACGGATGAGCTCGCGGTGTTTGCAAACATCTCGGAAGGCGGCAGCCTGTCGTCCCCCGATCGTGTCACGGGCAACGTCAACGCTGATGGCAGCATGGACAATGGCGCAGGTCACGCGATCGTCAAGCAGGCAGAAATTGGCCTGAAGTGGCAGTTCGCAGACGGTTCGTTCTATATCACCTACTTCGATGCCGATACGGATGAGGAACGGGCGTTCGAGGTAACGACGCAGCAGTTCCTGCAGAATTCGTACGAGTCCAAGGGCTTCGAGATGGAGGGTGAATACGACTTCGGCAATGGCTTCGGGATTCAGGGCAGCCTGACGCTGACGGATGCCGAAATCGTGAAGACGGCGAGTGGAGCCAACGTCGGCAACCAGCCGCGCCGCCAGGCGGAATACTTCTTCAACATCACGCCCTCCTATGCGACCGACATGTGGGATGTCGGCCTGAACTTCGTCGGCACGGACGAGGTATTCATCCAGGACAACAACGATCTGAAATTCGACAGCTATGTCGTTACCAACCTGTTCGCAAACTACTACTTCAACGACAATCTCAGCGTCAGCGTCAACTCGAACAACCTGTTTGACGAAGAGGGCTATACTGAGGGTGAAGAAGGCTCAGCATCTGTCGGTGATTTCGTAAGGATTCGTCCTATCAACGGCAGGACTACTTCGGTTTCCTTCCGTTACGATTTTTTCTGATCAGACTCAGCTGAAGTTGCGGCTGCACCAGGCTGCAACTTTTATGTTTCCGCTTCGTGCGCGGCACGGGTGCAGTGATACC
>JBFELT010000051.1:0-18219 GCA_041552015.1 Woeseiaceae bacterium
ATCCTGATTCTCGGACTCCTTCTGGGGATCTTTGCAGGAATAGGCGACCGCCACACCGCCAGCGACATCTGCTTCCAATTGCTGCGGCTCGAAGGCGGCCTCCAGCAACAGGAGATCTTCGACTCGTTTCGGCATCCTTGATCCTCCCGATCTTACTCCCGTCGCACCGGCTCCCGGCACCACGCACAGTAGTTCCAGAACTCTTTCGCAATGCCCCAGCCGCAGGCCCGGCAGCTGTCTCTGCTGCCTTTTAACTTCCAGACGCGCCGCACTTTGCTCTTACACCATGGACAATACCGCATGAACGGCATCAATGGGCCACGGCAACGCGTGTTCGCACAGTGTGCCGCATAGCGTTTGTCCGGATAGCGGCGCGACGTCTCCTCGACGAATCCCGGCCCATAGCACCAGGCGCAGTATTCCCAGTCATTTTTTACGCCGCGCTCGCAGCGAGGACAACTGGAGGGCATCCGCGACTCGCAACCAAGCGACGGGTTTTCGATCCCGCACCACGGGCAGGCTTTCATGCTTTCTGCGACCGGACCTTCGCAACGTCGGCAGTGATGATGGGTATCGAGCGCTTTGCGGAACTGGCTCTGAAACTGGCGCCACTGGAGCTGCCGCCAGGACTTCGACCGGTTGCCGTTCTTCGATTTCGGTCGCTTCTGCTTGCGCGTGTGGCTGTGCGAGCGCAGGAAATCCGACTGCATCTCGACGGCAGTAGCATAGCGTTTCTTCGGGTCAAGCTGGATCGCTTTTTTCAGCACGGCGATCAACTCGGGCCGAAGGCGTGCTTCGAGTCTGTCATGGCCAATCATGGGCCAGTCGAAAGGCCACTCCGGCAGTTTCCCGGAAAACATCCGGTATAGCACCAGGCCCATCGAGAATACGTCCGACTGGAACTTCGGCCGGCCCATGGCCTGTTCAGGGGCGATGTAATCGATGGTTCCGGAACCGGATGCCTTGAGCGTTCTCAGGCTGATTTTCGCGAAGCCGAAATCGGCGAGTTTCAGCTGGTTGCCAGGGAACAGTATGAAGTTCTCCGGCTTGATGTCGCAATGAATGATCTTGTGCTCATGAGAATGAGCGAGTGCAGCGAGTCCCTGACCCGCCAGATCGAGCGACCGTGACAGCGATGTGCGGCGTTCGATGCGATCGGCCAGCGACTCGTCGCCGAGTTCCATGGCAATTACGAAGCGATCATCGATGAAGCTCGCATTGAGCACCGAGAGAATGTTGGGGTGCCGCAGCTTGGTCGCGACGCGTACCTCGTGAAGCACTTCATCATGCCCGGCCAGACCGTCGATTTTCGGGATCTTGAGCGCGACGTTCATTTTCTGAATCGTATCGAATGCGCGATAAACATCGGCCAGCGGGCCGGACGAAATGCGGCCGAGGATCCGGTACTTGCCGATTTTCTGCCGTACCCTGAGCTTCATTCGTTCACGGTCCGAACACGGTTGACTGCCAGCTGCCAGCCCTGCAGAAGTCGCTGTCTTTCTGCATCGGCCATGACAGGATGAAAGCTGCGATCGCGCTCCCACAGCGCTGCAAGCGCATCCGCCGACTGCACGACTCCGGCTCGATAGCCGGCGAGGAAGGCGGCACCGAGCACCGTCGACTCCACGTTTTTCGGTCGCTCGACCTCGATTTCCAGGACGTCGGCGAGAAACTGCAGGAACCAGTCGTTTGCGACCATGCCACCATCGACGCGGATAACACTGGGCCTCATGCCATCCTCCGACATCGAATCGATAAGGTCGCGCGTCTGGTAGGCGACTGACTGCAGCGTCGCGGTTACGATGTCATCACGGCCGCTACCGCGCGTCAGCCCCAGAATTGCACCGCGTGCATCGGCGTCCCAGTAGGGAGCGCCGAGCCCGGCAAACGCCGGTACCACGTAAACGTCGCTGACGACGCCTGTGCGCCTGGCGATTGCCTCGGAATCCGACGCCGCGTCGAGTATGCGTAGCTCGTCCCGAAGCCATTGCATCGCCGACCCTGCTACGAACACGCTGCCCTCCAGCCCGTAGGTCACATTGCCATCCAGGCGCATGGCGACCGTCGTCAGCAGCTGGTTGGCCGATTGCAGGGCCCTTTCGCCGGTATTGGCGATTACGAAACAGCCGGTTCCGTAGGTGCTCTTCGTCATTCCCGGCGCGAAACCGGCCTGGCCAATGAGCGCGGCCTGTTGGTCGCCGGCGATACCGCAAACCGGCACCTGTCCGCCGAGCGAATCCTCATCCGCCACGCCGAAATCGGCCGCACAGTCTCGCACGTCGGGCAATAGCGAGCGCGGCACGCCGAACATCCTGAGCAATTCCTCATCCCACTGCTGCGTATGGATATTGAACAGCAGCGTGCGCGATGCATTCGTCGCGTCGGTTGCGTGCACGCGTCCACCGGTGAGCCGCCAGAGCAGGAAGCTGTCAATGGTCCCGAATGCCAGATTGCCGGCCTCGGCACGAGCGCGCACGCCGTCCACGTTGTCGAGGATCCAGGCTATCTTGGTCGCCGAAAAGTAGGGATCGAGGCGCAGTCCGGTTTTCGCCGCTACCGACGCCTCCACGCCGCCGTCCTTGAGGGCCTGGCAGTGGGCGGAAGTACGCCGGTCCTGCCAGACAATCGCGTTATAGACGCATTCCCCGGATTGCCGGTCCCAGATTACGGTCGTCTCGCGCTGGTTGGTGATGCCGATAGCCGAAATATCGGCGGCAGCGGCGCCGGCCTGTTGCAGGGCGCCACGCGTCACTGCGGTCACGGAGGCCCAGATAGCTTCGGGATCGTGCTCCACCCAGCCCGGCTTCGGATAAATCTGCGGGAACTCCTGCTGTGCGCTCGCGACAACGCGAGCATCGTGCGTATAGATCACAGTACGACTGCTGCTGGTGCCCTGGTCGATCGCCAACAGGAATCTTGCGCTCACTTGGAATTCGCCCTGGCCGAAAAAAGCGGCGCCTCAATCGACATCGACTTGCCGGCCTCGACGGGCCACGACTGCCTGCCCTGCCCCGCCGCAAATTCCGCAATTTTTTCGCGAATGCGCGCTGGCCAGGGCGCCACGCGACGAACGTCCAGATCGACATGCAGGTTCATCCACTCGGCGGTTGCGACGAGGTCGTGTTTTTCGGCGTGGTACATGCGCATAAACTGGTGAATTCGTTTTTCGTCAAAAGCAAGAATTTGAGAGGTTATGAAATAGGGTTCGGCCTCGCCTATTTCCCGCTGCCAGATGATATGCGATTCAACGGCAAACGTTGAGCTGTTGTGCTGCCTGATGTGGTCGTCAGTGAGACCGAAGCGCGCCCAGAGGCGGTCTACACCCTGGTCGAAGGCCAGCACGTAGTAGGCGACGTTCATGTGCCTGTTGATATCGATCCATTCGGGCAAGACCCGGCCGCGCATGACCTCGATACCCAGAATCTCTGCGTTGGACATCGAGCTGGCCACTAGTCTTCGTTCAGTTCGGCAATGCCGGCGAAATGGCCAAGGGCTTGCGGGTTCGCCAGGGCCTCCGTGTTTCTGACTTCCTCACCGTGTACAACCGAGCGCACGGCGAGTTCGACGATCTTGCCGCTCTTGGTGCGGGGAATATCCGGCACGGCAATTATTTTTGCCGGAACATGGCGCGGCGTCGTGTTATTTCGAATCGCAGACCGGATACGCTGCTTCAACGGCTCATCGAGCCGCGTGCCATCGCGCAGCACGACAAAAAGCACGACACGGACATCGTCTTGCCAGTTCTGGCCGATCGCGATGCTCTCAACGACTTCTGGCAGCTTTTCGACTTGCCGATAGATCTCTGCCGTACCAATACGAACACCGCCGGGATTGAGAACGGCATCGGAGCGCCCCCGGATGATCAGGCCGCCTTCCTTCGTCAGTTCGGCGAAATCACCATGCGCCCAGACACCCTCGAATCGTTCGAAGTAGGCGGCGCGATAGCGCGAGCCGTCCGGGTCGTCCCAGAAACCAACCGGGGCGGATGGAAAGGGCTGCGTGCATACCAGCTCACCGTTCTGACCGACAACCGCTACGCCGCCTTCGTCGAAAACCTGCACCGCCATGCCGAGACCGCGGCACTGCAGTTCTCCGCGCCGCACCGGGAGAATCGGATTGCCGAGCGCAAAGCAGCTGAGAATATCGGTTCCGCCGGAGATCGAAGACAGCTGCACGTCGGCGGCAATGGCGTCATAGACGAAGTCAAAACTCTCCGGCGACAGTGGCGAACCGGTCGACAGTATCGTGCGCAGCGCCGGCAGCCTGAATTCGTCTTTCGGTCTCAGACCGGATTTGTCGAGCGCCGAAATGTACTTCGCGCCGCTGCCGAAAATGCTGATCTCCTCGCGTTCGGCCATCTCCCAGAGAACGCGGCCATCGGCGAAGAATGGCGAGCCGTCAAACAGCACGATCGTCGCACCGCTCGCCAGGCCGCTGACCAGCCAGTTCCACATCATCCAGCCGCAGGTCGTGAAGAAGAACAAGCGGTCTCCCTCCCCTACATCCGTATGCAACACGTGCTCCTTCATGTGTTGCAGCAGGGTCCCGCCGTGCCCGTGCACGATGCACTTCGGCGCGCCGGTCGTGCCGGATGAAAACATGATGTAAAGCGGATGATCGAAGTCGACCGGTGTGAAGGTCAGCGCTTCGCCCGAGATGCCGAAATCCGACCAGCTGACGGATTTTCCCGGCGTGGCGACGGGTGGCAAGGAATCGGCGAATCGTACGCCGATCACCCGCTCAATCTCGGCGATTTCGTTGACGACAGCATCGACGGTTGATCGGGTATCGCAGGTCCTGCCATTGTAAAAATAGCCGTTTGCGGCAAACAGCAGCTTCGGTCGAATCTGTCCGAAGCGGTCAATGACGCCGTTTACGCCGAAATCCGGCGAGCAGGACGACCAGATCGCACCGATGCTTGTCGTCGCCAGCATTGCAATTACGGCTTCGGCGCAATTCGGGAGAAACCCGGCAACGCGGTCGCCCTTCCTTATGCCCGCCGCCTTCAGGCCCGCCGCAATCAAGGCTACCTCGTCGCGCAGCTCGCGGTGCGAATACCCCCGTCGGCTGCCTGTCTCGCCGATGAACAACAGCGCAGTCGCGTCGTCATCATGGCGCAGAAGGTTGGCCGCGTAGTTCAGCTCGCTGCCTTCGAACCAGCCGGCCTCGATAATGCTATCGGGGTGCGCTAGAATACGTTCGGCTGGTTTGCTGAACGTGATTTCGCAGAAATCACAGACAGCCGCCCAGAACGCCGGCGAACGGTCGAGCGACCACTGATACAGCGACGTGTAGTCGTGATATCCGCACTGCTTCATGAAGCGGTACATTGCCGATGCCTGAACCCGACTGGCGTCGGGAGCCCATATGATCGGGTTGCTGGTCGTCATCGTAATCTTCAGGAATCGTGCCTGGCTGCCGTTGGGCCAGTATCCATAAATCCCACCTTGTGTCCATGTCCCTTGCAGGGCGATACTGCGGCGCATGTCGAATTCGCTCATCCTTATCGCGGCAGCCATCGTTGCTGTGCTCGCAGTGGCCTGGCTGTGGGTCACGAAGCGCGGCCTTCGTCCGATACCCCGGCAGCTCCAACCGGGCCGTCCGTTGCCAGACTTTCATGCGGCCGACGAACAGGGCAGGCCTGTGAGATCCTCCGCTCTGCATGGTTCGCCAACGGTAATCCTGTTCGTGCGCGGCAACTGGTGCCCGTTTTGCAGTTCGCAGGTCAAGAGTCTGACGAAGTACTACAAGGACATTGTCGACATTGGCGCAAAGCTGATTCTGCTGACTCCAAAGCCGCTCGAAACGACCCGTCGGGTAGCCGCGTTTTTTGAGGTAGAGTTCGAGTTCTGGTTGGACGACTCGCTGGCAGCGACCGAGGATCTCGGATTGTTGTACAAGTCCGGCGTTCCCGGCGACTACGAGAAGGAATACGGTCGCGATACGGTCTGGCCCACCGCGCTGGTCGTCGACGCTGCGGGCATCATTCGTTACACGGAATTATCGAAGCACATCTCTGATCGACCGGACCCGGAGCTGCTGCTGCGAGAGCTGAAGAAAACGCTCAGAACCTGACGCCGACGGCGCTGCATAGAAAGCGCATGAATGGCTCCGCTGTCCGGAACGACGACTCGACCGTTTGCTGGAACCGTGGTTTGATGCAATCTTCCACCGCCAGCTCCCTTATCCCGATAAAGCTCTTGCGACGGATATCATCGATGTATTCATGCTCTTTCGGGAAGCCGCGTGGCGGCCTCAGCAACGACTCACCGCCCAGCGAAAACTCCCGCCTGAAGCGTCGCTCGCCGACGGCGCGCTTCCATTCACCAGGTTTCGCGACAATACGTTCCCGTATGTTGCGCAGCGAGTCCGAATCCGGCCGCCACATGCCTGTGCCGATGAATACCTCGCGTGGCGCAATGTGCACGTAGTAGCCCGGCGCATGCACGTCCTTTGCCTGCTCGTGGCGAAACTGAATACCGATATTCGTCTTATAGGGTGTTTTGTCTTTCGAAAACCGCGTATCCCGGTACACCCGCATGAGCGACCCACCAACACGTGTGGGCATCGCTACGAAATGCGGCGCGATCTCGGCGAGCGGATCCTGCATCGACTGGATGAAGTGCAGCGCGACGTCGAGCACGTCGTCTTCGTAGCGGCGCTTGTGCTCGCCAAACCAGCCGCGGTTGTTATTCGCCTCGAGCTGCTCGAGGAATTCGATAGTTTTCGCATGAAAGCCTGAATAACGGGCTGCCAAGGTCAGCAGCTCTTGGCGTCGGGATGTGGATACATGTCCGACTCGTCCTCGCCCTCACGTTCGGTCAGGCAGGCAAAGTCCTTCTCGACCAGGATTTGCAGTCGGCTACCGTCGTCGAGCAGCTGTTCGCCCGCCAGCGATACTTGCTCCGAGGTGGCCCACCCGAGCACCGAGGATTCCGGCAGACGGACCGTGATCGCATTGTCGGAAAAAAAAGCGGCCGGATTTACGCTGGCCGGACTGCTCTCGACGCGATATCGGAGCTCTCGCCCTCCGGGAAAACCGGTCGTCGCGGCGACAACACCGCTCGCTCGCAGGGCATCCACCTCACTCCGGGTCAGGCGGAGTCGAATCGAATTGTCTCTGATCCTTAGTTTCACTGGTTTTCTCTGTTCAGGTGCGGCGCTGAACATCGACTTCCTGACGAATCCGTATCGAAATTCGCGCAGCCGAAAAGGCCACCAGAGGCTGGCGGCCGGTTGCCAACACCACAATGTCGTTCAAGTCTTGTTATTACTTCGTATACAAGACGTTGCAGCGCATTACGTTATCGCCCTGGGGCGATGACAAGTGCAATGTTCAGCAGCAAGTGTCGAACTGCGTGTGCATTGCTCCGAGAACGGCCTAGTCGGCGATTACGTTCTCGGCCTGGGGCCCATTCTGCCCTTGCGTCACTTCCATCGTGACTTTTTGCCCTTCCTTGAGGGTCTTGAATCCTTCCATCTGAATCGCCGTATGGTGAACAAAAACATCCTGCCCACCCTCACGCTCGATGAAACCAAATCCCTTGTCATCGTTGAACCATTTGACGGTTCCGGTAACTCTCTCGCCTGACATAACTACCTCGTAACTAACTGGCCGCCCGGACGGACGTTCTCAACACCAGGCCAAACTGGCCATGGATGCAGAAATGGTACCCGCTATTTCGGGCTATTTCCCGCGAAATGCCGCCAGTCGCTTCCAGCTGAGGTGTACACGCCGGCATCAGTCTGTAATTTATGGGGTTTTTGCGGAATTATGGCCGTGAGCGGAGGCCGGGCCGGCGACCGCTGCAATATGAAATCCAGGCTCGATTGCGCAACTTTATTCAATGACCGCAGGAGCTTAGCGACGATGCTGTATGTATCGATCGCCCAGCTTGTCGATGCTGTCACAGCCCAGAAGCGCGAGCGTCCGCTCCAGCTCGTTCCTCAGCAGCCCCAGCGCGCGCTCGACACCCGCCTGGCCGCCGGCTGCGAGCGGGTACAGGTAGCCTCTGCCTATGCTGCAGGCGTTCGCTCCCAGCGCCAGCGCTTTTACGATATGAGTGCCACGCCGAATTCCGCCATCACAAATGATCTCGAGCCGGTCGTGCAGCGCGTCCGCAACCCGGGCGATGCAGTCGACCGGCGCCGGCGCCGATTCCAGCTGACGCCCACCGTGATTCGAGAGCATGACCGCCGTCGCGCCGGAATTGGCCGCCTTCCTGCAGTCATCGACCGTCTGAACGCCCTTTATGACGAGCGGTCCGTCCCATTTGGCGGCCAGCCACTCCACGTCCTTCCAGGTCAGCGAACGGTCGAACTGGCTGTTGATGTATTCGACGACACCGCCGTCTATTTTCACGCCAACTTCGCTGCTCGTGATGTTGACCAGGTCAAGATCCTTCCTTACCAACGCCCTATAAAGCCAACCCGGATGTCGCGCATAGCTGAAGGCGCTGCGCCATTTGAATACCGGCGGCGCAGACATGCCGTAGACAATATCGCGCTCGCGATTGCCGGCCAGCGGCGTATCGACCGTGAGACACAGTGCCGCGTATTTTTTCTCCTTGCTGCGATCGATAAACTCCTGCGTCAGCGCTCGATCCTTGAACACGTAGACCTGGAACATCATCGGACAATTACCCGCGTCGGCGGCCTCCTCGATCGTGGTCGTTCCGAGCGTCGACAGGCTGTAGACCATACCGAGCTTCTCCGCGGCGCGGACGACCGCGGGCTCGCCGTCGCGGTGAAACAACTTGGATGCGCCGGTCGGCGCGATCATCACCGGCCAGTCGACAGGCTGACCGAAGAGCGTCGACTTGAGATTCACGGTACTCACGTCCGAAAGTTGCGAAGGCAACAGCTCGTAGTCCTCGAAAGCGCTCGTATTCCTGGCGAGCGTCCATTCGTCGTCGGCACCACCGTCAATATAGTGGAAAACCGGCGCGGGCAACTTGCGCCGGGCGATGCGGCGAAAATCCATGATGTTGTTGCAGTCGCGAATGTCCATCCCGTCAGATTATCACGAATCCCGCTGTAAGCTGATCGACTCCTGCTGCGCCGACAAGCCTGCTAGAATCGCGACAACGCCGCTCACTGATACCCTATCGCTACCATGAAAAACGAATCGAAAGTTGGTACGCAAAATCGCGCAGTCGCTTACTGGCTGTTGACGTGTTGCGCGCTGGTATTTGCCATGGTTGTGCTTGGCGGCGTGACGCGGCTGACCGGCTCGGGACTCTCGATGGTTGAATGGCGACCGATAATGGGCGCGATTCCGCCGCTCTCGGCACAGGAGTGGCAGGAGAAATTCGAGCTCTACCAGCTGACGCCGGAATTCCAGAAGGTAAACGCCGACTTCGACGTTCATGATTTCAAGAATATCTTCTGGCTGGAGTACCTGCATCGCCTGTTGGGCCGTTTGATCGGCCTCGTTTTTGCGCTGCCACTGCTGTATTTCGCGGTGCGCGGCTACATCCCGAGACGCGACTGGCCGAAATACCTGCTGATGCTCGCGCTTGGCGGCGTGCAGGCATTTATCGGCAAGATCATGGTCGCAAGCGGCCAGGTTGACGCGCCGCAGGTCAGCCACTACCGGCTGACAGCCCACCTCGCGGCCGCATTTCTCGTTTACGCGTTCATGCTATGGACAGCGCTGAGCCTTATTTTTCCGGCGGCTCGAGATGCCGTGAAACACAAGCTTTACTACAGGACTGTCGGCGTCTTCATGCTCGTCTGCACGATGATCGTCTCGGGCGGTTTCGTCGCCGGGCTGAAAGCCGGCAGGATATTCAATACCTTCCCCAAAATGGGCGACGACTGGATTCCGAACGGATTGCTGGCGCTCGATCCGGTGTGGCGAAACCTGTTCGATAACATCGCCACGGTGCAGTTCAATCACCGCTGGCTGGCGCTATTTACGTTTCTCACGATCGTCGTTTACTGGTTCACGGCGCGCGGCGCGAATCTGCCACAACGCGTCAGGCCTGCCGTCAATGCCCTGCTGCATACGGCCATTTTGCAGGTTATCCTGGGTATCTCCGCCCTGCTGCTCGCCGTCCCGGTTGTCCTCGGAGCCGCGCACCAGGCGACGGCGATGCTGCTGTTCACCGTGATGCTGTACCTGCTGCACGGGCTGCGCCGCGCCTGACGGGCGACCATAATGCGCGAGCGCGGCGGGTTTCGGCAATTACCCATGGCCCGGAAGGCCCAAATCGGGGACGATTTACACCTATGACCACCGATACAGAGAATTTTCAGGGCCAGACAGGCGTCTGCTTCGACACCGACCTTATCGTTCGGTATGGCGGCCGCGGCCCGCGCTACACGTCTTACCCGACGGCACTGCAGTTCAGCGACGGCATTACGGCGGATGACTACAAACGCCACGCCGTCGCCAGCAATAGCAGCGGCGTACCGCTGTCACTGTACGTCCATATCCCGTTCTGCCATTCGCTCTGCTACTACTGCGGCTGCAACAAGATCGTTACGCACAACCAGGCCCGCGTCGATCGTTACCTCGAAATGTTGTACCGGGAGATCGACATGCAGGCGGCGTTGTTCGATCGGAGCCGTACGGTCGAGCAGCTGCATTTCGGCGGTGGTACGCCGACCTATCTGGACAGCGAGCAGCTCGGCGACCTGATGGCTCATCTGCGGCGGGCCTTCGTTTTCGACGATAGCCCAAATCGAGAGTTCTCGATCGAGGTGGACCCTCGCACCGTGGACGCCGGACGGATTCGTCACCTGGCCGAGCTCGGGTTCAATCGCCTGAGCCTCGGTATCCAGGATTTCGATACGGCGGTTCAGCGGGCCGTGAATCGCGTGCAAACGCCGGATGAGGTCAGGAGCCTCGTAGACAGTGCGATCGAATCAGGCTTCGGGTCCATTTCCTTTGACCTCATCTACGGATTGCCCCACCAGACGGTTGACAGCTTCAACGCGACTTTGGATCTCGTCGTTGCCATGAAGCCGGACCGCCTGGCCGTGTACAACTATGCGCACCTGCCGCAGCGCTTCAAGGGCCAACGCATGATCAACGACGCGGACATCCCGGCGCCGGAAACCAAGCTGGAGTTGTTGCACAACACGATCGACAAGCTTTGCGCTGCGGGCTATGTCTATATCGGCATGGACCATTTCGCGCTGCCCGACGATGAACTCGTAAGCGCCCGTTGCGATGGCACATTGCAACGAAATTTCCAGGGCTATTCGACTCACCGCCAGTGCGACCTGGTGTCGCTCGGCGTCAGTGGTATCGGCCACATTGGCAATCTGTTCGCTCAGAATGCCATTACGACGATGGAGTACGAGGCCCTGATCGAGAGCGGACAGCTGCCCATCAGGAAGGGAATTGAAGTCGATGATGACGATTTGCTTCGTGCCGCCGTCATACAGGACCTGATGTGCTATGACAGCCTGTCCTTCGACGATTTCGGCGAGCGTCACGGCATCGACTTCCGGGCGTATTTCGCCGACGAAATCAAGCGCCTGGACGCCCTCGCTGATGACGACCTTATCGACGTGCAGGCGTCGGGAATTTCAATTACCCAGAAAGGGCGTCTTCTGCTAAGAAGTATCGCGATGATCTTCGATCGGTATATCGATCAGTCGGAGAACGACAATCGATTCTCGAAGGCCATCTGACGCAGCTATATCAGCCTACTTTCGTCAGCCATCCGAAGGTGTCGTCGGCGAGGCCATACTGAATATCCTGTAGAGCCTTCTGCAACTTCGCCGTGTTCGCACCGGGATTGCCGTCGCGCACCGCGATTTCCCTGCCTTGATAGACCAGCGTCCCCACCGGCGACAGGCAGGCCGCCGTGCCGGATAAGGTGGCCTCGTAGGTCGACACCCATTCGACTAATTCGGCCACCGTAAAATTACGTTCATTGATACGGTAACCGAGTTGCGCCCCGAGCTTCAGGATCGAGTCACGCGTCTGGCCATGAAGGAACGACGTATCCAGCGGTTTCGTGATGATCTCCTTGTCGCTGATCAGCAGGAAGTTCGCGGCGCCCGTCTCCTGCACATCGCCCCCTGGGCAGAATAGCACCTGGTCTACGCCGTACTTTTCCTTGGCGTCCAGTGTCGGCCCCAGCGCGGCCGCATAATTGCCGCCGGTCTTCGTACTGCCCAGTTGCTCCGTTGTTCTGGCACGTTCCTCGATCAGCAGCTTCAGTGCCGTCGCACCGCCGGCAAAGTAATCACCCACCGGCGACGCAAGGACGAACAACGTCGCCTCGGTCGACGGCGCGGCAGCTGCACCGATATTCTTCAGCGTGCCGATAAGAGTCGGGCGCAAATAGAGTGAGCTGGGCGGTTCGGGAATGTCGCCAAGGTGGTGCGCAACGAGGTCCTTTACCATGCCGGCGAGCATCTCCGAATCAGGAACCGGCAGTCGCAGCGACGCCGCACTCTTCCGCATCCTAGCCACATGGTCGTGAAGTCTGAATATTCGCCCCTTGCCATCCGGCCATCGGTACGCCTTGAAACCTTCGAAGCAGGTACTGGCATAGTGAAGAACGTGCGCGGCCGGGTGTATTGGCAACGGCGCAAGGGCCTTTATCGAGGGCGTCTGCCAGGCGCCGTCTTCAAAACGAACGATTGAGATCTCGTTGCAAAACTCTGTGCCGAACTGGCTCATCTGGATCCTGTTGGGGTGGCAACTGCGGGGCCGCTACTTTGCCATTAATGCACCGCTCTTGACCAGAGTAATTGTACCTAGCCCGAAAATTGCGCACCCTAGAACGTCGGCGGCGTGCACGCCGTGATCAGGTCGCAGGGCTCGCTCCACTTGTTGCGGAACTGGTGCGGCTTGCTGCTCTTGAAATAATACGCATCGCCTTTGCAAAGGACCGCCGTCTCGTCGCCGACAGAAACCTCGAGCCGGCCGCCGAGAATAATTCCGCACTCCTCGCCTTCGTGAGTAATCGCATGTCTGCCGGTGCCGGAACCCGGCTGGTAGCACTCCTGAATCAGCTGGATGGCACGGCCGCCTATGTTCGCACCGACCTGCCGGAAGGAAACGCCGCCGTCGGCAATTTCAGTCAGATCCGCGGCGCGGAAGAATACCTTGTCGCGGACCTCGTACTCGTCGCCAAAAAATTCACCCAGGCTGATCGGGATACCATCGAGGATGCGCTTGAGCATACTGACGGTTGGATTCAGCTTGCTGGCTTCGATCTGCGAGATCGTCGCATTCGCGACGCCGGATTGCCGCGCCAGCTGGCGCTGTGAAAGCCCGAGTCGCTCGCGTACCTCTCGCAGACGACGTCCGATTTGTTGATCCATGATGCAGCGCACCCCGCCTGTTTAGTAAAGATAAACAGTTTGCCGCTGCAACTCATATAATTCAATTACTTAGAAAACAACACATAACTCATTGTTTAACAATGCTGTGCGGGCGTAAACTCAGGATCTGTTGCCACCGATTGCTTCGGAGATCGAACGATGAGCGCTGCTCTCAGTAATTTTGACGCCTACTGGTTGCCATTTACCGCCAACCGGGATTTCAAGAAGAAGCCCAGGGTCATCGCCGGGGCGTCCGGACACTATTACACCGCCGCGGACGGCTCCAGGCTCTACGACACGTTTTCCGGGCTCTGGACCAGCGGCCTCGGCCACTGCCATCCGAGAATCGTGGAGGCCGTGCAGCAGCAGGTCGCGACGCTCGACTATTGCATGACCTTCCAGGTGACTAACGACAAGGCGGCAGCGCTGGCCGAGAAAGTAGCGGCCATGGCGCCGCAGGGCATGAACAAGTGCTTTTTCACCAACTCAGGCTCCGAATCCGTGGACACAGCGCTCAAGATCGCGCTGGGCTATCACCGCGCGCGCGGCGAAGGCAACCGGACGCGTCTGATCGGTCGCGAACGCGGCTACCACGGCGTAAATTTCGGCGGTATGTCCGTCGGCGGCATGGTGCCGAATCGCAAGGTCTTCAGTGCCAACCTGATTCCTGGCGTTGATCACATCCGCCACACCCACGATCTCGAACACAACGCATTTACCCGCGGCCAGCCGTCGTGGGGCGCACATCTTGCCGACGATCTGGAGCGACTCTGCGGCCTTCACGACGGCAGTAACATCGCCGCCGTCATCGTCGAGCCGGTTGCCGGTTCGACGGGCGTCTTGCCGCCGCCGGTCGGCTACCTCGAGCGCCTGCGGGAAATCTGTGACAAGCACGGCATCCTGCTGATATTCGATGAGGTTATAGCGGCCTTCGGGCGTCTTGCCCGGCCCTTCGGCGCGCAGCGCTTCGGCGTCGTGCCCGACATCATTACGACCGCCAAGGGTCTGACGAACGGAGTCATTCCGATGGGTGCAGTGCTGGTCCAGGACTCCATTTACGAAGCTTTCATGCAGGGTCCGGAGCACATGATCGAGCTGTTTCACGGTTATACCTACTCGGGTCATCCGGTGGCCGCGGCCGCCGGCCTGGCTACGATGGGCGTCTACGAAGAGGAAGGTACCTTTGAACAGGCTGCCTCTCTCGAGCAGCATTTCGAGGATCTGCTGCATTCCTTTGCCGACCATGAACATGTCATTGATGTTCGTAACTACGGGCTCATGGGCGCAATCGAGATGGCGCCGCGGCCGGGCGCACCGGGGGCGCGCGGAGGAGAAGCACACAAGAAGTGCTTCTGGGACGAGAACCTGGTGATTCGAAACGGCATGGATACGCTGCAGTTTTCGCCATTCCTGAATTCAGATCCTGACGAAATGCAACAGTCCTTCGAGACGATTCGTCGTGTCCTCGACACCATTGAATAAGTACAACCGACCAGCGGAGAAGCCATGAGTGCCAGAGCTGCAAGCAACATCGACGTCGCCACTATTGTTGGGCATTTCATCAATGGCGCCGACGTCGCCGACGACAATCGTCCCGAAGCGATTTGCAACCCCGCTACCGGCCAGGTCACGCGACACGTTGCGATGGCTTCGGCGCAGACTGTCGAGCGTGCGATCGCCGCGGCGCAGGCGGCGTTTCCGGCGTGGCGCAACACACCGCCGGCGAAACGAGCGCGTATCATGTTCCGCTTCAAGCAACTTCTCGAGGAACATGCCGACGAGATTGCCGCCGCAATAACGGAAGAGCACGGCAAGGTCCTTGACGATGCGATGGGCGAATTCGGTCGCGGAGTTGAAGTCGTGGACTACGCCTGCGGAATACCGGAGCTGCTCAAAGGAGAGTATTCCCGAAACGTGGGGCCAGGCATCGACAGCTGGTCGGACTTCCAGCCGCTTGGCGTGGTCGCCGGCATAACGCCGTTCAACTTTCCGGCAATGGTACCCATGTGGATGTACCCGATGGCTATCGCCTGTGGCAACACTTTCGTACTGAAGCCATCCGAAAAAGACCCGAGCGCGCCAATGATCATCGCTCGCCTGTTCAAGGAGGCCGGCTTGCCGGACGGCGTGTTCAACCTGGTCAATGGCGACAAGGAAGCCGTAGATACGCTTCTCGCCGACAGCCGGGTGCAGGCCATCAGTTTCGTCGGCTCAACCCCCATTGCGGAGTACATCTACAGCACGGGCACCGGCAATGGCAAGCGAGTGCAGGCTTTGGGCGGCGCCAAGAATCACGCCATCATCATGCCCGATGCTGACGTCGACAACGCGGTCAGCGCCCTGATGGGCGCCGCCTTCGGCTCCTGTGGCGAACGCTGCATGGCAATCTCGGTAGCTGTCTGCGTGGGCGACGAAATAGCGGACACGGTGGTTCGGAAGCTTGAGGAACAGATTGCCGGACTGAGGGTTGGTGCGGGCACCGACAACAGCAATCACATGGGACCTCTGGTCACCCGGGCGCACTACGAAAAGGTCCGGGGCTACGTGGATCTCGGCGTCGCAGAAGGCGCGGATCTGGTCGCGGACGGCCGTGACCTGGTCGTGACAGGATACGAAAACGGATTCTTCCTCGGTCCCTGTCTGTTCGACCGAGTCGAGTCCGACATGCGTATTTACCGCGAAGAAATATTCGGCCCGGTGCTTTGTGTGGTTCGGGTAGAGTCCGAAGAACAGGCAATGAAGCTCATCGACGACCATGAATATGGCAACGGTACCTGTATTTTTACGCGCGACGGCGAGGCCGCGCGTTATTTTGCCGACAACATCAACGTCGGCATGGTCGGAATCAACGTGCCGCTGCCGGTACCCGTGGCCTACCACAGCTTCGGCGGCTGGAAGCGCTCCCTGTTCGGCGATCTCTCCGCCTACGGCCCGGACAGCGTCCGCTTCTACACGCGCCGCAAGACGATTACGCAGCGCTGGCCGTCCGGCGGCGTCCGGGAAAGCGCGCAGTTTTCGTTTCCCGGGCGACAGTAACAGTCATTAGGGTACAATCGCTGTCCCATTTGCGTGGAGACGGTAATGAAGACACTCGCCCTGCTGCCTTTACTCGTGGCGTCACTGGCCTTTGCCCAGGATGCCGAAATCACCTTCGCGTCCACCGAAATCGCACCCGGCATATTCATGGTCGAGGCCAGGGGCGGATTCGGCGGCGGCAACATGGCCGTACTCGTTGGCGAAGGACAGGTCGCCATGATCGACGATGGCTTGCCGCCCCTTGCTGAAAACCTGCTGGCGCACGTTACCGAGACGGCAGGCGGTCCTGTCGATTTCCTGGTCAATACGCACGTTCACGGCGACCACGCCGGTGGCAATGCCTACTTCGCCGACAAGGGCACCGTCGTTTTCGCGCACGACAACATCCGCAAACGGCTGCTCGAAGACCCATCGGGCGCCGGCGGTCCGGGCGGCCTTCCTGTGGTTACCTTCGGTGACGGCGTGACATTCCATCTCGGCAATATCGAGGCGCGCGTCAGGCACCTGCCAAGAGCGCATACCGACGGCGATGCAGCCATCTATTTCCCGGGCGCCAACGTCATTCACACAGGCGACATCCTGTTCCATGGCATATTCCCTTTTATCGATCTTGACAGCGGTGGCAGCGTCGACGGCTACATTGCCGCGCAGCAGAAGATCTGGTCGATGGCAGACGAGGACACGAAGATCATCCCGGGCCACGGCTCCCTGACGGACAAGGCAGGTATGAAAGCCGACATCGACATGTTGGTCGACGGCCGGTCGCTGGTTAAGGCGATGATCGATCAGGGCAAAAGCATCGACGATGTGCTCGAGGCCAACCCTCTGGCGAAGTACGCGAGCTTCGACTGGGAATTCATAACTACAGAGCGCATGACGCGCACGCTGTTTCGATCACTGGCTACGGATTGAATGAAATAATGAACAACAAACAGGCTGCCGCATTTGTCAATACGCTGTGGGACTCTTCAATAGTTCCGGAGATCTCCGAGTACATCAAGGTCCCGAACAAGTCGCCCTCTTTCGATCCCGAGTGGGAGAAGCACGGCCACATGGAGTCGGCCGTCAAGATGCTCGAGGCCTGGTGCAGAAAGCAGCCGATCAAGGACATGCAGATTGAGGTAGTACGCCTCCCGGGCCGCACGCCGCTGCTGTTCATCGATATTCCGGGGCAATCCGATGACGTCGTCCTGCTGTACGGCCACTATGACAAGCAGCCCGAGTTCAGCGGCTGGGAGAAGGACCTCGACCCCTGGACACCCGTCATTCGCGACGGAAAGTTGTACGGTCGCGGTGGCGCCGATGATGGCTACGCTACGTTCGGCTCCTTGACGGCGATTCGCACGCTGCAGGAACAGGGGATTCCACATGCGCATTGCGTGGTTCTTATCGAGGGCTGTGAGGAGAGCGGCAGCTTCGACCTGCCCTACTATATCGACCTGCTCGAAGATCGCATCGGATCGCCGGACCTGGTCGTGTGCCTCGATGCCGAATGCGGCAATTACGACCAGCTTTGGTGCACGACGTCGCTGCGCGGCAACCTCACAGGGACGCTGCGCGTCGACGTACTGACCGAAGGCGTGCATTCAGGGACGGCGAGTGGCGTCGTGCCGTCGAGTTTCAGAGTCGCGCGTCAACTCATCAGTCGAATCGAGGATGAGTCGAACGGGCAGGTTCTGCTTGATGGCCTGCATGTCGAAATCCCGGAGCAGCGCCTGGAACAGGCGCGACTTGCCGCCGCAACACTCGGGGACTCCGTATACAAGAAGTTCCCGTGGGCCATCGCCAAACCTGCGCCAGACGAATCGCATGCGGAACTGCTGCTAAACAATACCTGGCGGCCGACGCTGGCCGTTACCGGCGCCGAAGGCATGCCGGCGCTGATCGACG
>JBFELT010000052.1:0-18190 GCA_041552015.1 Woeseiaceae bacterium
ATCGTGTTGCCGGCGCTGGGGGCGATTGGGGGAATGCTGGTTCCCGCCCTGATTTATGTCTGGGTCAACCAGGGCGACAGTACGGCGCTGCAGGGCTGGGCGATTCCGGCGGCAACCGATATCGCGTTCGCGCTTGCCATTCTGGCGCTGCTCGGCAGCCGCGTGCCGCTGTCACTGAAGATATTCCTTGTGTCGGTCGCGATATTCGACGATGTTGGCGCCATCCTGATCATCGCGCTGTTCTACACCAGCGACCTGTCGGTCACGGCCCTGATAACGGCGGCCGCATGCCTGCCCGTGCTGTTACTTTTGAACCGGCGTGGCGTCATGGAAAAGGCGCCTTACATGCTGATCGGGATCGTCATCTGGGTGGCTGTGCTGAAGTCCGGGGTTCACGCGACGCTCGCCGGCGTCGTCCTCGCCGCCTTTATTCCGATGCGTAACCCCAAAGAAGAGTCGTCGCCGCTGCACGATCTCGAACACGATCTGCACACAGCCGTCGCGTTCGGGATACTGCCGGTTTTCGCTTTTGCGAATGCCGGCATTTCGCTTTCCGGCCTGTCCCTGGAATCGTTTCTGCACCCTGTGCCGCTCGGCATCATCGCCGGCCTTTTTCTTGGAAAACAGCTTGGCGTTTTTCTGTTCTGCGCGCTTGGCGTTTCGCTCGGCCTTGCGCGCCTGCCTGCCGACCTGCGATGGGCACATATCTACGGCACGGCGCTGATCTGCGGTGTCGGCTTCACCATGAGTCTGTTCATCGGTTCGCTTGCTTTCGAAGAGACCGGCGTCAACCTCCTGTTTGACGAGCGTCTCGGCATCATCGTCGGTTCCCTGATCTCAGGGCTTTGCGGTTACCTGGTGCTTCGGCTGACGCTGCCGCAGGAGGAAGAGCCGGGCTAGCGTCCCACTCGGGATTGATCGAAGCTACGTCAGGGCAGTTCGTCGAGCATCGTCAGGGCGGATTGGCGGATCGACTCGTTGCCGCCGGTCCGGCTCGCCTTGCCAAGCGCCGTGCGTGCCTGCTCGACGTTGCCGAGCTGGCTGTTGACGTAGCCCAGCGTCAGCCAGATTCTCTGATTCGCCGAGTCGAGGGCCACCCCTTCGTTAAGGTAACGCAGGGCCTCATCCGAACGGCCGAGATAATGAAGCGTCAGTCCCAGGTTGTTGTGCACCTCGACATTCTGTGGATCGAAGTCCAGGAGCCGCTTGTAGCGGTTCGCCGCCTGCTCGTATTGCCGCCGGGCAAAGAAGTCGTCCGCCTGGCGCGATATCTCCGCGGGCTCCTCGGCGATTGCGTCGCCAAGGGCAGAAGGCGCCAGTCGCGAGATATCGTTCGCCCGGATGCCCTGCCAGGTGCCTGCGGAGGGGTTGATCGTCGACGGATGCGCCCTCACGCCGGGTGCGTCCGGCTGGTAATAGTCACGGGTAATCGCGAAAACCGCAAAACCGAAGAATGCCTGGAACACGGCCAGCAATATCCAGAACTTAATGTCGCGATGCATGCGCTTTTTCTCTCTGCTCAGATTTTGTCGAGATGAAAGGAGGCGGGCAGCAACTCGTCGATGCTGTATTCCTGCCATTCCTTGCTGTCGTCGATGACGATAACCGCGGTATTCTCATCGGCGAATTCCTTGATGCGCTGGCGGCAGCCGCCGCAGGGCGTGCAGGGTGCAATATCCGAGTAGCCGCCGGCGACAGCGATTCGCCGAATGAGCCTGCCCCCGCCCTGGACCATTGCAGCGATCGCCGCAGCTTCGGCGCAGTTGCCGAGATTGTAGGCGGCATTCTCCACATTGCAGCCGCTGTGCAGCTGGCCATTATCATCGATGATGGCCGCGCCAACGCTGTATTTCGAATAACGGCAGTAGGCTCTTTCGCGAGCCTCCCTGGCAGCCTTGATGAGGTCTTCGTCCGATATCGGCATGATCAGGGGACTCCTAGTCCGGTTTTCGCATGGGATTATTCGGATGGCTGGTCCAGTTCGCTTTGACCCGGGAGATCGGCTGCCCCGTTCGGGGGTCCGTGCCCTCGCTCAGCTGCTCCATCGTAATACAGCTGTCGACCGGGCACACGCTGACGCAGAGATTACAGCCTACGCATTCCGCGTCGATTACCTCGAAATGTCGCTCGCCGTTGACGGTGTGCGTTATGGCCTGGTGCGACGTGTCCTCGCAAACGACGTGACAGCGGCCGCATTTGATGCACAGATCCTGGTTGATACGCGCCTTCTCGACGTAGTTCAGGTTCAGGTATTGCCAGTCGGTGACGCTGGGCACGGCCTTGCCGACAAGCTGCTCGAGCGGCAACTGCTTGTCGTCGAGAAAGTTGTTCAGGCCGTCGACGAGGTCGTCGATAATCTTGAAGCCGTATATCATCGCTGCCGTGCAGACCTGCACGTTGCTGGCGCCCAGTGCCAGGAAGTCCACCGCATCGCGCCAGTCGGTGATTCCACCGATGCCGGAAATGGGCAGCGCCCGGGTTTCGGCGCTGCGCGCAATCTCCGCCACCATGTTCAGTGCAATCGGCTTGACCGCCTCGCCGCAGTAGCCGCCATGGGTACCCATGCCGTCCGTCGCCGGGTACATCGTCAGGGAGTCGTAGTCGACCCGCATGATGGAGTTGATGGTATTGATCAGCGAGACGGCATCGGCGCCGCCGTCCAGTGCCGCTTTCGCCGGCGGCAGTATGTTCGTGACGTTGGGCGTGAGCTTTACGATGACGGGTACGGACGCCGCCTTCTTCGCCCACTCGGCGGCCATCTGAATGTACTCGGGAACCTGGCCTACTGCCGCGCCCATGCCCCGTTCGGACATGCCATGCGGGCAACCGAAATTGAGCTCGAACGCATCGATGCCGGTGTCTTCGATCATCGGCAGGTATTTCGCCCAGGCTGCCTCGTTCATCGGCAGCATCACCGATGCGACCAGCGCACGATCCGGCCAGTCTTGCTTGATCTGCCGCATTTCGTCGAGGTTGGTCTTCAGTGGCCGGTCGGTAATCAGTTCGATGTTGTTGAAACCAATGACGCGGCGATCGTTGCTGTGAATCGCGCCGTAGCGCGGTCCGCTGACGTTTACGATGGGCGGATCTTCACCGAGGGTTTTCCAGACAGCGCCGCCCCAGCCCGCTTCGAACGCGCGATTGACGTTGTAGGCCTTGTCGGTCGGCGGCGCCGACGCCAACCAGAAAGGATTGGGCGACGTAATGCCAAGAAATGTCGACTT
The DNA here is from genome assembly GCA_041552015.1 of Woeseiaceae bacterium. Lineage (GTDB taxonomy): Bacteria > Pseudomonadota > Gammaproteobacteria > Steroidobacterales > Woeseiaceae > UBA1847. The sequence goes on from JBFELT010000052.1 coordinate 3,225, forward strand.
GAGATCGGCCATGTCTACGTTTCCCTCAGATAGCGGTCGATGTCGAGCGCGGCTACTTTGCCCTGCTGCACCGCGGTGACGGTCAGGTCGTCGCCGGCCGCGATACAGTCACCCCCGGCCCAGACGTCTTCGAGCGATGTCTTGCCAGCGTCGTTGACGACGATGCGCTTATTCTCGATGACGAGATCGGCAGCACTGTCGCCAAGCATCGTCGCGTCAAGCGCCTGGCCGATTGCCTTGAATACCGTATCCGCCGTCAGTTCGAACCGCTCGCCTGTTGCTGCGAGGCGCTCGCCGTCGAGCGACGTTCGCTCGAAGCGAATCGTCGTGATGTTTTCGTCGCCAAGCAGCGCAACCGGTGCTGCCCAATGATGGATCGTCACGCCGTTGGTCCGGGCAAGGTCCTGCTCATACTGACTGGCACCCATTTGTTCGGGCCCGCGGCGATACACGAGATCGACGCGTTCGGCGCCGAGTCTCCGGCTCTGCACGGCGATGTCGATTGCCGTCATGCCGCCGCCGATAACGACGACCCGTCGCCCGACTGGCAGCCGGCCCAGGTCGTCCGCCTGTCGAATTCCGGCGATGTAGTCGATGGCTGCGCCGACGCCAGGCAGCGTCTCCCGGTCCAGGCCGAGTTCATTCGTCGAGCCGAGCCCGATTGCAACAAACACGGCGTCGTAGGAGCTCCGAAGCTCGCTGAGTGTGAAATCCCGGCCCAGCGACTGCCCGTTGCGAACGTCGATTCCGCCGATCGACAGAATATAGGCCACTTCTTTCTGGGCGAAATCGTCGATGGCCTTGTAGGCGGCAATGCCGTATTCGTTGAGGCCGCCAGGCTTGGCGTCGCGATTGTAGACGACCACATCGTGGCCGAGCATGGCGAGGCGATGTGCGCAGGACAGGCCCGCGGGGCCGCCGCCGACAATTGCCACCTTCTTGCCCGTCGACGGCGTGCGAGAAAACAGCGGCGTTTGTTGCTCGAAGACCGGGTCTGTCGCATAGCGTTGCAGAAGTCCGATCTCGACCGGCTTTTCCTCATGCGTGTTGCGCACGCAGGCTTGTTCACAGAGAACCTCCGTCGGGCAGACACGCGCGCACATTCCGCCCATGATGTTCTCGCGAAGAATAGTGTGAGCAGAACCCCGGATGTTGTCGCTGCGGATCTTTTGAATAAAGGCTGGAATGTCGATACCGGTGGGACACGCCGTCGTGCACGGGGCGTCGTAACAGAAGTAACAGCGATCGGCTTCGATCAGGGCTTCCGACCGGCTAAGCGGTGGATGCAGGTCGGCAAAATTGCGCGCGAGTTCGTCGTCATCGAGGCGACGTTCGCGAATGTCGGGGTGTCGGTCGGCGCTGCTCATCGTTACAACGCGCTTACCGTTGAACGGCGACGGGCTCGGCCCGCTCCGACTGGATTTTCAGTGCGTCGTAGTAGGGTGCGAACGGCGGCCGATCGACGTAGCGTCCGGCACCACGCTCGACGTCGAGCTGGCCGTCGGCGTACACCACGCGGCCCTGGCTGATCGTGTGCGAGGCACAACCGGTTACCGTCATGCCCTCGAAAATATTGTAGTCCACGTTCTGATGATGGGTTTTCGCCGAGATGGTCTTGGTAGCGGCCGGATCCCAGACCACGATATCCGCATCCGCGCCGACCGAAATGCTGCCTTTGCGCGGATAGATGTTGAAAATCTGCGCGGCGTTCGTCGAGGTGACTTTGACGAACTCGTTCATGGTCAGGCGGCCGGTACCGACGCCATGGTGCCATAAGGCCTCGAGGCGGTTCTCGATGCCCGCCGTGCCGTTGGGTATCAGCCGGAAATCGTCCTTCCCGGCGGCCTTCTGGTCGGCACAGAAACAGCAGTGGTCGGTGGCCGTGGTCTGCAGGTTCCCCGATTGCAGCCCGTGCCAGAGCGCCTCCTGGTTATCCCTGGAGCGAAATGGCGGACTCATGACATGCGCGGCCGCGATGTCGAAGTCCGCATTGCGATAGACCGAGTCATCGACGAGCAGGTGACCGGCAAGCACTTCGCCGAAGACGCGCTGTCCCTCGTTGCGTGCGCGTGTGATCGCTTCGAGCGCCTGCCGGCAGGACGTGTGCACGACGTACAGTGGAGCGCGCAGCACTTCGGCGATGCGGATTGCGCGATTCGCCGCCTCGCCCTCGACTTCGGGCGGACGCGACAAGGGGTGCGCTTCCGGGCCCGTGATCCCCTTTTCGAACAGTTCCTTTTGCAGGCGAAATACCAGTTCCCCGTTTTCCGCATGCACCGTGGGAATCGCACCCAGTTCGACCGCTCGCGAGAAGCTGTTCACGAGAATCTCGTCGTCCGCCATGATGGCGCCTTTGTACGCCATGAAATGCTTGAAGCTGTTGACGCCGTGATCGCGAACGAGCGTGCCCATGTCCTCGTACACGGTATCGTCCCACCAGGTAATCGCGACGTGGAAGGAGTAATCGGCGACGGATTTCTCCGCCCATTCGCGCCACTGCCTGTATGTGTCCAGGATGTTCTGCTGAGGATTTGGAATTGCGAAGTCGATGATCATCGTCGTTCCGCCCGTAAGACCGGCAGCCGTGCCCGAGTAAAAGTCTTCCGTCGTAACGGTGCCCATGAACGGCAGCTGCATATGCGTATGAGGATCGATGCCCCCCGGCATCACATACTGCCCGCCGGCATCGACGATGCTGGCGCCTTTCGGCGCCTCGAGGTCGTCGCCGACGGCCGAGATCAGGCCGCCCTCGCAAAGCACATCGGCCCGCAAAGACCGTTCCGCGTTGACGACTGTCCCGCCCTTGATAAGTACCGTCATGATGAACTCCCGATGTCGCCACGCGCGACAAAGTAATAGATGATGCCGCCGAGTATAGAACCCGTGAACCAGCCGTAGTCGTAGAACCAGCCCAGGCGACCGGTCGTGATCGCGACGATCGTCAGTCCGACAGGAACGAGGAACGCGGTAAAGCCCGCCTTGTTCCAGGCCGGATAGCCGGCATTGTCCTTGTACAGGGCAATCAGGTTGTAGGCCTGCTTCTTGATCAGAAAATAGTCGACGATCATGATGCCTGCAATAGGGCCCAGCAGGCTGGAATAGCCGAGAAGCCAGTTGGAGTACAGGCTTTCCACGCTGACGTCGGTGTCCAGCCAGCCCATTTTCTTCAGCAGCTCCCAACTCATCAGCAACAGGCCGATGATGCCCGTCAGAATGACGCCGCGATTCTCGTCGATGTGACGCGGCGCAATATTCTGAAAGCTGTTGGTGGGCGAGACGATATTGGCAGCCGTGTTCGTCGAAATGGTTGCCAGTACGATCATCAGCATCGCGACGACGACCCAGAAGTCGTTGTCGATCTTTCCAATGAGGTTGATCGGATCCGATATGGTTTCGCCCGTGAGCTCGACCGAGGCGGCCGTCAGGACGACACCGAGCCCGGCGAACAGGAACATCGTCAGCGGCAGCCCGATAATCTGGCCAAGCACCTGGCTGCGCTGGTCGCGCGCGTAGCGGCTGAAATCCGGGATGTTAAGCGACAGCGTTGCCCAGAAGCCGACCATGGCGGTAAGGCCCGCCATGAAATAGCCGAACAGCGGTGCGCCCGGCGGTCGCGTTGCGGGTGTTGCCAGCACCTCGCCGAGCGTGATTTTTGGCAGTGCCCAGACGATCAGGCCAATGGCGACCAGCAGCAGCAGCGGCGCCGCCAGGGCCTCGAGGCGCTTGATCGACTCGGCGCCGCGGATGACGATTGCGAGGTTGGCAACCCAGAAGATAAAGAAACCGAGCACTTCTCCCACACCGCCGAGCGCCGCCCAACCGTCGAACATGGCAGACAGCATCAGGTGGATAGCGATGCCCCCGAACAACGTCTGCACACCGAACCAGCCGCAAGCCACGATCGCGCGTATCAGGGACGGCACGTTGGAGCCGATGATGCCGAAGGAGGCGCGCATCACGACGGGGCAGGGTATGCCATAGCGCGTGCCGGGGTAGGCATTCAGCGTCAACGGGACCAGGACCACGATATTGGCGATCAGTATGGTCCAGAGCGCCTCCGAGACGGACAGCCCGAAATAGGCGGTGAGTACGCCGCCAAGCGTGTACGTGGGTACGCAGATGGCCATACCGACCCACAGCGAGGCGACATTCCAGCGCGTCCAGGTTCGCTGCGATACCCGGGTCGGCGCAATGTCTTCGTTGTATCGAGGACTCGTCGCAATATCGTCGCCCACGTCCAGTTCGACGTGTTCGCCGACGGTACGCAGTTGGCTGACCGATAGTGCCTCGGGCATTGAATTCCTCGCTAGTGAACGTATAACTTCACGGCATTTCGGGATGGCGACTAGGCGTCCGTCAGCGGACCGTAAGTCTCGGGCCTGCGGTCGCGGAAGAACTGCCAGGTATTGCGGACTTCGCGAACCATATCGAGATCGATTTCGTGCACCAGCAGCTCGTCGTCGCCGTAACTTGCCTGCGCCTCGATCGTGCCGCGTGGATTGACGATGTAGCTGGAGCCATAAAACTCGCCCATCTTTTCAGCCCAAGGCTCCTCCTTGCCGATCCGGTTAATGGCACCGATGAACAGGCCGTTGGCAGCCGCCGACGCCGGCTGCTCGAGTTCCCACAGGTACTTGCTCAGGCCGGCAACCGTCGCCGACGGATTGACGATGTATTCCGCGCCGTTGAGTGCCAGCGCGCGCCAGCCTTCCGGGAAGTGTCGGTCGTAGCAAATGTAAACGCCGAGTTTGACAAAAGCCGTTTCGAACACCGGGTAGCCGCTATCGCCCGGCTTGAAAAAGAATTTCTCGTAAAACCCGGGATCGACCTGCGGAATATGCGTCTTGCGATACTTGCCAAGATATTTGCCGTCCGCATCGATAACCGCGGCGGTGTTGTAATAGACGCCAGTCATGTGTTCTTCGTAGATCGGTACCACGATCACCATGCCGTACTTTTTCGCATACTCCTGCATGAGCCTGGTCGTATGGCCGTCGGGAATTTTTTCCGCGGCCGCATACCACTTGCGGTCCTGGCTGGGGCAGAAATAAGGCTGCGTGAAGACCTCCTGAAAACAAAGCACCTGCACACCCTGTTTTCCGGCATCCTCGATGTAGGGAACATGCGCCGCGATCATGCGATCGCGAATGGCCTCCGGTTCCATCGAGCCGTCGCCTTTCAGAGCCATCTGGATCAGACCACACTTTACTTTCGCCACGTTGACCCCCTGTTGGATTTAGCGCCGCCGGCCGCAAGACTGGCGGCGAGTTCTTTTTGTTTTCAATGCGTTACCGACGATCTCGCAGACTTGAGCATACGCCTTTTAGCGTACTGAAGTCCATGATCCGTGCATCGGGTTCGGCAGGATGTACCAGCCTGCGCCCCAGTATTTGTCGTAGGTCCGAAGCGCCTCGGCACGGCTTTTCCGGCTTGCCGCCGCCGTGCAGGGCGCGACGACTTTCTGTCTGGCGCAAGGCACGAAATCCCCGAAGTCATCGCCGATGAGCATGATGACGCGGTGTGTTTCTGCAATCAGCTTGCGTCGCACGAGCTTCTCGCGGTCCCAGCCCGGGCGCTCGCCGGACAACATGACGTATTCCGGACGGACGTCGATGCCGACTTCACGGATATCATTAATCGTCGTCGTTTTCTGTGGGCACGGATCCGTGTAACCGGCAATCACTTGGCAGGGTCGATTGGTGACGAAGAAAACCGCAACCCCGAGGGCCCTCGCGGATCTGACGAACTCCCTGACGCCGGCAATTGGCCGGGCATCGAAGTTGCTGCTCCATGTGTTCAGCTTGTGGTTGGCGAACGGGCGCTCGTAGGTCAGCTGAAAGTCGACATTGCTCACGACCGTCTCATCGACATCGAGGATAACGGCGGGTGGCAGGTCTTCGGCACCGACCTGCTCGGGCATGGCGCTCCAGCTTTTGTCATCGATGTAGCCTGCCAGCGCGGCCTCGGCATTGCGATAGACCTGCCTCGTGACCGCCTGGTACTCGACGGAACGCTTTACCCACTGCAGGCCCAGATCTCTCCGCGGATCATGGTAAGAAGCAGCCGTTTCTGGTGACGACACAGTTGCGCAGGCGGCGAGTGAGGCCAGAGCGAAAGCCGAGATCAAAACGGACAAGCGGGTCATGGTTTCTCCTGATGCGGGTGCGAACGAATCAGGTTAGCATGCCCGCATGAAAAAAATCACACTGCTCAATGTCGTCTTCTTGCTGGTCTTTTCTGCTTGCGCGAGCCTGCCCGAGCGCGAACCGCAGGGCCTGACGTTCGTGCATCTCAACGACACGTATCGGGTTGGCGCCGTCGAAGACGGCAATGCCGGCGGCTTCGGTCGCGTCGTCAGTGTCGTGCGTGGTCTGCAGGCCAGAGGCCGCGACGTGCACATTCTTCACGGCGGCGACTTCCTGTATCCCTCGCTCGAAAGCCAGCTCTGGAATGGCCTGCAAATGGTCGACGCGTTCAACCACATGAATGCCGTTGCGCCGCTGCACGCGGTGGCCGGCAATCACGAATTCGATCGCCGCGGTCCGGAGCAGTTGATTGCGGCCGTGAAGGCGTCGCACTTCGATTGGCTGGGTGACAATTATACTTTCAAGACGGGCGATGCGGCCGTGGATGGCGCGTTGCAGAGGGCGTTCACTTTCGAATCACACGGCAGAACCATCGGCGTGTTTTCGCTGACATTGAAGCCCGGCGACGGTGGCAACACGCGCAGTTATCTCGAGAATAATGGCGATTACCTCGGCGTCGCAGAGCAGACCATGGAGTTGCTCGAACGAAATGGCGTCGATCTGATCATCGGAGTGACGCACCTGCACCTGAGGCACGATGCGGAGATTGCCCGGCTGAAAGCGAGGCATCCGAAGTTTGCCTTTATCGTCGGTGGTCACGAGCATGAGCCCGAGTTCATCGCAGCCAGCGCAACGTCGGCGTCCGTCATGAAGGGAGCGTCCAATGCCAGGGTAATCTGGGTGATCGACGTTGACTTCGATGCCGCCGGCAACGCAACGGTGCGTGAGCGCCAGGTCAAGCTGGATCGGTCGATCGTTCCGGACCCTGACTACGAGGTGCTTGCGAACAGGTGGCGCGAACGCCTGCTCGAGAAGTTTCCGTTTCTCGAAGCGCGCGTGGGTACCGCGGCGCTGGCGCTGGACGGCCGCGAGGTCACCGTGCGTAATGAAGAAAGCAACTGGGGAAATTTCATCGCGGACCAGATGCGCAGGGCGTTTGGCGAGCCATCGGATCTCGCGTTTATTAACGGCGGTACGCTGCGCATCGACGATTTTGTCGAGGACGATATCCTCTTCGAGGACATCGGCCGCACCTTTGGATTCAGCTCGTTTCTTCGGCAGACAACGATGACGGGAGCCGAGTTTCGCAAGGTTCTGGAGGCGGGCTACCGCGGTCGCGGTCCCAGCAAGGGCTATTTCCCGCAGGTATCCGGGTTTCGCGTCTGTGTCGATCGCAGCCGCAACGCGGGTGATCGTATTGTCAGCCTGCAGGTGCCCGGCAGCGACGGCTGGGAAGAGATAAGTGCCGACAAGACCTATAGCGTGAACGTTCCCAACTTCCTTTACGGTGGCGGCGACGGCTACGACATCCCCAAGGACAGGCCGGCAACGCCGCCGGGATCTGAGCTCAAGTACCTGGTCCTCGACGGTGTGCTGAAGGCGCAGGCGGCGGGCAAGAAAGTGGGTGCCCCGGTGGATCCGGAAAACCGCAGGATCCACCTGTTGAAGGAAGGCAAGGAACGCTGCTTCGAGTAGAGGCAGACCGTAGCGGGCTAGACCAGGCCCATCAGCGCACGGAGATGCAGTTCGACGCATCGCGCAAGACTATGGAGTTCGTATCCGCCTTCCAGGGCGGAGACGATGCGCCCCGATGCCGAATGGCCGGCGACGTCGACGATCTTCTCGGTGACCCACTGATAATCCGCGTCAACCAGGCTGACGCTGGACATCTCGTCGTCGCGGTGCGCGTCGAAGCCGGCGGACACGAAGACCATCTGCGCTTCGAATGCGGCGAGTGCGGGTAGCCAGTGACCGTTGACAGCTGCGCGAAATTCCGCACTGCCCGCGGCGGCATCCAGCGGCACGTTCACGCGACTGTCGCTGTTCTCGAGCAGCGGCGTATAGGGATAGAACGGGTGCTGAAACGTCGAACAGAAAAGCACGCGTTTGTCGTGCATGAAGATATCTTCGGTACCATTGCCCTGGTGCACGTCGAAATCGACGATGGCCACCCTCTCGAGGCCGTGCGCTTCCAGCGCATGTGCCGCACCCACCGCAATATTGTTGAAGAGGCAAAATCCCATCGCGCGGTTGCTTTCGGCATGATGGCCGGGAGGGCGAACCGGGCAGAAGGCCGATTCCACGTCGCCGCCTGCCACGAGATCGACGGCCATGACGAGCGCGCCAGCTGCCCGGCGGGCCGCCTTCAGGGAGTCCGCACTCATCACCGTATCCGGGTCCAGCCGGGTGTAGCCGCTTTGCGGCAACGCCGATTCCAGCGTGCGCAGATGCTCGGCCGTGTGCACCCGCAGGAGTTGCGCATCCGTGGCCTCCACGGCATCGTAGTGGCGAAGCAGGTCCGATAGTCCGGATGCGATAAGCCGGTCGTCAATCGCCGACAGGCGTCGTGCGTTTTCCGGATGGCCCTCGCCGGTGTCGTGCTTGCGAAAGTCGGCGTGGCTGATAAAGGCAGTTGCCAAAGTGGCATTCCCTTATTGAGACATTGTTGTGATGCAGTGTAAAAGGTCCCGCTTGCAAAAGGAATTTGGAGCGACAGCCCCTGATGAACGAGCATTACCTGACATCGCTATTCACGCCCGACAGCATCGCCCTTTTCGGGGCCAGTGACAGGACGGATTCGGTCGGCGGAGTGGTTTTCAAGAACCTGCTGACCGCCGGTTTCAAAGGCCGTATCTATGCGATCAACCCCAGGCGCGACGAGGTCCAGGGACGGAAGGCTTACGCATCACTGGCCGACATCGAAGAGACCGTCGATCTGGCAGTGGTTGCAACACCGGCCAAAAGCGTCCCCGCAATCGTGCAGGCCTGCGGCGAGCGCGGCGTCCGGATGATGTTGATACTCTCGGCGGGATTTCGGGAGACAGGCGCGGCCGGCCGGCAGCTTGAAGACCAGGTGACGGAGCTGGTGCAGCGCCACGGCATTCGGCTGATGGGGCCAAACTGCCTCGGCATTATCCGTCCGGATATCGGCCTCAACATCACCTTTGGCAACAACAACGCACAGCCGGGAAACCTCGCGTTCGTGTCCCAGTCGGGCGCGATCTGTACAGCCATTCTCGATTGGGCGGAGGCGAATCACATCGGTTTCTCGACGGTCGTATCAACCGGTATCGCGGCGGACCTGGATTTCGGTGACTACCTCGACTACCTGGTTTCTGACCCGAAAACCAAGGCGATTCTTCTGTATATCGAAGGCATCAATAACTCCCGGCGATTCATGAGCAGCCTGCGGGCCGCCGCCCGCATCAAACCGGTCATCGCACTGAAGGTCGGACGGCACGCCGCGGGGGCCGAGGCGTCGATGTCACACACCGGAGCGCTGGTTGGCAGCGACGAAACATTCTCTGCCGCGCTTTCGCGCTCGGGCGTGCTGCGGGTCGAGACGATCGGGCAGCTGTTTGCCGCCGCCAAGGCGCTGTCGTCCGCCCATTATCGTGGTGCGTCCGGCCGTCTCGTGATCATCACCAACGGTGGCGGTCCGGGCGTCATGGCCGCAGACCGGGCGACGGACCAGGGCATTGAGCTCAGTACCCTTGCTGCGGGAACCGTGGACGCCCTGAACAAGGTGCTTCCGGAAGTCTGGTCGCACGGCAACCCGGTCGACATCATCGGCGATGCGCCGCCGGAACGCTATCAGCAGGCGCTCGACATCTGCCTGGCGGATCCGGGCGTCGACGGCGCGATCGTCATCCTGACGCCACAGGCCATGACGCGACCCAGCGACGTGGCAGAGGCGGTGATCAAATCGGCCGAAAACAGCAGGAAGCCGATCATGACCAGCTGGATGGGTGGCGCCCAGGTCGCGAAGGCGCGGCAGCTCTTCAACAATGCGCGTGTACCGGACTTCGGCACACTGGAGAATGCGGTCGACGCGTTTTCCTACCTGGCCCGATACAACCGGAATCAGCGGCTGCTGTTGCAGACGCCGGCGCAGCTGACCAGTGGCCAGGAACCGCCTGACAGCGAAGGCGCGCGCATGATCATCGAGGGCGTGCTGACAGAACAGCGAAAGGTGTTGACCGAGCCTGAGTCAATGGCCGTGCTGAACGCCTTTCGTATACCCACGGTGCGTAACGGCGTCGCTCATTCGGCCAACGAGGCGCTGGTCATCGCGGAGTCCATCGGGTTTCCGGTCGCGATGAAAGTGCTTTCCCAGGACATATCGCACAAATCCGATGCCGGCGGCGTGCGCCTGAACATCAATTCCGCGCAGGAAGTGCGCGGCGCCTACCGGCAGCTCATCGACCAGGTGCTCGCGAGAATGCCCGAGGCGACGATAGCTGGCGTAACCGTCGAGAAGATGTATCGAAGTTCTAACGGACGAGAACTGATGATCGGAATCGTCGACGACCCGGTGTTCGGTCCCGTCATCAGTTTCGGCAGCGGCGGCACCAGCGTGGAGGTAATGGGCGATGCTGCCATTTCCCTGCCGCCGCTGAATCGCCGACTGGCCCTGGACCTGATCAATCGTACGAAAGTCTCCAGGCTGCTGGGCGAGTTCCGCCAGATGCCGGCGGTGGACATGGACAAGCTGGTCGATGTATTGCTCGCCGTTTCCAGCATGGCGTGCGAGCTGCCCTGGATACAGGAAATGGACATCAATCCGCTGATTATGGACGACCAGGGCATTGTTGCCGTGGACGCACGCATGGTTGTCGCTTATCCGCCGCCGTCGACCGACCCGTATCACCATCTCGCCATCCACCCCTACCCGGCGCAGCTCGTGAGGAAACTGCAGCTGAGTGATGGCACTGACATCGTCATCCGGCCGATCCGGCCCGAAGATGCGGAGATCGAAGCGAAGTTCGTGCGTGAGCTCTCGGATGAGGCCAGGTACTTTCGATTCATGAACTCGCTGCAGGAATTGAGCCAGGAAATGCTGGTGCGCTTTACGCAGATCGACTATCACAACGAAATGGCGCTTATCGCGGTCAAGCCAAGCGGTGCGGCCGAGGAACAGATAGGGGTGGCGCGCTACACGACCAATCCGGACAAGAAGAGCTGCGAATTTGCGCTGGTTGTATCAGATCGCTGGCAGAGTCGCGGTCTCGCCCATCGCTTGATGCAGAACCTGATGGAGGTCGCGCGGGATCGCGGCCTGGAACAGATGGAAGGTCAGGTGCTGAGCAACAATAGCAAGATGCTCGAGCTGGTCGGGCCGCTGGGCTTTCGTATCAGTAACGATCCGGAGGATAGTTCGGTCAAGCGAGTGGTTGCCGATCTGCAGGGCTAGGGAGCCTCTGGCTTGAAGTGTGGGTGTCGAAGTAGCAGTCCTCGCAAAAAGAAAGGGCGGCCAATGGCCGCCCTTTCTGCTTGAGCACTGCGATCTGGAAACTGCTAGTTGAAGTTGTAGTTGACTCCAAAACGCATCGACCACAGAGAAGCACCGCCGACGCGACTCTGATTCGGCGAGTTAAAGCTCTCGAAGACATACTGATTGTTTGCATTCAGGCTGGCGTCGACGATCGCAGCGGTGCGCGGGAAACTCTGCTCGCGGAACACGCCCCAGTCATCATTCAGCAGGTTGCCGACATTTTCTATGACGAAATAGAAGGTGCCCTTTTGATTCTCGGTGAATCCGGGAATCTCCTGGCTGACACGAAGGTCGACCTTGGTGAACCAGTTACTGAAATCGACGTTTCGCGGCACTATCTGGCCACCGTAACTGCTGATCCCAGCGGCGTCAGCGAACTCAAAAAATGCGGCCTGGTCAAAGCCCGGGTCGAACACGACATTCGGATCGTTTGGCCCGGAGGGCATATAGAGCAGGCTGCGGTCATCCGAGAAATTGAAGAACGGCCCGATCGCGAACATCTCCTGGTCGTTGAACGTGTAGCTGAATGGCCGACCCTGGTTGCGACTCGCGAACATCGTGATGCGCGTCGAATTGTCGCCGAAGAGCTGTGTCTCGTAACCCATCCGCAGGATAAAGCGATTCGGAATCTCGTAGTTCGAGCGGGCCAGCCCGGGATCTTCGGTGTCGGACACGGCGGTGTTCGAGTAGTTGGAGAAGGCAACCGAACTCGTCATCGGGTTGACGTCCTTGGCCCTGGTGTACGCGTATCCGAATGTCCAGTCCAGGCCCCAGTCATAGGCCTTGTCCAGCGTGAAGGAAAGGCTGGTTGATTCCGCATCGTCGCCTTTCACGTTGGTCAGGATGTAGTCGCCGTTGCCTTGACGATCGCAAAGGCCCGGATCGGACAGCGGGTTCGCGGCACAGCTTGCGATGGACTTGTCGGTCTGGAAGTAGATCGGCCGCCCGTCCGGAGCCGTGCCGATGCGCACGTTCGTGTCGTCGACGATGATGGCGGAGTTCTTGCCTCTCGAGAAGACGATATCACCGGACAGGGTATAGCCCTCACCAAACGCGCCGGCATCGAACAACCAGGTAGCGCCCAGTGAGTACTTCCAGTTCGACGGAATCTTGAAGTTGGGAGCAATCGCGTTCACGCCCGTATCCGCCGTGCCGTTTGCGACGTAATCGAGAATCGCCTGCGGCGCATCGAATATGGGTCTGCCATTGCCATCGAGACCGAGCGGAACGGTGTTGAGCCCGGCATTCGGGTCGATGTTGAGGCCGGCGACACCGCCATTGAATTCACGCGCCTGCACCTGCGTGAAGCCGTCATTCTGGTAGTTGTTGCCCAGCCAGACGTTCGGGTTACCGCCGCTGTAGAGGCCGGCGCCGCCACGGACCGTCAGGTCATCGGAGATATTGTAAGTGAATCCGACACGTGGCTGCAGCAGCGACTCACCGTCGAAATTGCTCCTGTTGCTGAATCCCGAACGCGCGATGAAATTTGCGTTCTCACGCGGCAAGTCGTCGCTCGTATACCAGTCATAACGAAGGCCGGCGACGATAGTCAGGTCCAGGTCGGATACCGTGAACTCATCCTGGAGATACACCGTGTTGACGGCATAGGCGAACTCGGCCGCCGCATCGTTGGGGTTCAGCGACGGCGCGGCGTTGCCATAGTAGATATCGTCAGGACTGAAGGCTTCGAACTGGTCGATGCAACCATCCGGGCGGGAAGAATTACATCCGACCGGGTTGCCGTTGATATCCGTATTGGACTCGTCGAAACGATACTCGCCGATCGTGTGTTGCAGGAACAGGTTGAAGATGTCGAATTCTTCGCGCTCGTAACCACCGGAAATCGCGTGATCAGCGACCGTATAGGTGCCGGCGAGCTTGAAATTCGTCGTGTCGTACTTGAGCTTGTTCGACTGCCGTGAATCGTCGCCGCCAAGATAAACCAGCGCCTGATCCATGTCGCCGTCGCCGTCGCCGTCAAAGTAGGTCTCGATCTGCACCTCACCGAAGCCCTGGTTGTTTTGCGAGATCTGCCGGTTGTCGAGCTCGGAGTAGGCGACCCGCAGCTCCGTGCTGAAGTTGCTGGTCCAGTCCGAGAACAGCTGGCCAGAGTAGGAGTTCAATTCGGCGCCGCGCTCGTAGAAATGATTCGAGAATTCGAATTCGTCGGAATCGCTGTCCGATTGTGAGATGTTGAAGCCGTCGTTGTAGGCATACGTCAGCGCGGCGTTGTGCGCATCGTTGATATTCCAGTCGAGACGAATGAGGTATTTCTCATCCTCGTTCGGCGCGTTCAGGATTGTGCCACCAGGCTCATAGCCGTACAGGTTTGTGGCAATCGAGGCGATCCTGTCCAGCTGGGCCCTGGAAACGCCAAGGACCGGCGTGGCGCAGCTCTCGTCGCCGGCGCAGCGGTCAAAAAGATCCGCACCGTCTGCTTTTTCGTAGGCGGCGAAGAAGAACAGCTTGTCTTTGATGATCGGGCCGCCGAATGACACACCGTAGCGGGTTTCGTCGTAGCTGCCGACCGGGATCGAGTCTCCCTCGAGTGAATCGCCCTGGAAGCTGTCGTCGGTGTAGTCGACCCACACGCGGCCCGAGAACTCGTTGCCTCCCGATCGCGTAACAGCATTGATGTTACAGGCGGTAAATCCGCCGTACTGCACATCGTAAGGAGACAGTTCCAGCGAAACGTTCTGAATGGCATCGTATGGAAACGGCTGACGCTGTGTCGGAAAGCCGTTGCTGTTGAGGCCGAAATTGTCGTTCAGCTTCACGCCGTCAACCGTGAGGCTGTTGAAACGGGGATTCGCACCGACGCACTGCACGGCGCCGACAAAGCCTTCATCAATATAAATGCGGGGATCGACGCGCACGACGTCGCGGATATCGCGATTGATCGCTGGCAGATTCTGCAGATCGTCAAAACTGTATGATGATGAGGGTCCGATCGCGACCTGCGCGCTCTGTACCACTGCCGCTGTCACGACGATCTCGTCGATCGCCTCCTCGCCGAGCGTTACGCTGAACTCGAAGGCTTCGCCCAGTGACAGAAACACGTCGGTGATCGTCTGTTCCGCGTACCGGTCGGAACTCGTCGATACGGTGTAAGGACCGCCGACAGCCAGACCGCTCAGCGTGAACCGGCCGGACCCGCTTGTAACAGCCGATTTGACTCGGCCCGTTCGCTGATCGGTCACCGTAACGTCGACGCCAGCGGCCGGCTGCCCGTTGGGCGCGGCAATCGTGCCGCGAATTGCGGAGGTCGTTTCTTGTGCGTTTCCTGCAACAGGTACCGCGAGAAGCATGGCGGCTGCGAATGCTGCAACGGCTACTCGCTTGAAGGTAGAGAGCGTCGATTCGAGAGATCGGACTTTGTGTTTCAT
>JBFELT010000053.1:0-18086 GCA_041552015.1 Woeseiaceae bacterium
ACGGCCCAAGCCAATGCATTCACGTTCTGATAGAGAAAATGCGAGTCATCGGCCCCTGTTCCTTTGCCATTGCCGATCTTAACCATGAAGTAACCCGGCAAGTCGTCGAACATTCGGGCAAAAAGACCCGCAAGATCATCTCCGGCAGCGTCTACAACTTGCTCCCAGCCCGTCGTGCCATCGTCGTATTTGGTGAAATCGAGATCGCCGACGGCAACCCCCAGTACAGACGCTATCCAGTTTTGCTCGGTGTTTTGGCCACTATTCTGCAATGTCGTTTGTGCAAGCAGGGTATCGACGCCACCTGAGGTCGCGATCGGTACTGCCCACACGCTCGATGTGCCGAATAGCGTGAGCACAGCGGCAAAAACCTTGAGTCCAGAAAACTTCTTCATTTACTTTCCCTTCCTATCGAATCCGGGGCTTGCCCGGCATATTCCATTCCTAACCGAAGTAAGAGCAAGTTCAATGCCAATTCGCGATTTAGTCAGCTAAAACAACGGCTTATAGTATTTCCGTTTCACTACCCTTTTGCCGGATGTCAGAATTTCCGACAGTGTAATCGCCCAAGGTCTTGCGTAAACGCAAAGGGAATTACGGTCCCGAATACGCCTCCAGCGACCCCGATAGGCGACCTTAAGAAAGCCGGATCAGTCGCGCCACTCGGACGGCCATCGCCTGTCAGAATTATCGGCCAGGGAGACAAGCTCTACATCCGGATCAAATCAGCTCATCGACAACAAGCTGCTTTACGATCGCGCTCGCCTCTTCCAGCAAGGATTCAGACATGCTGGACTTGCTGAAGCAGGTTGATTGTATTGTCCAGAGACGATCCTGGCTGCCGGCGTCGTAAAGATTCGTAATCACGATTACGGTGTGCGCCACCTTGACCGAATCCGGTTCCCTTATCACCTTGTGGTTGTACAGGAAGTAGTCCACTGGATCGCCGCCGCGACACGTCGACTTGATGTCCTCGCGACCCTGCACACGGTCCACCCTGGTGTCCACGCTGACGATGTGCGTGATCAGAATGCCATCGGCCGTAACTTCCTCGGCTACGCGATTGATGTCGTCCTGCAGCAGCCCTTTGCTGGTATCGAGGTAGGTGAAGCCGGGAATCGCCTCTACCTTCTGTTGCCGAAGTTTCAGCGCGACTTCGTTTTCGAACCGCCGTTGTTGACGTGGATCGCTGGAAATATCGACGACCAGCAGACGCTTGTAGGTTTTCGAGATACGAGCCGGGTTCTCGTACAATTTAACCGTCTCGGTTTGCGGCGCGCAGGCAACGGCCAGCGTCGAGATTACCGCCACCAACCCCGCGATTCGGCTTGCAGCACGCATGGCTTTTCTCCTGTCCGGGCCCTGTTCAGCCATCATGCTACGATCGATCTGCGTCCGCGACATCGGTACTTACCCCTAGCCCGGGTATTTCGTCGGTCCCGGCAATGGGCACAAAAAACCCCGCACCGGGCGGGGTCCAGTGAATACTGTTGTTCAGCGTCAGGCTTTCTTTCTGCGCCTCGCGGCGCCCATGCCGAAAAGACCGATGCCCAGGAGCAGCAGGGTGCCGGGCTCGGACACGGCAGCTACATCGAAAACCGGCGTGCCATTCGCGAAATACGGAATGCCATTGCGAAATTCAAAAAAGTAATCGTTGCAGGACAAGGCCAATGGGTTGGTCGTGCACTCACCGCCGAGCAGCGCGCCATTCACTCCTGATCCGGGTAATTCGTAGCCCAGCCCGAATCCGTCCCAGAAACCCGCCATCGCAGACATGCCGCCGAGTCCGTTGACACCGCCGTCCGCATTGCCTGTTTCCCACGCCATACCCGCCGATCCGCCTTCGTAGTTGAATTCGAACCGGAAGTCGCCCGCGACTCCTGTGATATCGGAGATGTCCACAATGACGACCTGCATCGATACGCGGCGAGGGTCCGTCGCGGTGTCCTGGCCATTGTAGCCGACGCTGTTCCACGTCACGGCGATGCCGTTTGATCCGGGGAAGAAGCCGTGCGAGACGCTTCCGCCGATCGGCGAGAGGCCCGAATCGACATCGGCGAAAAACGGCGCGAATACGGCCACGCCGGCGTTCGCAGGATCGGAGTTGCCGGGACGCCCGCCGAACGCGCCGCCGAAGCTGAGGTTGCCGTTCTCGTTGACGTACAGGGACGAGTAGGTGGTCCCAAACACATTAACGCTGAAGGCGAGCGGATTGGTGAGGTCCGGCGTGAGATCCGGGTTGACGTTGTAACTCTGGATGGGAATCGCGCCGGAAGAACCATCGTTTGCCAGCACGTTGACCGGCGGAGCCAGTCCGCCCGTGAACTGGAATTCCTGCAGCGTGTCGTCAATACGAATCGCTCGAGCGTGAGCAGGGATCGATACGACGATCAACAGCAATACCGTTAGTGGTCGAAACAGGCGCATGTCAGTATCTCCAACCGGCTATTGCAAGAATTCCTGCAAGAAATGCGCCAATTTGAAATAAGCAGCCGCGTCAAGCTGTTATCGGCGCAGCAATTCGCGGCGGACCGTATTCTGCAAAATAGTCCGACACTATGTTAGTTGCCTGTCTGCTCGTTAGAGTCGAGCCGCGATTTCCGGCAATCGTGCTGGTCGGGCTCGAACCGGGGACCTGGAAATCGCGGTTCGACCCCTAATTCCGTTTGAACGGTCGCGGACGAACCCACAGCCAGCTGACGACGACAGCGGCGGCGAAAACCGTGTAGCAGACGGCAAAAACCCACGCGGGTGCTCGATAGTATAAAAGGGCTTCAAGCCAGTGCGATACAAAAGTACCCGAGTATGCCGCCTCGCCGGCGCGTTCCCGGAGCAGCATCTCCCAGGTCGTCAGCGGACAAACCACGCCGAACCAGGACTGAACCGTGACAACACCGATCGCCGCCAGATGCGCGATCCGAAACCACGGGTTTCGCACCCATGCCCAGGCCCTGAGTTTCCCGATGAGGATGAGCACCAGACCGACGACGACGAACGCGACGAACAAAACATGCGCGAACAGGAGCGCATCGGCGGCCAGGACGAACAGGTAACCGGATTTCAAGAGCGCCACCTCTCTATCGTCTAGGTAATTTGGGGCCGGAGCAAAAAATACGAACTATTCAAGCCCGGCGATCAGTCCCGCGTGCGCCCGAGTATTTGCTCATAGTCGGCCGTGTCGACTGGCTTACAGTCGTCTTCAAGATCGGCAGGCCGAAATTTGATCATGCGATTGTAAAGCAGCCCATGGGCCGTTTGCGCAAGCGAATCGGCGATGATGCCGTTGTCGCTGTCGCAGTTTCTTGCCATCACCATCAGCCGCTCGAATGTCCTGACGAAATTTCGCGTGTGACGACGGCGAATCTCCGTTTTGTAAAAAAGCGCTTCGTAGCCGCCGTATTGATCGGCATCGAAAAGCAAAAACTCGCGCGCAAATACCTGGTCATCGCGCCGGGCGAGCATATGCCACATCTCCGATATGCGTTCCCTTGGCACGAGCTGCCCTTCTGTTGCGCCCATGCTCGAAATGAACAGCATTCCGGCGATTCCGCCCAGCTGGCTCCTCACGTTCTCCGCAATCTTGAAAAACGTCTCCTGGCGGGCGTTCATTTCGGTGGCCGCAATTGCCTGAGTTTGCTTTTCGGATTGAATCGACGTCTGCCGCAGCACCTCCGTGTTGTCCGCCAGCTCCCGTTGCTGAATAAACAGGCCGATGACCAGCCACAGGAACGCCAACGGCGCAAACGCGCCCTCGAGAAAACTACCGATGTCTTCGATCGGTATGTCGAAGATCGTCGCGCGACTAATGCTGCTGCCGCGCAGATACATGATTCCCGCGATGAGCCAGAGCGCGGTAACGATGATGCCCATGAATATGCGCCAGTCCGTCTGGCGCAGACGTTCGATCATTTTGTTCGACATGGCTGCCACCCCTGCAAACACCTGGACGCCAGTGTAACTCCGAATCAACGCGCCGCGACGTCGAGGAGGAGCCGGAATCACCGCGCGCCTGGTTCGCCGTGCTGCGAAAGGATGAAGCTACCGACAGCTAACGACAAGAAGCGGTTCGGTTCCCATTAGCGCAGCGATCGGATCCGGCGCCATTTTCCTTACTCGGTTGTCGAGCACCGAACGCCGCGAAGAATCGACTTCTTCCATCCCACCGCTCCGAAGGGCTGCCAGCGGTAGCCGTTCTTGTCTTTCGCAAGACTGAGCTTCCACGTGATCGGCTTGCCCAGGCGATCGAGCTTTTCCTCACCGACGCGCCGCAACGCAATCCAGCGATCGCCATAGTCGAGAACCTCGAAGCGGATCGTATTCCCGGCCGAGTATTCGGGCGATTGTCGCTCGATCGCGAGGCCAGCCCACTTCCTGGAAATCTCCGGGGGAATCCGATAGGTGAACAGGGCGAAACTCCTGTCCTCCGAAAACGAAATGACATGGGGATTGGACTCGCAGGTTTGCTCCTGGCTGCCCCACTCTCCGGCCAGCGAGGAAAAGATTCCGTCGCTCGCCGTTTCGGCGCTGGCGCCAACGGATACGATCGCTGCAGCGACCAGGACGAACCCCGGAATTCTGACGGTGTCACGCATGACCTCTCTCCCATTACGGCCCAGGTCAGCTGTCATGCTACGCCGAATCGAATCGCCGGGCATCGGTGTTTGTCCCCAGGAACTCAATCGCGCCGCCTCGCTTGCTCGATGACCGATGTGACAGCATCGATGACCAGTTTCGGATTGTCCTTGTGCACGTAGTGCCCGCAGTGCCTGCAAACGCTGTGTTGTGACTGGCTGCTCAGCGAAGCCAGCTGCGCTTGCGTTTTCAGCCACAGGTCATAGAACCTCTGGCTGGCGAGTAACTGCTTGCCACCGGTCAGTACGATCAGCGGGACGTCGGGAAATGGCCCGGCGTTCAGCACCTGGTCGAAGGTCTGATCGCTGGCCGCCATCTCGCGTTTCGGACCCTGCGGCAACAACGCGGACAGCAATGCCGGCGGCGTACACGATCCGGCATCGGCAGCCAGGCATTGGCGCGTGAAATCGGCATGTCGCGAATCGACGAGAACGACACCGGCCACCTCTTTCGGATAGGTTCTCGCGTACAGCTCCATGTAGGTTCCGCCGATTGAGTGCCCCACCAGGATGTAAGGCGGTCGCAGATCGAGTGCCTGCAGCGTGGAGCGCAGCTCACGGACGATGGCAGCGCCGTCACGGTTTTCGGCTGGGCTTCTGCTGGCGCCGTACCCGGCGCGATCGTAGGCGAACACCTGCGCCCTCTCCGAAATCCTGCCGAAGACCGGAACCCAGCTGTCCTTGCCGTCGCCGAGCCCCGACTCCAGAACGACCGTGGGTGAGCCCTGACCGGACACGATATACGTGTGCTTTGCGTCGGCGGTGGTGACCCGTTCGGCCGGTGGCAGAATCGAGCACGCGCCGAGCAGCTTGCAGATGAGTAACAATGCAATCGAGTATGTCCTGATTTTCATGCCTCACCCCCCGGGATCAGTTCAGCATTGGAGAGAATTTCGACCACGGCGTCATGGAACCGCTCATACAGGATGTCATAGCTACCGAGACTGGCACTCGCCGCCAAAGCAATAGTCAGGTCTGATTCTGCCGACGTGAAGTGAAAGACTTCGGCTCGCGAACCGGCATCCTGACCCTGACTGGAGTACACGGCACTTCCCGCCGTCGTGCCGGGGACGATGTCGATGCCCAGCCCCGCTACCGATGGGGGATTTCCGAGACCGGATGCGGTCAACAGCTCGGCGCGCATGGCGTCGTCCAGGACCGTATCGCCCGTGAGCACCTCCCGGAGAAAAGTCGCGAGATCGCTGACCGATGCCTGCACGCCGCCATCGGTAACACCGTAGTGACTGTACCAGGGGAAGACATCCAGGAGGTCGCCGTCCCATTCAACGTAGCCGTGCACGAAATCGGGCAGGCCCTGCGCCTCGTAGCCTTGAACGGTGTCCTGCAAGCCGAGGGGCGCGATGAGGTAATTACGAACGATACTCTGGATCGGCAGCCCGCTTGCCGCCTCGGCGATCATCCCCGCAAGGACATAGTTGGAGTCGGAATAGCCGGCGTTCGTGCCCGGTGCGAAGTGCGACGGCCTGTCGAGAAAGTACGGCAACACGTCAGCGTTGCTCCAGTGACGGGCGGGATCCGGAAGAAACGCGTCAAGTAACCATTCGTCGGCGTCGTCCTGGTAATCGAAAATACCGCTCGTGTGATTGAGAAGATGGCGAATACGGATCGCGTCTCCGAAGGGAATGCGGTCGGTAATCCCGGCGGGCAGCCAGCGAGTAATGGGATCGTCGAGGTTCAACAGGCCATCCGCGGCCAGCCTGACAATCGCGACGGCGGTATAGGTCTTGCCAACGCTGGCCAGGTAAAAGCGGTGCCTGACGGTAAGCGGCACCGCGGTGGCCAGCTCTTCCACGCCGGCTACGCCGTCGAAACTGAAATCATCGCTGCGGACGGCGAGTGCCGCGCCTGGAAGCCCGTCAAACACGGCTTGATCGAGCGCCGCCTGCAGGCGCTCAGCGACCGTCGGTTCGGCGGGCATCGCGGGGACAGAGCTCGATGAGCTGTTGCAGCCCGCGAACAAGGTACATAAGAGCAAGCCGGCAAGCCTGCCCGCGTTTGCGGTAATCCGGTTATTGTGTTGCACAGTCGTTCTCCTTTTCCTGGGTGATGTGGCACCACATGGCGCCGCTGTAGGAGAACTTTGTCAGTCGATGCATGGCCGGTCGTCCGCGCCTGTAAGTCCGGACGACACTTTTGTCCGGATATTTCACGGGGCCCGAACGCGAAAACGCCCCGCCCGGCCGCTTAAGGCCAGACGGGGCGATCCCCGGAATCAAACAATGTCTAGCTAGCCCACTGGGCCGTGGTGATCAGCCACCAGATCAGCAGCAGCAGCGCCACCAGGCCAACGATGTTCGCAACAATCCGCCAGAACTTATCCACGAGTCGGGTCCTCCGAAGTCCTTGAGCCGCCTCGGACTCAGTCCAGCCTGCGTAACAGGAAGCCTGAATACGCCACCAACACCTCGCCGTCTCGCTCGATGAACCTCACCGTCTCGCCCTTGCTGCGACCCAGCCCATGCGTGATCGCTTCGTTGTCGGAAACCGGCCAGAGCACGTCGGTCGAGGTCTCCTTCCCGAGCGAGTCGATGGCCATGGTGCTGGTCGCCAGCAACAGGCCATCCTCGATCCTGAGCTCGACGTCCTTCATGTCGATGCTTCCCCGCGTGTTGACGCTCTCGTAGCGCCCCGCAAATTTGTTCCAGTTCGCTGGGACCGGACCGGCTGGGACCTTCTCTGCGACGATGGCGCGCGGCTTGCCATTGAGGTAGAACCCGAGCACCTCGCGACCGTCCATTTCCCGGTAGCCGAGTCCGATTTTCGCCATGTCGCCGAGGTTGATCGACACCAGGCCCAGCAGCTTGTACTGCAGGTGGTAGTAGCCGTCTTCACGACGCACCAGGTTCAGATTGTGGCCCTGGACTTCGAACTTCAGTCGATCGCCCTTGCGATGAATGCGCACCACGCCCAGCGGCGTCGACCAGTAGCCTGGCAGTCGTTCGAGGTCCGCCTGCAGGGCGCCAAGCGATTCCTTGAGTTCAGCCGGTTCTGGTCGCTGGATACCGGTCTTGCTTTGCAACGCAAGTTCCAGCGCCTCCCTGGCGATCTCGTGTACGACGCCGGCTGCCGTGTCGGTGTTGGCCAGCACGACGACGGCCAGCTTGTGTTTCGGCAGCGTCAGGAATTCGCTGTAGAACATTGGCGTGCCGCCGTTGTGACCGGCCATCACGCCCGCCGCCTCACCCATGCTGTCGACCAGGCGCCAGGCCAGGCCGACCGATGGGTGGACGTCGAAGGTGCCATCCGTATCCTGGAAACTCAGCATTTCTGCCAGCGTTTCGGGACGCAGAACCTGATTGCCGCCATGAGCGCCATCGGCGAACGTCATCTGCGCGAATCGCGCCAGGTCGACAACGCTGCTGCCAAGCCCGCCGGCCGGCAGGTCGCGAAGCGATGGAGTGGCTTGCACCTTGTTCTTCGCATAGCCCTGGGAGCGCTGATCATCGTCTTTCAGGTTCGACAAAATGTAAGCATGCTGCATGCCTGAGGGCCGAAGAACGCGGTCTTCGACGTAGTCGGCGTAGCTTTCGCCGCTGACCCTTTCGATGACATGGCCGAGCAGGGAAAAGCCCAGGTTCGAGTAGGACTCGATCGTGTTTGGCGGCGTCGCGACGTACTCGTCCCCGAGCATCGTCGCGAGATCGGTAAAGTCGGCCGCATCGTCGCCCCAGCTGCCGTTGTGGTAATCCGACGGCAGTCCCGAGTGGTGCGTCATCAGGTCGCGCAGCGTGATGGGCCTTGCGCCGACAAATCGACTCCGGATGCTGAACTCCGGCAGATAGTGCTGCAGCGTCTGGTCGATATCGAGCCTGCCGCTTTCCGCCAGTTGCATTGCGGCCGTCGCCGTGAACAGCTTGGTTATCGAGCCCGCGCGGTAGATCGTATCGGGCGTGGCGGGTATCGATTTTTCCCTGTCGGCAAAACCGAAACCCTCGGCCCAGGCGATGTCCTGATCGTCGACTATAGCGATACTGAGTCCGACAACCTTCCTCTCCCGCATTTTTTCCCGAATCAACCGCGGCAGGTAATCGCTCGTAAAGGCGAAGTTGTCGCCCGTCACCGTGGCTGGGCGCCTTGGCCCGCTCGCGCAGGCAGCGATCAACGCGATGGCGAGCGTTGTGATAACAATTTTCCTCTTGTTCATGATCCTGACCCCCAACTAGAAGCGATAGACGAGCGCGGTAAACAGGCTCGTCTCATGATTTTTTTCGATGATTGGACTGTCCTTGATGCCGTCATCCAGGTACGTAAAATCGGCCGCAGCGGCTACATTCCAGTGTTCACCAAGCCGATAGTCGACGCCTAATCCGACAGTAGCACTCAGCCCGGATCGGCCGATGTAAGCAGGCCGCCCGGCACGAGACTCGTCCGCGCGAACGCCGTAGTAATAGTCAACGAGTTTCTTGCTACGCCAATCCAGACTGCTCGATGGCACCAGCGTCAAACGACCCGATTGAATCGGGTATTGGTAGTTTGCGCTGACTTCGTAACCGTCATGAGTACCGGTAATGTCGGCTGTGGCCCTCAGTTGTGCCTGGCCCCATAGGCCGCCAGACGACAGGCTGAATCCGATATCGAATGCCGGATTTCGCTTATGCATGCCGAGCAGCGCATCGCTCTTCGTCGGATCAAAGCCTTCAAACCGAGGCTGCCCTTCAAGCGCGAGCCGAATTCCGCTCACATCCGCAATCGCATACGAAATTGACCCGAATCTGAAACTGAGTCGTTCGCCTTCATAAAACGGAAACGGCCCGCCCGTTAGCTCAGCGTCAGCACCCTGCTGAGCCGGTCCGTGGCGTACTACGCCAACGCCGATTCCCCATTCGCCTGCCTGGGCGACCGCTGGCGCCAGAATAGTCGCCGCGATGACCAACAATAGCGGCCGATGCATTGTTATCATGAGAGTCTTCCTCCAAATGAGTTGAAATGATTGAACCGGAGGAATCATCAGGCCCTGGGCGTGCTCGGTCGTCCCAGCGGGTAAGTCAGGACACCTTTCATGGGTGTCGCAGGCGGTGTCCGGGCGGTGATCGAGGGTCCGGCATGGCAGGGGCCCGGAATCCCGCTACGCCTGGGTCGCCGTGGTCGATTTCCGGAACTGGCCCGGCGTCATGTCCGAATGCTGCTTGAAGGCGGTGTAGAAGGCGGACTTGGAATTGAACCCGGCGTCCATGGCGATCGCCAGGATGCTGGTCTGACCGCTCTCGCGGAGTCGCTCTTTCGCGGCTTCGACGCGATACTGATTGACGAAGTCGAAGAAATTGCTGCCGGTCTGCTCGTTGATGACCTGGGACAGGTAGTTCGGCGAAATCCGCATTTGCTCGGCCAGCTCGGTCAGCGTCAGGGTGCTGTCCAGGTATGGCCTGGCATCCGCCATGTGCCGTTGCAGCTCGGCCAGCAGCGCGCTGCTCATGTCGGCATCGAGCGCGGATTTTTGATACTTCTTCCGTTCGGGCTCCGCCGCAACCGGGTCGGGGACATCGCTTGAAACGGTGCCCGGCGTCGCTCCGGACCCGGCGTGCGAAAAAATGGCAGGCTGGCGTATACCCATGTAACCCATGGCGTAGATGACGGTCACCATCATCAGGCTGAGCGTCGTTCCCGCCTGCTCACCGGCCCCGAGAAAATCGGCGAAGAACAGGGCAAACACGTAGAGCACGTAGAGAACGCCCAGCGCGATCAGCAGATTCCTCAACCATCTCAGGCTGATCCGCTCGATGAACGAAAACTGATCACGAATGTTTCGGCTGTGCTGGATTGTGAGCCTGACACTGAGCCAGATATAGATACCGATCTGCGGAATGGGAGCGATCTCCACGAGGAGCAGGCCGATAACCCACAAGCCGAGGTTATCCACGCCGGCATCCTCGTAGACCTGCGCGATGACCTGGCTGTCACTCTGCAAAGCAAACGGAATCACCAACAAAACGCTCAGTGCAAACGGCAAGAAGTGAGCCCAGGTTTTTCCCGAAAAACGAAATGCCTCCGTCGACGTCAACACCCGTACATACAGGTACGCCAGCGGACCGTAGAGGAAACTGGTCACCGCCTCGATGAGAATCAGTTTCGGAAACAGGAGCAGGTAGCGCGATTGCAGCAGGAAATCGACGCCCAGATCGGCTGCGAACGTCAGTGTCAGCAGCGCAAGCAGGCGATGGGCGAGCGCGTTGCCGCTCCTGACGTTGACCAGCGCCAGTGCCAGGAACAGACCGTGGGCGGCCCCTAACAGCAGAAAGCTCGAGAAAAGCGTATTTGCAGGTTCCATGGTCAGCCTGGTCCCCTCGGCCACGGCGGCGCAGGTGAATGATACATCCAACCAGAACTTGGGGTCGCAGGCTCTTTGACGACGCCATTGCCGAGTCGGAGCTGCATTCCATACGGCAAGCAAGCAATGCCTGCGGTGTACTGGGCAATGAACGATTCAAAGATCAGATCGAAGCCATGCTCGATCGGCGCGTGCGCCCGGAAAAAGCCGGGAGACCAAAGAAGCCCGCGCCAGACAAACGGTAGGAAAACCGCGGTTCGACCCCTATTTGTTGGGCGAGATTGGAATTGAGAAACCGATCATCGCCTAATTAGAACCACTTGATGCTCGAGAGGCCGGACACGCTATAAGCAGGCCGCGGTTACGGATTGGTTTACCGATCCGGAACTCAGACGCCCAAAGCATGGCCGGCAGGGGTCGAGGGGAATGGCGCTTGGCGCTTGGTTTGAGTCGACCGAGAAAAAATCTAAGGCCCGGTGACCTATTTCTCGACGGCGATAATAAACAACTGTACGTCGTCGACATTCAAGTGAGCGAATAATAGGCCATTCGTTCCCATCTATACGTAGAGGCACTACTCTCGAATGAAGCACTGGCTAATCAGGTTTGGGAGGCCTGGAATGCTGGATTAATCACTGATCGGGCGGCGGCATGGGCGTGGTGGCTGATAGCTAAGGAGCAATGCGGATAGCCAGAATATGCCGCATCTCACACAATCCTCAGTCATATGCGCGTATTTTGATCACAGGCACCAAGAGCGGAGCGCGACATGAGACGTTTTCTATTGGTCTCCCTATGCATGCTCGCCGCGATGAGTCTTTTCTTGGCCGATTCTTACGGCCACTCAGGTGGCACCAATGCTGAGGGTTGCCACACCAATCGAAAGACAGGCGATTACCACTGCCACAACAGCAAGGCTCCGCAACCAGGCAGAGTGACCTATTGCCATGAGGTGAATGGCGAGCGGCGATGTGGCTATG
Organism: Woeseiaceae bacterium; assembly: GCA_041552015.1. Taxonomy (GTDB): domain Bacteria; phylum Pseudomonadota; class Gammaproteobacteria; order Steroidobacterales; family Woeseiaceae; genus UBA1847. The sequence continues at coordinate 11,898 of JBFELT010000053.1, forward strand.
CCAAACAGACTTGTGAGGACCTGAAATCTCAGTTTGGTGGGTCTTGTCGTCGGGAGTAGCGAATACGGCCTCAGGACGCTCCCACTGCGAATATATGTCGAATTGCTTTACATATATGCGCCTAGACCGAATCGGCGCGCTCGTACTCGGTTGATATCGTTGCCAATTGCAGCATGGTGTGGTTCTTGCAGCTTTTCCCTGAACACACTGTAATCATGCAGCATTCTGCTTGCCCCGCCTCATGCAATCTGGCCGCCGTGTGAATTACTTCCCTAATCAACAAGAAAAATAACCGGGAGTAAAATTCATGAACAAGCGTCCTCCTGTCTCAAGTCTCCTTCGCGCGCTCGTTGCGGTCGCGATTATCGCCGTTGCAGGCGGCACTAACGCTGATGTGATTAACATAGACGTGTTTACCGACGGTGATATTTCTGGAACTAGCGACTTCGATACGTTTATTTTTAATGCGGCACTAACTGGCACAGCGTCGGGCCTTGCCGGCAATGATCTCTTCAACGTTAATGCGGGCGGTTCGGCTGGTGAATACGCAGGTGGGGCTGGCACGGACACTCTATCGCTCAATGATGGTGGCGATGATTCATTCGATATCAATTCAGCGGACGCCGGCACGGTGAACGGCGTGTCCACCTTCACATCCGTCGAGAACTTGAATGGTAACAACGGCGCCGATACCTTTACATTCTCCGCAGCGTTGACCGGAACGGCCTCGGGTGGCGCGGGAAACGACACGTTCGACATTCATGACGGCGGCTCGGCTGGACAGATTGACGGCGGTACCGGCAATGATACCGTGACCTATGCTAATGCCACCGGTCCGGTTACAACATCTACGGATCAGTTTGCCAGTATTGAAGTACTTGTGGGCAGCGGGGACGCGGAGGACACGCTACAGGGCACGGCGGCGAATGACACGTTTACGTTGACTGCCACGGACAGCGGTAGTGCGAATGGCGTCAGCTTCGATTCTTTCGAAAACCTCGATGGCCTGGCGGGAGATGATACGTTTGATATTAATGCGTCCTTATCGGGTATAGCCTCCGGCGGTGCCGGCAATGATACGTTCAATATCAACGACGGTGGCAGTGCGGGCAGTATTGACGGCGGTGCCGGTACCGACACTGTGTCGTTTGCAGGTAGTACAGGGCCTGTTACCACCGCTGTCGATGCGTTCACGAGTGTTGAGGCGCTGGTCGGATCAGGCAATGCATCGGATACCCTGCAGGGCACGGCGTTCGATGACACATTCACGGTCACTGCAGCGGATACGGGCACGGCGAACGGTGTGGATTTTTCGGGCTTCGAAAATCTCGATGGTTTGGCGGGTGACGATACGTTGGCCACGGCGGCAGGTGCCGACACCTTTGTCGTCAATGCAGCCAATGCCGGGACGGCCAATGGCACCTCTTTTGTAGACATTGAAAATCTGGACGGCAACGGCGGGGCGGATACTTTCACTTTTACCGCGTCCCTGTCAGGTACAGCCTCCGGCGGGGCTGGAGATGACACCTTTGCGATAAACGATGGCGGCTCGGCTGGTTCTATCGATGGCGGGGCTGGCTCAGATACGGTGACCTATGCAGGTCAAACCTCTGGAGCAAGTGTGGAGCTAAGCGGATTTGAAGCCGTAGAGAATTTCAGCGGCTCCGCCTTCGACGACACATTTAGTCTGAACGGGGATTCGGATAGCGGTATCTTTGTAAATGGCGGCGCCGGGAGTGACCTTTTTGCTGTTGTTAGTAACAGCCAGGTTGCGGGCGACCTCACAATAGCGAACTTCGATACGCTCTTGCTAATGCTCATTGATGAACTAATTGATGTGACCGGGTCATTTGAGATTGGCGTCAGCACTATTCAATTCGACGTGTCAGGAGTCAGCGTTACAGACGGAATGATGTTCGACTTAGTTGACGCATCCTTTTTCGATCTTACGGTTACACCCGGCTTTATGGTAACGGGCCTTGCCGATGGTTTCTTCTTGGATACCGATTCATTCTTCACCGATGGAATCGTAACAACGAGACTTTTAGATCCTGTCTCCGTCCCCGAACCCGGCACCCTCGCCCTACTCGGAATTGGCCTTGCGTTAATAGGCTTTTCCAGACGCCGAAAAGCAGCCTAAACCGAACATTAACCCACAGAGACCCCGCCTTGAGCGGGGTTTCTTTTGTCTTGTTGCGCCGTGACAAGCACCCTCATAGAGATAGACCGAAAGTGCTTTTGGGGGTACCCACACTGTGGGATGGGACCCATAAATGTCTGAGGATTTGCCAGGTCTATGAGTGGGTCCCTCGGAATCGCCTTTCCCATCTCCCTCAAGGTAGGCACCGGGGGCGCCATTTTCTTGGTAAACAGGCGAGATTCACAACGAGCGGTGATGCTGAAGCCAGGTCAGACCTACAGAATGTCCTGCCTTCTCTGCGAATTGCCGAGCTTACTCCACGATTCGATGCCACCTGATCCTGAACTGGTGGACCTGATCGAATGGGCGTTTCTTGAGGGGCAGATTGACGGGGTTAAGGCTGATCTGGCTTATCTTTAGCTACAAGCAAATAACGGCCGATTTCGCTCCAAACGCTACCCCAGTTGCTACCCCAAAAGAAAACGGACCCGCCAGGAGTCCGTATCTTATTGTTTTATATGGTGCCGGCACCAAGAGTCGAACTTCCAACTTGACCAATACAAACGGACTCATCAGAGACCGTGGCATACCGTGACCAGCCCACCCGAGGGACCTTGTTGCCCGGTCAAACGTAAACGGGCCCCTCTCGGGGCCCGTTTGGGTTTGGTGCCGGCACCAAGAGTCGAACTCGGGACCTACTGATTACAAATCATTCTCGCAAACAAGTAGTGACGCGGTATCCAGCAGGACCTTCTTAGAAATTTGCCGAGATGTGGCCTCTTAGCAATGCGGTATACAGCCGCATTCTTAGAACGAAATCGGCAGAATCCCAGTCCCAAAAGACCGCCGAAACCTGCTGAGAAACTGGATCTGAAAGAAGACGTTCCTCAGAGTTGAGAACTCTTCACGACAGGACACAAGCAAGTATCAGAATCTTGCGGAACACTGGGCTGTGACCTCTGCCTTCGGAGTTCGCTATTTAGGCTGTAAGTAACTGAAATTATTGACACGAACTGGCGGGGCGCCCATTGCAAATGCAGTACTCATCACAACCGTGCAGCACTCAGTCACACAATTCTCACACAGTCGGAATTCGGAACACTATTGGCTAGAACACGCCCACCACAAAACCAACAGGAATGAGTCCTGGGAGTAGTTCTTCACGGCTAATCTGTAGCCCGCTATCTTCCAAGGCACTACGAAGCGACTGCATAGTGAATCGCCGTTGCCCTGGGAAACCGCTGACTGCCAGAAGCCGAGAGACCAGCCACGACGCCTTCGTCTCGTCGTGGCAGAAAGTCGGAGCAACAAGCACACCACCGGGCTTCGTGACGCTCCGCAGAGCCTGAATCGCAGCGGGGAGATCAGGCACCAAGTGCAGAACATTAGCCGCAACGACAGCGTCGAATTCGCCCGCCGAGTATGGAAGCGAGTAAATATCGGCCTGCTCACACGTCACGTTCTCGAGCCCGGCACCCTGCACCCGCTGTTGTAGCGCATCGACCATGGCCTCTGCATAGTCCGTGGCAACGACGTGGTCACTTGTCTGGGCAAGGGCCGATGTAACGATGCCCGTACCTGCAGCAACTTCCAGCACCTTTCGCTTGCCGCGAACAGCCTCGCTGGCCAGCTTCAACATCCGCGGCAAGGGTCGTCCAAGAACCCACCGCAATGACGCATCGTAGTTGCGCGCGTGCCGTTCCCAGTAGTCTCTGTCACTCATTTGTTTCCGCCCTCGCATCCCGCAGTATCTCGATGGCCTCTTTGATGACATAGAGGCCAATCAGCGTTCCAATTACGAAATCCGGGTACGGAACTCGGAGCCAGAGAATCAGCAGTCCCGCAAGGATTACGCCCAGGTTCGCCACTACATCTGCACGGGTAAAGAGCCACGTGGCTCGCAAATGTACTTCGCCCGACTTCATGGGCGCCAGCAGCCGTAGCACGATTAGATTGACCACGAGAGACAACAGAGCTGTCCCGATCATCCATTCGCTGAGCGGTTCGGCCCCATAGATTAGGCGGCGACCCACCTCGACGAGGACACCAACGCCCAGCACGAGCAAGATACCACCACTGAGCGTCGCAGCTCTGATTTTGAATAACGCCGTGCGTCCGATCGCGATCAAAGCGATCGCGTACGCCGTAGCATCCGCGAGCATGTCTAGCGCATCGGCGAGAAGCCCGGTGGACTGGGCAATCCAGCCCGCCAGGCCGCCAATAACTGCCATCGCCGCATTCAGCACCAAGGCGATACGCAGCACGCGACGTTCTTCGGCAGTTTTCACTTCTGGCGCTTCACATCCACAATCAGTCATCGGTTCTAAATCTCGATACTCGATCGGATATCACTCACATAGATCCACCCAGCCTCAGGCTGGCCGGTTTTCGCGTGTTCTCGAATAAGTGATATCGCTTCAGTGGTCCTCGATTCTGTTTCGCAAACCACTTCGAGCTTAACTTCTGTGACGACTTTCTGCCCTATCTCGACGGAGTATTGCTGTTCCTTGCTATCGAGTGCGCGAAGCAACCCTTGTACGTCAATAATGCTGAGACGTTTGAACCCGGCCGAGGACAATGCGCCAACCACGTCAGCTATTCGATTGCGGTGCACGAATGCCTTTATCTCTTGCATGCTCATGTTGATTTCTCCCCGCGGGTTTCGGCCCACTCATAGATTACCGGCAATAAAATCAACGTCAGGAGGGTCGACGTGATGAGGCCGCCGACCACGACCGACGCTAACGGGCGCTGAGTTTCTGCGCCGACACCCGATGACAGCAGCATTGGTACCAGGCCAAGAATTGCGACACTCGCCGTCATAAGAACGGGTCGCAACCGAAGCTCCGCACCCTTGCGTACCGCCTCGGCAACGGACAGACCTTTCTCTCGCAACTCGTTGATGAAACTCACGAGTACGATGCCGTTTAGCATCGCTACGCCGAACACGGCGATAAAACCGATTGCCGACGGCACGGATATATACTGGCCGCTGACAAACAACGCAAAGATGCCACCGATGGTCGCGAAGGGAACGTTGGCAATAATCATCGTCGCGTATTTCGTTGAGTTAAATGCCGTGTACAACAGCACGAAGATGAAGAAGATCGTGAGCGGCACGATCACCGAAAGACGTTTCAATGCGCGCTGCTGATTCTCAAACGCACCGCCCCACTCAATCCAGTAACCGGTCGGCAACTCGACATTGGCCTCGATTGCCGCATTCGCATCACTAACGAATCCATCGACGTCCCGACCGCGAACATCCATTTGAATGACTGCGTAGCGCTGCAATTGTTCACGGCGTATAAATGAATAACCTTCGGCCACGGATATATCTGCTACAGCCGACAATGGCACGATTGCACCAGACCCCGCACGAATAGGTATTTCACTTATGGCTTGCACCGATGCTTTTGAAGCGTCGTCAATACGCGCCGTGATATCAAAGCGACGAACACCATCGATGAGGGCTGAGACCGGCTCATTACCGATGCCTGTACGAACGACGGACAACACATCGTCGGCATTAAGGCCGTAGCGCGCCAATTGCTCTCTATTGACCTGAATCCGAATCTGCGGCTTGCCTACATTGGCTTCGAGGGAAAGGTCGGCGACGCCCTCTATTCCCGCAATGGCGTTTTTGATCTCCTCGCTAAGGCGATCGAGCTCTTCCAAATCCTCGCCGTAGATTTTTGTGGCTAGCGTTGCTCGAACACCAGAGATCAATTCCTCCACCCGCATCTGAATGGGCTGAGTGAATGCGACGACTGCAGTCGGAACGACCACTTCCAGTTCCTCGCGCATAAGGTCGGCAAGCTCGGGCACTGATCGTTTCTCAGGCCATTCGTCCTCAGGATTCAGCTCGGTGTAAATCTCCATGTAATTTACATCGGCCGTTTCGCCCTTCTCGGCTCGTCCGATCATAGCTACCGTCGTTTTCACCTCAGGGAATTCGGTCAACGCATTCTCGATATCTTTCGAGATCTTGATGGATTGCTCCAGAGACGCCGAAGGAATCGAGGTCACCCGCCACATGATCGAGCCCT
>JBFELT010000054.1:0-17645 GCA_041552015.1 Woeseiaceae bacterium
GCGCACGGCGCGTGTGCTCGGGTATGGGCCGAAATAACGGCCTTTTCCGCGCCTGGCGCCGCGATGAAACTTGAGCCTCGGGAACCGGGTATCGGTAGAGGCGTAGATGTAGGGGTAGCTCTTGTCATCCCGCAACAGCACGTTGTAGCGGGGCTTGTGGCGCTTGATCAGGCTGTACTCGAGAATGAGCGCCTCGGCCTCGGTATTCGCGACGGTTACTTCCACACGCGCCACGTGCTGCATCATCGCCGCCGTCTTTACGGCATCCTGCGTACGATTGAAGTAGCTCGAGACGCGTTTCTTCAGGTCGCGCGCCTTGCCCACGTAGATGACCTTGTGCTTCTTGTCCAGCATCAGGTAGACGCCGGGACGATGCGTCAGGCTGCGCAGGAAGGGTTTTACTTCAAATGCCGCGGCTTCACTCACGCATTACTCGTCCAGCAGGGCCCTTGCCACCGCAAAGATCTGCTCGAACATGGGCTCCGTCAGGCGCCCCGTATTGGTGTTGTAGCGACTGCAATGATAGGAATCGAGAAGATGAAAGTCGCCCAGCTGGTGCAGCGCGGCGTGACCGAACTTGTAGTCCGCCTGGCGCAAGGCGCGCGCCTTGACAACGGCACGGTGCGCGATTCCGCCCAGCGCCATGACGACAGCCCCCTGCGGGAGTGATGACAGTTCCCTGGCGAGATACGCATTGCAGGTATTGATTTCGGCGCCGACCGGCTTGTTGTCCGGCGGCAGGCACTTGACGGCATTGGTAATGCGGCAGTCCGCCAGCGTCAGGCCATCATCCGCGGACTCGGATCGGTCTCGTGAACTGAACCCGTACTTGTGCAGCATCCGGTACAGCAGGATGCCCGCGTGATCGCCTGTAAACGGTCGACCGGTCCGGTTCGCACCGTGCATGCCGGGTGCGAGGCCGACGATCAGAAAGCGTGCGTTTGGCGCGCCGAACGGAGGCACGGGTCGACAGTAGTAGTCGGGATACCGCTCATTGACGTCATCCAGGAAGCCAGCCAGCCTCGGACACTCGCGGCAATCCCTGTCAAAAACGCTCGAATCCACCCGTCAGTCTTGCATGTGCCGTATGACGGCCCGCCCGAAACCGCGCGTGCCGACCAGGCGCGCACCCGGTACCAGTTTTTCCAGCTCCTGCTCGACCTCTTTCTTGTCGTGCGTCCTGACTTTGCGCTTGGGCGCACGAATCGCCGCACGCAGTCGTGCGAGATCGAAGGTCAGCTCGCCGTTGGCGATCGCGCCGGCGACCCCTTTGATGATGAGATCAGCCGCCTCGGTCCAGCCCATGTAGCGCAGCATCATCTCCGCCGACAGGATCAATGAACCCGGATTGACGCGGTTCTTGCCGGCAAATCCCGGCGCGGTCCCGTGCGTCGCTTCAAACACACCAACGCCGTCGCCGATGTTGCCGCCGGGCGCTATGCCGATACCGCCGACCTGCGCAGCGAGGGCATCTGAAATGTAGTCGCCATTCAGGTTCAATGTTGCAATGACGTCGTACTCTTCCGGGCGCAGCAATATCTGCTGCAGGAAGTTATCCGCAATGACGTCCTTGATAACAATCTCGCGGCCGGTGACCGGATTCTTGAAGGCAAGCCACGGACCGCCATCCTTCTCCGTCGCACCGAACTCGGCGCGCGCAACCTCGTAGCCCCAGCGCATGAAAGCACCCTCGGTGTATTTCATGATGTTGCCTTTGTGAACCAGCGTCACCGAACCGTAGTCGCGGTCGACACAATACTGTATGGCCTTCCTCACGAGGCGCTCCGAGCCTTCGCGCGACACGGGCTTGATGCCGATACCCGAACTCGCCGGGAACCGGATCTCGGTCACGCCCAGGTCTTTTTGCAGGAAGTGGATCAGCTTCTGTACTTCCTGCGAGCCGGTCGGGTACTCGATGCCCGCGTAGATATCCTCCGTGTTCTCACGGAATACGGTCATGTCGACCAGGTCTGAGTCCTTCATCGGTGTTTCGACACCGGGAAAATAGCGTATCGGTCGAACACAGGCATACAGATCGAGCGTTTGACGAATCGCCACGTTCAGGGAGCGAATGCCTCCGCCGGTCGGCGTCGACAGGGGTCCCTTGATCGAGACGACGAAACGTCTCATGGCGTCGAGCGTCTCGTCGGGCAGGTAGATATCGTCACCGTAGACCTCGGTGGCGCGGTGACCGGCGTAGATCCGCATCCAGCGCAGGTGCCGCTTGTCGCCGTAGGCCTGCTCGACGGCAGCTTCCGTGACGTTCAGCATGACCGGCGTGACATCGACGCCGATACCGTCGCCTTCCACGAACGGAATGATCGGATTGTCCGGCACCGTCAGCGAGTGGTCGGGATTGGCTACAATGGGCTCGCCCTCTGCAGGAACTTCGATGTGGTCGTATTTCATGGGGTTCTCGGCCAGGCTTCAGTGGGCGTGCATTGTACAGATCACCCGGGACGACCAATAGTGCTCATCCTTCTCAACAAGCCCTACCAGGTGCTGAGCCAGTTCAGCGACCGTGACGGCCACAAAACCCTGGGCGACTACGTCGCGGTGCCCGGCGTCTATCCGGCCGGTCGTCTCGACTACGACAGCGAGGGCCTGCTGCTGCTGAGCGACGCAGGAAGGCTGCAGGCACGCATCAGCCAGCCACGCTCGAAAATCGCCAAGACCTACCGGGCCCAGGTCGAGGGCATCCCGAGCGACACGCAGCTCGCAGCTCTCGTCGGTGGAGTAGCACTCAAGGACGGGCCTGCCAGGGCCGTGTCGGCGCGGCTCATCGAGCCGCCCGCGGATCTCTGGGAACGCCATCCGCCGATACGTCGCCGCCTCAGCGTCCCGGACAGCTGGATCGAGCTCACCCTGACGGAAGGACGCAATCGCCAGGTTCGCCGCATGACCGCGGCCGTCGGCCTGCCGACATTGCGGCTGATTCGCTATTCGGTGGGGCCCTGGTCGCTCGACGGTCTCGAGCCCGGCGAGTGGCGCCAGATCTCGACCGAAGACGCCTGGAAATCCCTGTAGAAGCGGCCAGTGGCCGCGACTCGAAACTAGCGGTCGTGCTTCAGCCCCGCGATCCTCATGGCCACTTCCATGGCCTGCTCATAGTTCAGCCTGGGGTCGACGGTTGACTTGTAGGCCCTGGCAAGATCGCCATCGGTCAGGCCCCGCGCGCCACCCGTGCATTCGGTGACATTGTCGCCGGTCAGTTCGAGGTGCACGCCGCCGAGGTAGCTGCCCATCGACTGGTGTACCCGGAAGGCCGATTCCAGCTCGGAAACGACATTGTCAAAACGACGTGTCTTGGTGCCATCCGCGGTGCTCTCGGTATTGCCGTGCATGGGATCGCACACCCACAGCACTGGCGAGCCGACCTCCCGCACCGCAGAGATCAGCGGCGGCAGATGGTCGTCGATCGATTTCGCACCAAATCGATGAATCAGTGTCAGTCGGCCGGGCTCGTTATTGGGGTTCAGGGTTCGCACCAGTTCCTGTATCCACTCGCGTGTCATTCCCTGGCCGACCTTGATACCAATCGGATTCGCAATACCACGGAAATACTCGACATGCGCCCCTTCGAGCTGCGCCGTACGCATGCCGATCCACGGAAAATGCGTCGTAAGGTTGTACCAGCGCTTGCGGCGGTCCAGGTAGCGTGTCTGCGCCTGCTCATAATGCAGATGCAGCCCTTCATGTGCCGCATAGATGTCTGCTCGCTGGGTCCGATGGAACTGGTGACCGGACACGGTCTCCAGGAAATCCAGCGAATCCGAGATCGACGACACGATGGCGTGGTATTCGGCCGCCGCCGATGAGTGGCTCACCCAGCCAAGGTCCCAGTACTCCGGGTGGTGCAAATCGGCGAAGCCGCCGTCAACCAGCGAACGAACGAAATTGAGCGTCAATGCGGCGCGCTCGTATCCGCGCAGGATCATCTGCGGATCCGGAATGCGATCCTCGGGAGTAAAAGCGCTGCGATTCACCAGGTCGCCGCGGAAACTCGGCAGCGTCTTGCCCTCGCGCGTCTCCGTATCGGCCGAGCGCGGCTTCGCATACTGGCCTGCCATGCGACCGACTCGAACCACGGGCTTCTTCAGGCCGTAGATCATGACCAGGCTCATCTGCAGCAGGATCTTCAGCTTGTCGACGATGTTCTCGGAGGTGCACTCGTCGAAGGTTTCCGCGCAATCGCCACCCTGCAGCACAAAGGCCTCGCCGCGCTGCGCCTGGGCGATCAGTCCTTTCAGGGCGTCTACTTCCCACGAGGTCGTAATCGGCGGTAGCCGGCTCAGCTCCGCGACCGTCCGATCCAGTTCCGCCTTGTTCGGATAGGCCGCCTGCTGGGAGGCTTCAAAGCCCTGCCAGCTCGCGGGATGCCAGTCGGTTTTCGGTAAGGATCTACTCACGGTTTGTACGTACTCTCGGTTGCTGGGGGCCGCTCTCCGGCCCCGGGTCGACCGCGGACTATGCCACGCGAATGCCGTTGCCTCAAAAGTTTCTCATGTAATCAATGCGTTATGCAGGGCCTTTTTCGGTGAGTTGGACGGACCCCGCCGGACTGTCTCGCGGACGATGCTGTCGCCGCATTACGGGCCCTGGCAGGCGGCGATCGGGGTATGGCAAGCGAGCCGGGAGATTGGCACAATGCGCGCCATCTTTCCGCCGTTCATGAGGCGGTTTTTATTGCGCGACCATTCGCGCAGGAGCATCTCATGCAAGACGTACTCGTACTCGGTGCCGGCAAAATTGGCGCCCTGATCTCCGGCCTGCTCGCAGAAAGCGGCGACTACCGCGTGCAGTTGGCTGACGCAAAGCCGGGCGCTGCCGCCACGGTCGTCAACGCCCACGATCTCGACCATCTGCAGGCATTCGACCTCGACGCGACCAACAAGACTGACCTGACCAGTCACGTTCGCAAGCACAAGCCCATTGCCGTGGTTTCCGGTCTGCCGTATTTCTGCAATGTTCCGGTCGCCGAGGTCGCACGCAGTGAGGGGCTGCACTATTTCGATTTAACCGAAGACGTCGCCGTCACCGAATCGGTGCGCCAGCTGGCCAAGGGAGCGTCAGAGGTATTCGCCCCGCAATGCGGGCTCGCGCCCGGATTCATCAGCATCGCGGCGAATGAGCTGATTCAGCACTTCGACTCGCTGCAATCGGTGAAGCTGCGCGTCGGCGCCCTGCCCCAGCATCCGAATAATGTGCTGAAGTACTCGCTGACCTGGTCGACTGACGGTGTCATCAACGAATACGGCAACCTGTGCAAGAGCGTCGTCGACGGCAAGGAAGTTGACGTGTTACCGCTCGAAGGACTGGAAGAGATCGAGATCGACGGCACCTTGTATGAGGCCTTTAACACCTCCGGTGGCCTGGGGTCGCTCGGTGAATCCTATGGCGACCGCGTTGCCAACATGAATTACAAGACGATTCGCTATCCCGGGCACTGCGAGCAGATGCGCCTGTTGATGAACGGGCTGAGGCTCAATCACGACAGGGACACCCTGAAACGCATCCTCGAAAACTCGGTGCCGCAGACGCTGCAGGACGTCGTCATCATTTACGCCGCTGTAACGGGCATTCAGGACGGCGAGTTTCGCGAGGAGAACTACGTCAACAAGGTTTACCCGCAGGTCGTCGCAGGGCGCCTGTGGTCGGCGATCCAGATTACAACGGCATCGGGAATCTGCAGCATCCTCGACATCGTCCTGTCCGACAAGAATCGCTACAAGGGCTTTGTCGCGCAGGAGCAGTTCAAGCTCAGGGATATCCTGGACAACCGATTCGGCCGCTTCTATGCGCATGGCGGCACCAACAAGACATCCGCAGAACTGGTGGCGCGCGGCGAAACCGGCCACCAGCGCGCAGGCACGGGAGGATAAGGCCATGAAATCGATTCTCAAACAACTTGGTCTCGACGAAGTTAACGACGGCACCTGGTGTGGTCCGACGTCGAGCGCTGACGAGTCTGCAACGCTTATCGAATCCGTCAACCCGGCGACCGGAAAAGTCATCGCAAGCGTGCGATCCACCACCCGGGCCGAATACGAAAACGTCGTCAAGCAGGCGCAGGCCTCTTACCTGGAATGGCGAAAAGTGCCTGCCCCGATTCGCGGCGAGGCGATTCGTCGCATCGCCAACGGCTTGCGCGAGCACAAGGATGCGCTGGGCAGTCTCGTGTCGCTGGAGATGGGCAAGATCAAAGCCGAGGGCGATGGCGAAGTGCAGGAGATGATCGACATCGCCGACTTTGCCGTGGGCCAGTCGCGCATGCTTTACGGGCGCACGATGCACTCGGAACGGCCGCAGCACCGCATGTACGAGCAGTGGCACCCGCTCGGCGTCGTTGGCACGATTTCGGCTTTCAATTTTCCGGTTGCCGTGTATTCGTGGAATTCCTGCATCGCTGCCGTCTGCGGCAACGTGAATATCTGGAAGCCATCCCCAAAAACGCCGCTGTGCGGGGTCGCCGTTCAGAAAATCTTCAACGAAGCGCTTGCGGAACTCGACCTGCCGCCCGTGTTTTTCCTGATCAATGACGGCAGCAACGAGCTTGCGCAGCAGTTCGTCGATGACAAACGAGTCAATCTCATTTCATTCACGGGCTCGACAGCTGTCGGTCGCGGCGTCGGCGAACGACTCGCGAATCGAATGGGCAAGTGCCTGCTGGAACTCGGCGGCAACAATGCCATCATTGTCGACGAGTTCGCGAATCTCGACATCGCAATTCCCTCGATCGTGTTCGGCTCCGTCGGTACTGCCGGGCAACGCTGCACGTCGACGCGCCGCGTCATCGTGCATCGCTCACGTTTCGACGAGCTCAAGGAGGCACTCGTCAAAGCCTATGGCCAGGTGCGTATCGGCGATCCGCTCGAACCCGGTACGCTCATGGGGCCGCTCATCGACGAAGCCTCGGTAGCGCGTGTTGAAGCCGCACTGCAGTCCGTGCGCGACGCCGGCGGCGAGGTGCTCTGCGGCGGCGAGCGAATCGACGGGCCCGGCCACTTCATCAAGCCCGCAATTGCAATCGCGCAGAACGACTGGGACATCGTGCAGCACGAGACCTTCGGGCCGATCCTCTACCTGATTCCGTTCGACACGCTCGACGAAGCGATTGCGATGCAAAACGGCGTCGTGCAGGGCCTGTCATCCGCGATCTTCACCGATAATCTGCAGAACGCCGAATACTTCCTGTCGAACGCCGGCTCGGATTGCGGCATCGCCAATGTCAATATTGGCACGTCCGGCGCCGAAATCGGCGGCGCCTTCGGTGGTGAAAAGGAAACAGGCGGAGGCCGTGAGGCGGGCAGCGACGCGTGGAAGGCTTACATGCGGCGGCAAACCAACACGATCAACTGGGGCAAGGACCTGCCGCTCGCACAGGGGATCAATTTCGATCTATAGGCGCGGTATAAAGGCCCGCTAGAGTCGCGGCGAAAGCGCCGCTCCTACAGGGGCCGTGACACGTCGGGAAGCAGCTGCGGAACTGTGTCGGTCGCGGCGAATGCGCCGCTCCTACAGGGGCCGTGACGCGGTCAGGAAGCAGATTCGAAACTTGTCGGTCGCGGCGAATGTGCCGCACCTACCGGATCATTTCGAAGCGATTTTCAGCACGGTTCTTGCGTACCGCGCCCGCTTCGAACACCTGCCCGCTCATCGCGATGTAGACACCGGGGCTCGCCACCTGCACGGCCGCGACCGCCATGCCGACATTAAAGATCGCGTCGGTCGTCTTGAACCTGGCCGGCGTCAGCGCACCGGTCAGAACGATGGTCTTGTTCGCAATGTCGGCCAGGACCTCAGCGGTTTTCGGCATGGTGTCGGTGCCGTGGGTAACCACGTAGTGGCTGGCGTCGTCTTTCTCGATGTAGTCGTGCAGCATGCGGCGATCCTCGTCGGTGATTTCCAGGCTGTCCTTATGCATCAATGGCACCACGTCGAAGTCGAAGGCGACCAGGCCTTCGGCGAGAATGTGCTGCACCTGGGACTCGCCCACCTCGAACTGGCTCAGATCGTCAAAATAGATCTTGTCGATGGTGCCACCTGTGGTTATGAATCGAATGAACATGAAGCCCGCCAACGCCGAAAAGGAGTCCGACAGCATGCCAGCTGAGGAAGGCAACCGAAAGGCCGTCAGGCTGGTATGATTGAGGCATGAGAAGAAAAGTTTCGCTATTCCGTCGGGGGCCGCGGCTCCCGGCAATCATCGCACTGCTCCTGGTGGCGATAGGCGGCAGTGTCGGCGCCGCGGCGGCCGGCACCGTTGTCGAACTCGAGATCAAGGATGGCATCGGTGTCGCGACCGCCGAGTATCTGCTCAGCGGTATCGACCATGCCGAGGAAATCGGCGCCGAACTCGTGATCATCACGATGGACACGCCCGGCGGCCTCATGAAACCGATGCGCGATATCGTCACGAAGATCCTGTCATCGTCGGTCCCCGTTGTTACCTACGTGAGCCCGGCTGGCGCGAGGGCCGATAGCGCGGGGACCTACATCCTGCTGGCCAGTCATATCGCCGCGATGGCGCCGACAACGCACCTCGGTGCCGCGACGCCGGTTTCGATCGGCGGTGAAGACGCGACGCCGGCGCCGGCCGGCGACAGGAATGACGAAGCCTCGGAAGAATCCCCCGAGGAACCGGCCCCGCCTGCCGGTACGGCGATGGAACGCAAGGTCATGAACGATGCCATTTCCTATATCCGCGGTCTGGCCGAACGACACGGACGGAACGTAGAATGGGCAGAGAAAGCGGTCACCGAGGCGGCCACGCTGACAGCGACCGATGCGCTCGAACAGAATGTCATCGAGTTCATAGCAAGGGATCGTGACGACCTGCTCGCGCAGATCGATGGACATGAAGTCGAGATCAACGGCGAGGCCAGGGCCATGGCAACCGCCGATACCGTGGTCGAGGCGTTCGAGCCCAACTGGCGTATTCGGCTGCTCGGCATCATTTCCAATCCCGAAATCGTGTTATTGCTGGGTCTCATCGGCATTTACGGCCTGATGTACGAAGGCTGGAACCCCGGCGCCATTGTGCCAGGCGTGGTCGGTGTTATCTGCCTGCTACTCGCGGCCTACGCACTGCAGGTGATTCCGGTCAATTATGCAGGCCTCGCGTTGATCTTCATCGGCATTGCGCTAATGGTCGCCGAAGCGTTTGCGCCGAGTTTCGGCGCGCTTGGGATCGGCGGCATTGCAGCGTTCGTGTTCGGCACCGTCATGATGTTCGACAGCGAAATCCCCGGTTTCGGTATCTCGCTCGCCTTCGTTATCGGCATCGCGCTCCTTTTTGCCATACTGATCGTCTGGCTGATCGGCTTTGCGCTCAAACTGCGCCGCCGCGGCGCCGTCTCCGGCCGCGAATCGATCGTGGGCGGAATCGCGACGGCGATGGAAGATTTTACCGGCGAAGGCAATGTCTGGCTTGAGGGCGAGGCGTGGCACGCGCGCTCGAAAACCCAGATCGCCAAAAACCAGGAAGTCATCGTACGCTCAATGGATGGTCTGATCCTCGAGGTCGAACCGACCACCGAGAAAGCTGACACCAACGCTCAACTACAAACCTGAAGGAGTAAGTTCCGATGGAACTAGCAACCATTGCCATTATCGCGGCCTTTGTCATCGTGATTCTCTACAACACGATCAAAATCCTGCAGGAATACGAGCGCGGCGTCATTTTCCTGCTCGGCCGTTTCCAGACGGTCAAAGGTCCCGGGCTGATCATACTGATCCCGGGCATCCAGAAAATGGTCAAGGTTGACCTGCGCGTTATCGTCCTGGACGTGCCGACGCAGGATGTCATTTCACGTGACAACGTATCGGTGAAAGTCAACGCCGTCATCTATTTCAGAATCGTCGATCCGGAGAAGGCGATTATTCGCGTCGCCAACGTTTTCGAAGCGACCAGCCAGCTGTCACAGACGACGTTGCGATCGGTACTCGGCCAGCACGAACTGGACGACATGCTGGCCGAGCGGGACAAGCTGAATGCCGATATCCAGGATCTGCTGGATGCGCGCACAGACAACTGGGGAATAAAGGTCGCCAATGTCGAAATCAAGCACGTCGACCTCGACGAGAGCATGATCCGGGCCATTGCTCAACAGGCTGAGGCCGAGCGGGCGCGGCGCGCCAAGGTCATCAACGCCGAGGGCGAAAAACAGGCCGCGCAGATGTTGTCCGAAGCGGCCGCCATTCTTGCCCGCGAGCCTCAGGCGCTGCAGCTTCGTTACCTGCAGACGCTGAAAGAAATAGCGAATGAACGAAGTAACACCATCGTATTTCCGCTGCCACTGGATCTGATCGAACCACTCATGAAGATCTCCGAGAAAATCAGCCCCTCGGGTAGTGCAAACTAGTTTCCTGCCGAACCGGACACGGGCGGTATCGAGACCCTGATCTCTGCGCCGCCCAGCTCGGACTCGCCGATTGCCAGCTGACCGCCGTAGGAACGCGCGATATCCTTGACGACGGCCAGGCCGATCCCATGGCCGGGCGTCGACTCATCCAGTCGCATTCCGCGTTGTAGCAAGGCATCGGCCGCGTCCTTCGGAATGCCGGGCCCGTCATCGGACACCGTCATTACCATGCCGCTCGCCACGACGCCGGCGGCTGTCGACGGCACCACGCTGATACGCACGCGCCTGTCGCACCATTTGCAGGCGTTATCCAGCAGGTTTCCCGCGAGTTCGAGGAAATCGCCGGTATCGCCGCGAAACTGCATGCCGGGTGCAATACTCACCTCGAACGCCGGGTTCTTGTCGCGGTAGACTTTCTTCAGCCCGTCGACCAACCGCGCGACTTCCTTCTCGACGGCAACCGGTTTCAGAACGAGGTTATCGGTTACGGACGCGGCCGGCTTCCTGAGCTGGTATCGGACAATCTCGTCCATTCGGTCGATCTGCTCATTGAAGCGTTTGCCAAAACCTGCGGACCTGCCGTCATGCAGCAGCGACCGCATCGCCGCCAGCGGCGTCTTGAGGCTGTGTGCGAGGTTGTCGAGCGTATAGCGATAGCGATCGGAGCGAGCGCGTTCGCTGTCGATCAGCAGATTCATGTTGCGCGAAACACCGGTGAGCTCGGTCGGAAATTCGCCGGAGAGCGACGCCCGCTTGCCCTCCTCGATTTCGGTAATTTCGGCCTCAATCTGTCGCAGCGGCTTCAACAGCCCGCGCAGCAGCATCGAAAAGGCCAGCAGCATCGTCAACGCTACTGCCGCGAACCAGCCGAACAGCTGGCGTCGAAAACTCGCGATCTGCGCATTGAACGAATCCAGGCTCTCGGCCACTTTGAAGACGTAGGGCTTGAGCTCGCCATCGTCGAACTCCCATTGCACGGTAAGACTCAGCGTCAATAGCGGCGTACCGTCGTCGAGACCCTCGCGAAGAAAGAGATGATTGCCGGCTTCCGGCGTAATGCCCTTTGGGATCTCCAGCCCCAGCGCCGAACGCGATCGCCAGATGACCTCGCCGTCGATCTCGCGCAGCTCGGCGTAAAGACCCGAGCCGATGTTCTCGAAACGCGGCTCGCGCAGTCTTTCGGGCATGGTCAGCCGGTTATTGGCGTCCGGCTCGGCGGCCGCCAGCAGCGCAACGAGCTGTCCATCCAGAATATCCCGGCGCGCCTGTTCGCCCGCCTCGCTGAAAGCGCTGTCGAGAACGGCAATGGTTGCGCCGAAGAACAGCAGCAGCAGCACACTGACTGAAACCAGTAGTCGACTGCTGAGGGAGCGCATGAAGCCGCTCAGCCTGACTGCTTTCGCTCCAGCGCGAAGCGATAGCCGCGACCGCGTAGCGTCTCGATAGGCTTGATCGTATTGTCCGGATCGAGTTTCTTTCGCAGCCGCCCGATGAAGACCTCGATCACGTTGCTGTCACGCTCGAAGTCCTGGTCGTATAGCCGATCGGTCAGCTCCGACTTGGAAATGACCTGGCCTGCGCGCAGCATCAGGTACTCGATAATCTTGTACTCGAAGCTGGTCAGCTCGATCGCCGCGTCGTTGACCTTGAGCTCCTGGCGAGCCGTATCCAGGCTGACGGGGCCCGCGGCGAGCACAGAAGACGCCCATCCACCGCTGCGCCGCAGCAGCGCATTGACGCGCGCGCTGACCTCTTCGAAATGGAATGGCTTGACGACGTAGTCGTCCGCGCCGGCGCTGAGACCGTCTACCTTGTCTTCCCAGCGATCACGGGCCGTCAGGATCAGGATCGGGTAGGCCTTGCCCTCTTCACGGACCTTCTTGATGATCTCGAGGCCGGAGACTTCGGGCAGGCCCAGGTCGATAATCGCAAGATCGACCGGGTATTCGAGCGCGAAATAGAGCCCTTCCTTGCCATCGCCAGCCTGCTCAACGGCAAATCCCGATTCGCCGAGCTTTCGCGCAAGCGACTCGCGCAACGTGGCGTCATCTTCAATTACCAGCAGTCGCATGTTGCGGTTCCCGATTCGGAGTGTGAGGTTCTGGTGTGGCGGTCTACTAACGGCTTTTGCCGTTGACCTTGTGCGTCTTGACCTTGCCGTCCTTGGTCAGGACCTTGATGTAATGCACTTCGCGGCCGCCCTCGACGCGCGTCTCCGCGCTGACCACCCGGCCCCCGGTGCGACTGCGCACCGATTCGATGGCCTGTGCCAGCGTCATGCCGTCCCGCTGCGCAACAACGTGGCGAGGCTCACCCTGGTATTGCACGTGCAATTCTTTCAGGGCCTGCTCGAGGTCGGATGCATCGGACCGGGCTGGAATCGATACCAGCCCGGCCACCAGCAGCATTGTCAGGGCCAGACGCATGTACCAAGTTTCGTACGAGCGTCGCTTGATTGCAATGAATCCCGTCACATCGTCCCTCGGGGTTTATCCGGCGGGCCGAACGTCGACACGAACGCGGATCCTGTTGCCCGGGTCATAGGGCATCACGGTGCTGTATTTCTGGCCATGGTAGCGATACGTCACCCGATAACCGTCAATACGCTGTTCCTCGCGAGACTGGAATCGCGTCTCGCAGCGCTCGATCGGCCGGGCAATGCGTTCCTCGCCGTAGCCGTCGTGACGCTGCCGGGAGGCCTCGCTGCCGACTGCCGCGCCGATCAAGGTACCGGCGACGGTGGCCGCATCGTTGCCGCGACCGCTGCCAACCTGGTGCCCGATAACACCGCCAAGGATCGCGCCAACAAGCGTCGCGCCGCCACCATGACGCGGACGACGGTCAACCGTGTAGTACTGCATCTCTTCCCAGCATTCCCGAACGGGCGTCTTGACGGTGACGTAGTTTACGATCGGCTGCGAGGAAATCACTTTGGCGTAGTCGTACATCGCGCGGTCACTCCTGGCCCCGCGGTAGTCATTATCCGCGAGCGCGCTGCCTGTGGCAGCCATCAGCAGCAGTGTGCCTGTCCATACCGTGAGTCGTTTGTTCATCGTCGTGCTCCTTGTCCTGATAAGCCGGCTCTGGCCAGCTTGGAAGCAACTCTACGCCGGGTGCAATGAACCGTTGCTGAATGAAAAAACCGAAAAAAAGCCCGTTTTCTGAACGGCTTATGAATCACGCTGGCCCCCGTTGGCCCGTAAGATCCGGTCGAGGATTTGATTGGCTGAGGGATTATCCCGGCTAGCCGACGCGCTTTTTCGCGGCGCGCCACTCCTGGTCCAGCGTCTCCAGCGAGAAGTCCTTGATCGCGCTCCCTTTTCCGGCGACGGCCAGCTCCATGTCGCGGAAACGGCGCTCGAATTTGCCGTTGGCGCCGCGCAGTGCTTGTTCAGGATCGATTTCGAGATGCCGCGCCAGGTTGACGACGGCGAACAGCAGGTCTCCGAACTCCTCCTCGATATCGCCCTGGTCACGCGTACCCACTGCAACCTCGAGTTCTTGCAGTTCTTCGAGGATTTTGGCTTTCACGCCGCTGGTATCGGGCCAGTCGAAGCCCACCCGAGCGGCCCGCTTGCCAAGTTTCTGGGCTCGTTTCAGAGCGGGAAGCGCCCTGGCGACGCCCGCAAGAGCGCTGCTGTCCCCGGCGCTCGCCGACCGTTCCTGTTCCTTGATCTCTTCCCAGCTGCCGTCGACCTTGCCATCGGCGCGTTGCTCCTCGCTGCCGAAAACGTGCGGATGCCGACGGATCATCTTTTCGTTGATGGCGGCGGCAACGTCATCGAAATCGAAATGCCCGCCCTCCGCCGCGATCTGGGCGTGAAACACGATCTGCAGCAGGAGATCGCCCAGCTCGCCCTTGATGTCCTGAATATCCCCCCGCTCAATGGCGTCGGCGACCTCGTAGGCCTCCTCGATGGTATACGGCGCAATCGTTGCAAAGGTCTGCTTCACATCCCACGGACAGCCCTCCTGAGGATCGCGAAGCCGCCGCATGACTTCACGTAATTTCTCTATATTGCTCATATATTATTGTTTTTTATAAATTTCCTAAAGGTCAACAGCATATGAGCAGTCGCGCCCCATATCCGCTCTTCCTGGTAATGGAATTCCACCATTGGCAGCCGCCGACCGTGTATTTCGCGCTCCACAAGGCGATCGTTGGCCTCGTCCAGCACGAACTCGAGCGGCACCTCGAATGCGTATTCCACCTCGCTGCGATCGATGACCAGTTCGGCTTCTTCGCTGACCAGCCCAACGACCGGCGTGACGGCATAACCGGTAATCGTAGGCATCGGACGCAGGAAACCAATGACCGAGATATGCCGCGGTTCAATGCCCACTTCCTCGTGCGCTTCGCGAAGCGCCGCGGCGCCCACGTCCTTATCGCTGTGTTCCATGCGTCCGCCCGGGAAACTCACCTGTCCGGCATGGTGCTTGAGACCGGCAGAACGCTGCGTGAGCAACACGGACAGGCGCGCCGATTTCTGCATGACGGGGATCAGGACGCCGGCCGGCGTGAGCGTGCCGGCCAAACGGTCCCTCATCGAGGTCGGCCACCGCTCGCTGCCCGGTGGCATCGTCACGTCCAGCGGATCGTCGGGCAGCGCCGTGCCCGCGAGGCGCTCGCGCAGCAGGTCCACGGTCGGCCGGTCCGGTTTGCGGCGGCCCTTAATGTTTTATTCCACCCTCGGTCAGGGCCGCCGGATCCAGCAAACGATCCAGCTCCTCGTCCGTCAGGTCGGTCATCTCGCGGGCCACATCCTTGACGGGTCTGCCGTCCTTGTAGGCCTTCTTGGCAACGGCCGCGCCCTTCTCGTAGCCGATCACCGGATTCAATGCCGTCACCAGGATAGGGTTGCGGTCCAGCGCGCGATTGATGTTGTCGGTATTCACGGTGAATCCCGCAATCGCCTTGTCGGCCAGGCAGACGCTGGCATTGGCCAGCGTCTCGATACTCTGGATGAGGTTGTGGACAACGACGGGCAGCATCACGTTCAGCTGGAAATTGCCGGACTGTCCGCCGATGGCAATGGTCACGTCGTTACCAATGACCTGGGCACATACCATCGCTACTGCCTCGGGAATTACGGGGTTGACCTTGCCCGGCATGATACTGGAGCCCGGCTGTAAGGCCGGCAGTTCGATCTCGCCGATCCCGGCCAGCGGACCCGAGTTCATCCAGCGCAGATCGTTCGCGATCTTTGTCAGGCTGACCGCCAGCACGCGCAGCTGCCCGGACGTCTCGACCGCCGCATCCTGCGTGCTCAATGACTCGAAGGGGTTCTCGGCCGCGTGGAAATCAACGCCGGTGTGCTCGCTCAGCAACAGGGCCACCTTGGCGCCGAATTTCGGGTGCGCATTGATCCCGGTGCCGACGGCCGTGCCGCCCTGTGCCAGCGCTGTCAGGCGCTTCATCGTGTCGACAAGTCGCTCGCGGGCATGCTCGATCTGCGAGCGCCAGCCGTCGAGTTCCTGCCCCAGCGTAACCGGCATGGCATCCATCAGGTGCGTGCGACCGGTCTTTACGACGTCGCGGGTTTCGTCGGCTTTCTTCTCGAGGGCCGAGGAAAGATGCTGCAGCGCGGGTAACAGCTGCTGCTGGATAGCCAGCGCGGCGCTGACGTGCACACAGGTGGGGATCACGTCGTTGCTGCTCTGGCTCATGTTGACGTGGTCATTCGGATGCACTTCCTTGCCGAGGCTCGCCGTTGCCAGGTGGGAGATGACCTCGTTTGCATTCATGTTGGAACTGGTGCCCGAGCCGGTCTGAAACACGTCGATCGGGAAATGCTCGTCATACTCCCCGGCCGCCACGGCAAGCGACGCTTTCTGAATGGCGATGGCCACGTCGTTCTTTATCAGACCGAGTTCGGCATTGGCCCCGGCAGCGGCCCATTTCACCAGACCGAGCGCGGCAATAAACTGCCTTGGCATGGTGAGCCCGCTGATCGGGAAATTGTTGACCGCGCGCTGGGTTTGCGCGCCCCAAAGTGCATCGGCGGGCACCTCGAGCTCACCCATGCTGTCATGTTCGATGCGAAATGATTTGTCATTCATGGCCAGTCCAGTGTCCTGTTTGATCGTTTCTGCGGCCAAAAGCGCCGCTCTGATTTACCTTAAAACGTGTATGATTCTTGCTTTGCGCGCGCAAGTCTACACTGGTTTTCCACATGAAAGTCTCCCCCTTGAGAGCCCTCTCCCCAACCGATGGCCGTTATGCCAGCAAGGTGGACAGTCTCCGCGACATCTTCAGCGAATACGGCCTCATGCGTTTTCGGGTGCTGGTCGAGGTGCGCTGGCTGCAGCGCCTTGCCGACGAAGCCGAGATCGCCGAAATCGGCCCGATATCCTCGGTGATGAAAGAGGTACTCAATCACATCGTCGATGAGTTCTCGCTGGACGATGCGGAGCGCATCAAGACGATCGAATCGACCACCAATCATGACGTCAAGGCCGTCGAATATTTCATTCGCGAGCGCCTGGGCGATGGCCCCGAGACTCAGCCGCTCAAGGATTTCCTGCACTTCGGATGCACCTCCGAGGACATCAACAACCTGTCGTACGCGCTGATGCTGCGCTCCGCCAGATCCGAGGTCGTGCTGCCACAGATGCGAGAGCTGCAGAACCGCCTCAAGTCAATGGCGCGCGAACACGCCGAACTGCCCATGCTGTCGCGCACGCACGGGCAAACCGCCAGCCCGACAACGCTCGGTAAAGAGCTGGCGAACGTTGTGGCGCGCCTGGAGCGTGCCCAACAACGCTTCAAGGCAGTCGAGATTCTCGGCAAGTTCAACGGCGCTGTCGGCAATTACAACGCGCATGTCATCGCTTACCCGGATGCCGACTGGCCGGCGATCAGCCATCGTTTCGTGGAGTCTCTTGGCGTACAGCCGAATCCCTATACGACACAGATCGAACCGCACGACTGGACCGCCGAATACGCGCACGCGCTCATTCGCTACAACACCATTCTGATAGATTTCGCACGCGACATCTGGGGTTACATTTCACTCGGTTACTTCCGACAGTCGGTTTCGAAAGACGAGGTCGGTTCATCGACGATGCCGCACAAGGTCAATCCGATCGACTTCGAAAACGCAGAGGGCAATCTCGGCATGGCCAATGCCATGCTGCGCCATTTCGCCGAGAAACTGCCCGTCTCTCGGTGGCAGCGTGACCTCACGGACTCGACGGTGCAGCGCAACCTTGGCGTCGCGGTCGCTTACGTCATGATTGCATTGCAATCCTTGAAGAAAGGCGTCGGCAAGCTGCAGATTA
>JBFELT010000055.1:0-17018 GCA_041552015.1 Woeseiaceae bacterium
CGGCACCCGGCGTCACCGCTACCGTTGCTCCCTTCCGGGCCTGGCGGAATTCACGGCTGACCGTCGCGAGAAAGCCGACGCGGACCGGGCGCGATTATCGCTGCTAGTGTCCTGTCCCACAAGTTTCCAGCCTGTCAGCGCACTACGGCGCGCCCTTCGGCAACGACGGACGGCTCATCAACCCCAGAGGTGGCGGTCTTTTTCGATGACCTGGGAGGAGGAACCGACGATCAGGGGGTCGGGACCATGCAGAACCCTCGCATCCTTGTCGGGATAGTTCAGGTGCGAGAGAAAATGCTGCATGCAGTTCAGCCTGGCGCGCTTCTTGTCGTCCGATTTGATGATCGTCCAGGGCGCGTCGGCTGTGTCCGTATAGAAGAACATCGCTTCTTTGGCATCCGTGTATTCGGACCACTTGTTCTGCGATTCCTTGTCAACCGGGCTGAGCTTCCAGTGCTTGAGAGGATCGGCCTCGCGCTGCACGAAGCGACGCTGCTGCTCGCCGTGCGTCACCGAAAACCAGTACTTGAACAGCCGTATACCCGAGCGCACCAGCATACGTTCCAGGTCGGGAACCTGACGCATGAATTCGAGGTACTCCTGGGAATCGCAAAACCCCATGACCCGCTCGACGCCTGCGCGGTTGTACCAGGACCGATCGAAGAAGACCATCTCGCCTTCGGTTGGCAGATGCGAGACGTATCGCTGGAAATACCATTGACCGCGCTCCCTGTCCGTCGGCTTCTCGAGCGCCACGACTCTGGCTGCGCGAGGATTGAGGTGCTCCATGAATCGCTTGATAGTGCCGCCCTTTCCCGCCGCATCGCGACCCTCGAAGATAACGACGATCTTCTGCCCCGATTCTTTTACCCAGTTCTGTACCTTCAGCAGTTCAACCTGCAATTCCTCCTTGTGCTTCTCATAAACGGCCCTGCGGATTTTCGTCTTGTACGGGTAGGTGCCGTTGCGGAACAGGTCTTTGATCTTCTCCGGATCATGCCGCATCGTGCTGAAGATATGGGCGGGCGATTCACTCGCTGACGCCGACACCTCCTTGCCCGGTGATATTTCGACGACGGCCTGCGGCTTTTCCTTCGTTCTCTCTGTCATGAAATTCTGCGCCTTGAGGTCAATATTATTCGGTAGTTTACGTGCTCGCTCTACGCGCAAACATACGGAGTATTGCTTATCGATCCGCTAAAGATCCGGCGCTAGTAGCGCTGGCGCTATTGAGCCTGATTGCCAGGACCGGACCGACTCGTGATTCCTCGCGACGTTGCATGCATCGGGTCGTCCTGGTGTTCGATACTGTAATCCGTGAGGACGGCGCGGGACTTGATCTTGCCGCCTTCGCGGAACTCGATCATCACCGGCAGGTAGTCGAGCTCGGGCGCGCAGTGCAGCGACCAGCTCTTGCTGTCATCATCGCGGGCGTAGCGGACTTCGACAGTATCGAAGTTACCGGATGGTGTTTTTGCCCGTTGCTCCGGCATGACCTCGAAGTGAAAGGCCCGCCAGCGTGCTCGATCGAATATCCAGTATTCCGACAGCGCGGTCTTCGATTGCAGCGCAAGCATGATCGCAACCTGCGCGGAAATCCGGTTGTGACCCCCACTGCGCATGGGCTCGTTTACCGCATGCGACTTGTAGTCTCCGGTCACCTGCCCCGGTGAATCCGCAAAATAGTAGTTGCTGCGTCGGGGCGGATTCGCGATCGTGTCCACGCTTTGGTAATCCAACGGTCGAATCTGGCCCTCGACCAGCCGCAGCCTGCTTGTCTCGCGGATATCGCCGCGCCTGAGCCAGGAGGCGACGCCACGGGGCCGCAACGACGTTCGATAAATGTAGCCGGAGCCATCGCGCTCGAGCGCAAGCGTCATCGTGCCTCGCAGTATCCCGTAGCGGACCGAATACGTCGCGCTAAACGTCGGCATGTTGGCGGGCGTCGCCAAGATCGTGGCAGGCAGCAGGCTGGCGGCCGCCAGCACCGTCATCAGCATTACCCGCCGGATTGCTGCGTATCGGGGCATGGCCTTAGGTATTTTCGTCTATTCTATTCCAGACCGAAATCGCCAGAATAAGTTCTGAGGCCCGGCCCGGAGGGTCGAAATTGGCGATTACCCGACGACGACTTCATGGTACAGCGAGTCAGCGCGTGCTGCTCGCTTTCGGTCTTCTGTTATTCCCGTGGATCACCCACGCCCGGCACGATATTCCTGGGAGCTTTCCGCTTCGTAACCAGAATCCGTTCCTGCAGGTATTCGGGCTCCCGCCGTTTCAGTCGGCGACGCTCGCACAAGAAGATGCACCCCGATACGAGCTCAGTCTGGATATCGCCAACCATGCCGATGACGGCGATACGCCGGACGAGCGCTTCGAGATCGATGGCGAGACTTATTTCCTTAACTTTTCGCTGCGGCGGCGCGTCAGCGACCGGCTGGAACTGGGCGTTGACCTGCCGCTGGTTGCGCATGCGGACGGCTTTCTCGACAACCCGATCGAGAACTGGCATGACGTATTCGGCATGTCGAACACCAAGCGACGCGGGCCGAGCAACCAGCTGAATTTTGCCTATGCGGGTAGCGGAGGCGTCGGCTACGAGCTCGCCTCCCCGAGTTTCGGCATCGGCGATATCCAGCTGACCGCAGCGTTTCCTATCAAGGAAGCAAGTGATACAGGCCGCAAGACCGATATTGCCCTGAGAGCAAGCATCAAGCTGCCGACCGGCGATGCAGGCACGCTGCTGGGCAGCGGCGCCACCGATCTGTCCGTTGGCGCTTACGTTGCGGGACACGGCACGCTGTGGAGTCGCGATCTGGACATTTCCGGATTTGTCGGCGCGCTGATACTGGGTGACGGAGACGTGCTTGCGGAAATTCAGCGTGACGTCGTGCCATTCGGCGGAATCTCGGCAGCCTGGCACGCGACCGACAACTTTGCTTTTGCCGCCCAGTTGTCTGCCCAGGGTGCCTATTTCGACAGCGCGCTCAAAGCTCTTGGCGGCGACTCCCTGCAGCTGGCGGTCGGCGGATATTACCGACTGCCCGACGCATCCTCGTCGCTCGGATTTGCGGTGGTCGAGGACGTCTCGGCGAATGCGACGACGGATTTCGCGCTGCACTTTTCCCTGCACCTCAACGGCGGGCCTTAGGCATGATGCGCCGCGAGACTCGCAGCCGGCTTCTTGGCGGGATCGCCTGGCTGTTGCTGGCGGCAGGGAACGGACTGTGCGAGGAAATCCGGGAGCTTGACCTGGACCTGCCTGACTCCGCTGACGCCAATGCGCGAGACCGCAGCGGCCTCCATCGCGACACCTGGTATTTCCTGGGCTACCAATGGGTAACCATCGGCATTCTGTACGTCGCACCGGAAAGCGTAAGCAGCTGGACGGACGAGCAGAAAGAGGGTTATGACATGTCCTACTGGTGGGACAATGTAACGCACCCGGAAATCGACTCGGACGACTTCTACCTCAACTACGTCCTGCATCCATACTGGGGCGCCGCCTATTTCGTGCGTGCGCGCGAACGCGGATACAATGACAGGGAAGCGTTCTGGTATTCGGTGCTGCTATCGTCCGCGTACGAATTTGGCGCGGAGGCGCTCTTCGAGGAACCTTCCATTCAGGACATCATCGTCACACCGGTGTTCGGCTCACTGCTGGGCCAGTATTTCATGCATGTCAGGCGCGACATCCGCGAACGGGAATTCGAAACGGGACATCGCACACGCAGGGACCGGTGGCTCTGGGTCGCGACGGACCCGCTTGGGTCGCTCAATCAACTCGTCGACCGGATGCTGGGACGAGAGACGCGTCTGGGGATTCAGCCGTATCGATACGCGCGGCTTGCCGGGCCCATCGATCCCACCGTCACGGATTCGGTTTACGGCCTCCAGGTCACGATTCGATGGTAGCTTGCCGCTGCACGGCTGCCTGAGTCGAACAGGGATCGGAAAGACCTACCTTCTCCCGGACCAAAAAAAGCCCCTTGAAGGGGCTTCCTGGTCCTCGCGGAGGGGCGAAATCTCTGCGGAGGATGCTACGACGCCCACTCTTTGTCGGCAGCGCGGCTACGGATACTGCGGAAACAGGTCTGTCTGGGGCCAGTCAGTGATGCCTTCGACGGCGTTCCTCAAGCCGATGATGAGGTCACGGAAGAAGTCCTCTTCTCGCGCCGTGTTGCTGACAACCGCAATAATCACACCGTTCGGTAGGCGCGCCAGATAACTGGTTGTACCTGGCATTCCGCCGGCGTGGTCCCACTCATTCACATTGCCGGCAGCATCGGTGCCGAGGAACCAGGCCACGCCCAGCGGCTGAGTGCCGGAGGGTGTGCCGACAGCCGTCATGAACTCGATACTCTGCTGGGAGATGATGTCGGGGTACGCAGCATCGCCGTCAGCCGCCGCTGCCAGCCTGACGAGATCGACAGCTGAGAAGAGCCATGCGGAACTGGCATCGAATCCGATCAGGTTGATACCCCCGTACGCTGGGTCAGGCACGGTCGTAGTGCCATCGAATACGGATTTCCAAATCGAATTCCGAAAGGACTCGTACTCGACTTCGTCAGCCGCACGTTCGGCACGTGTGATGCCCCCGAGGCGTGCCTGCGTTATGCCGGCTGGCCCAAGCACGAACTGGCGCACGAAGTCTTCGTAAGGAAATCCTGTGCTTGCCTCAATGACCCGGCCGAGCGTTACGTAACCGATGTTCGTATAGGCGAAATCAGCGCCTGGATCGAATACGAGGGGCTGCGTCGCGACCCAGCGAACCAGTGTCTCGGGATCCGGTGGCAAAGGCGCTCCCAGGGCATCCGCTATTTCCTTGCTGCGGAACAGCGGATCGTCCGGATAGTCGTACAAGTCCCAACCGCTCGTGTGGTGCAGCAGGTGCCTTACTTTTATTAGCGGTAAACGCGGATCAGCATCCGTGGCGGGCAGGTATGACGCGAGGATTTCGAAGACCGCGGTATCGGGATCGAGGAGTCCGTCTTCGATGGCTTTGAGCGCCGCAATTCCGGTGACGGGTTTCGACACGCTCGCAATCCGAAACAAGTGATCCGGCCGCAATGCCTGCGATCCGGCAAGATCGGCAGTGCCGTAGGCATTCGCGACGACGAGCGCACCGTTGCGAACGACGGCAACCGCGATGCCGGGCGGCGCATACCGGTCCATGACGTCGTCCATCACCAAATCAATGCGTTCTACGCCGGTGCCCTGTATGACGACCGGCGACCCGTCTCCGCCGCCAGACCCTCCGCAAGACGACAGAAGAACTGCGGACAGTGCAAACGACAAGATACGCATCGGGACCGGCATCTTGGAATTGACCCGGCGATTGGTAACTAGTTCGGTCCCTGACAAGGAAAGCTTCATACAGGAATTAATCTGATCTTGCCGGAAAGGAGGGATTCAGCTCGCTCACTTCGCGACCTCCCTGCCAACATGCCGCGATGCGGCTGCGTTGGTCGAACAGGATTCTAGATCCGCGACCACACTCGACCAGAACGAACAAGGGCCCCGCAAGGGGGCCCTTTTCGTTCTGGCGGAGAGGGGGGGATTCGAACCCCCGGTACGGTATTAGCGTACACTCGCTTTCCAAGCGAGCGCCTTAAGCCACTCAGCCACCTCTCCGAATTTCATTGTCTTTTCCCTGAAGCAACTCCCGCTCCTGACACGACGCCCGCTGCGAGCGCGTTAGCGCCGGACGTCCTGTTCACGCCCTGCGGCGCCCAATTCTCTATTTGCCGGTAGCGACCGCCGGCGGCAATTCTATACACGCTGAGCCGGGGGCGCGAACCGGCGCCTCCTGGGGTTTCGGTATCGGCATCTCCGCTAGCGGGTCCAGCGGATCGAGGCCCTCGGGCGCGACGATTTTCTTGCCGGCGACAGCACGCTGATAACGCTGCGGTTCGTCGCAGGTGTTGTCTACCAGCTTGTCACCCCCGCAGCTCGCCAGGCCGCCGAGCACTAGCAGCGCCGGAATAAGAAACCTGATTGTTGTTCGAGCCACGCTCATGCAGGTACCTCCTGTGCAACGGCAGCCTTGCGCATCGCCGCCCGCATTGCGTCATGATATCGCTTCGAGAAAGGCGTCAGAGGCAGCCGGATATTCGGCGCCATGAGCCCCATCTCGCTAACGGCCCACTTCACGGGTATCGGGTTGGACTCGACAAAAAGCACTTTATTGAGTGGCTGCAAGGTCGCATCCAGCGCCGCCGCTTCATCGCGCCTGCCGCTCAGGGCCAACTGGCAAAGCCGCGCAAGCTGCGCAGGCGCAACATTTCCGCTGACCGTAACAACGCCCTGTCCGCCCTGCTCGATGAACGGCAGCAACGTGAAATCATCGCCGCTGTAGAGCATGAAACCGTCGTCGACCAGTGCCTGTATGTCCTTGAGGCGCTGGATCTCACCGGTTGCTTCCTTGATGCCGAAGATATTGTCGTGCTCCGCCAGCCGCGCAACGGTCTCGGGCAGCATGTCCGCGACGGTACGGCCCGGCACGTTGTACATCATGACCGGTCGATCGACAGCGTCTGCCACAGCCGAAAAGTGCCGATACAGGCCCTCCTGGGTCGGCTTGTTGTAATACGGCACGACCACAAGATAGGCGGCGAGACCCGGATCCGCGACCGCGAGCGACAGATCGATCGTCTGCGCCGTCGAATTCGACCCGGTTCCGGCGATGACAGGCAAACGCCCTGCGGCGATCTGGATTGCACGCCCGACAAGTTCGATATGCTCGGCTCGTGTCAGCGTCGCGGACTCACCGGTGGTACCGGCGATCACCAGCCCGTTGCTCCCCTGCTCGACATGAAAGTCGATCAAACGCTTGAGACTGACGTAATCGACCCGATTGTTATCGTCGAATGGCGTTACGAGCGCGACCAGGCTGCCCTTGAACACAAGTTGTCCTCGCCAGAAATGAGGCGGCGATGTTACTGTTGAACCCCGGCGCTGGCAAGGACCGTCGAGATCTGGCGCCCGGGCGGCTTCGTATGGCGCCCAAGCGGGCGAATACCCCCCTACACATTTAAAAGTTGATTATAGAAAAATGTCGCAACTTATTGTTATTTCAGCAGTTGGAGCGGATCGAAAAGGCGTCGTTCAGGACCTGACCAAGGTCATCCTTGCGTGCGGCGGCAATATCGAGGAAAGCCGCATGACCACCTTGGGATCCGAATTCGCCATGCTGCTGCTGGTGTCCGGGAACTGGCACACATTGAATCGCCTCGAGCAGGGACTGGACAAGCTCTGCGAGGACGATCGGCTGTCAGTTTCGATTCGCAAGACCAATATGAAGGCCGCCGAGGAAAATCGCATGCCCTACGCGATCGACGTCGTCGCGCTCGACCAGCAGGGCATCGTCTATAACCTCGCTGATTTTTTCTCGACGCGGGATATCGAGATCGCCGACGTAGCCACGCGGAGTTACGCCGCTGCGCATACGGGCGCACCCATGTTCGCGGTGCAAATGGCCGTCAATGTCCCCTCCTCGCTGAATATCGCGCAACTGCGCGAGGAGTTTCTCGAGTTTTGTGAGCGTCTGAATCTGGACGCGATAATCGAGCCCGTTAAGGCCTGACAGCCCCAATCGACCGTAAGGACCAGGAGACTCCTGTGAGCGCACCGAAACTAGACCGCGTCGTTGCCGACTTCACGGCAGACGCCACCCGCAACAAGCGCATTCGGCTCAAGGACCTGCGGGGCCAGAATGTCGTCCTGTACTTCTACCCGAAGGACAGTACCCCTGGCTGCACGACCGAGGGGCGCGATTTCGCGAGCCTGCACGCCCGGTTTCGCCGACAGAAAACCGTCATCCTGGGGGTCTCAAGAGACACTATCGCCTCGCATGAGAAATTCCGCGACAAGCAGGCGTTCCCGTTTGACCTTATTTCGGACCCCGACGAGAAGTTATGTAAAGCCTTTGACGTTATTCGGGAAAAGACCCTCTACGGGCGCAAGTTCATGGGGATCGTACGGAGTACGTTCCTCATCGACAAGGCCGGCAAACTGCGCAGGGAATGGCGTAACGTCAAGGTCGCGGGCCACGCTGATGAGGTTCTCGAGGCCGTGAAAGCACTATAATCGGGGGAACACCGGTGCCGGTGCCAAGTCCGAATCTGCTGATCCATCTTTTTTCGAGCCATTCTCCTATGATCAATAGCTCCGCCAAACGCGCCTCGCTGGCGCTACTGTTCACATTGCTGGTTTTTGTCAGCGGTGCCGGCGCGGACGACATCAATCTTCCCGACATGGGCAGCCCCGCGGACGCGGTGCTTTCCACGAACGACGAATCGCGGCTCGGGCGCATGATCATGAGGGATATCCGAAGCAGCGGGCAGGTTGTCGAGGACCCCCTGGTCATCGAGTACATCAACGACATCGGCAGTCGCATCGTCGCACAAACCAACGACGGTGGACGCGATTTCGAGTTCTTCGTCATCGATGATCCGCGCATCAACGCGTTCGCACTCCCCGGCGGCTTTATCGGCGTGCATACCGGACTCCTCGAGGCGACACGCAACGAGGACGAGCTGGCCGGCGTAATCGCACACGAGGTGGCGCACGTCACACAGCGGCACATCGCGCGGGCAATCCACGCCAACTCCCGGCAGAGCATTCTGAGTACGGCCATGATGCTGGGCGCGATTATCGTCGCGGCGGCGGGCGGCAGCTCCGATGCCGTCCAGGGCGCCGTGGCGGTTGCGCAGGGCTCCGCCGTTCAGCAACAGATAAACTTCACGCGCAACAACGAGTACGAGGCTGACCGCGTCGGAATTACCGCGCTGGCGGATGCCGGATTCGACCCCTACGGTATGGCGTCGTTTTTCGAGGTCTTGTCGCGACAGACGACAACCAGTCCCGAGATGCGTGCACCGGAGTTCCTGAGAACGCACCCGGTGACCAGCGCACGCGTCGCTGAGGCGCGCACCAGGGCGCGCGAGTATCCGGCCATCCGCAGCGAGGATTCCGTCAACTACGGGATAGCCAGGATGCGCATGATCGTCGCCCGGTTCGACACCGCTGAAGAAGCGATTGCCTATGTCGAGAAGCGCCCTTACGCCAATCAAACGGACGTCGAGCGCTATGGACGGGCCGTCGCCTACCAGCGAGCCGGCCGCCACTGGGAGGCGCTCGACATCTTCAAGGAGTTGCTGGAAAAGGACAAGACTGTCATCGCCTATCACATGGGTCTTGGGCAGGCACTGGTCGCGCTGGACCAGCCGCGAGACGCGCTGTTGACCTACGAACGGGCGCTTGCGCTGTTTCCCCGCAACGTGCCGCTGGTACTCGATTACGGCGAGCAGCTCTTGCAGCTGGGGGAAGCGCCCAAGGCGCACGCGATGCTGCTCGACCTGATGAACAACGTGCCGCCGACGCCTGAGCAGGTGCGCCTCATCGCTAGGGCCGCCAGCGAGGCCGGCGAAGAAGCCGAGGCCTACTACTACCTGTCCGAATACCGACTGATGATCGGCGACCTGAGTGGCGGCATTGGCTACCTGCAGCAGGCGTTGCGCCTGCCGAAGCTGCAGGAAATCCAGCGAATCCGGTTTGAGGCCCGGATCGACTTCATTCGCGAATTCATGACCGAAGAACAGCTCAAGATGATGCGACGCGACAAGCCGGTAGGAACGTCCGTGCGCAACGCGAATTGACGATGTCGACGTTGCCGACAAGACGAATTGGCACTGTTTGCCTTGCACCCTGCCTGCTGGCGTTGCTTGGTGGATGCGCCAGTATCCCCGCCGACCAGCGAGTGGAATCGGATCCCTGGGAGTCGATGAACCGCGCGATATTCGGCTTTAATGAGGGCGTCGACAAGGTCACGCTGAAGCCACTGGCAAAGGGCTATCAGGCGGTGATTCCCGGACCTGTTCGCACGGGCGTCAGCAATTTCATGAAGAACCTGGTGACGCCAGGATCCTCCGCCAATAATTTTCTTCAGGGCAAACCCGGCCGCGGATTCAGCGAGCTTGGTCGGTTCGTGCTGAACAGTACGCTGGGCATTGGCGGACTGTTTGATTTCGCGGCCGCGAATGGCATAGAGGCGCACAGCGAGGATTTCGGGCAGACAGCGGCGGTATGGGGCGTCCCTGCCGGGCCCTACGTGATGCTGCCATTCCTGGGGCCGCACACCCTGAGGGACGCGGCCGTTCGGCCGATCGATATGGCCTCGAACCCGCTCTATCACTACGACAATTCATCCGTGCGTGACAAGCTGCAGGTACTACGCCTTATCGACTTGCGCGCCCGTATTCTTGTCGCGGAGAAATTCCTCGAGGACTCGAAGGATCGTTACATCACCCTGCGCGAATCCTATCTGCAGAATCGTGAGTTCGAGGTGTATGACGGCGATCCGCCGGAAGACGACGAGTTCTTTGAAGAGTTCTATGACGACGAGGAACTGTAGCCGCGGCCGGTAATACTTCGATCCTGGCCGCTAGTCGGTTTCAGGCGCCTCGATAAAACCCGCCCAGCGCTCGCCGCGCGACAGCAGTTTTTCGACCTCGGTGGTTTTGGCGATGTCCAGTACGCGTTCCGGCAGGTCGACGAAACGGATCTCTCGAACGGTGTGATTCGCCCAGGTCACCCATTCCAGCAGGAGCGCCAGCCCCGCCGAGTCGCTCTCTGTGACGCCGGACAAATCGATCTCCAGCTGCGTGTGTTCTTCGAAAGGCTCCTCGCTTTCTCGCAGTATCTGCTCCGCCGTATCGAAGGTCATCTCGCCGCTGAGTGCGAAACGACCCTCTCCAAGGTCATCCAGCGTATAGTCACTCATCCTGCGAAACAGTCTCCGTGCCGCGATCGGCCTCGCGCTCCAGCCTTGCTATCACGGCCTCAAGACTGCTGCTGCGAATCTCCGCATCGAGCTCGGCGCGAAAGTTTCGCACGTAGGATACGCCTTCGATAACGACATTGAAGACCAGCCAGTCACTGTCACGCTTGACCAGTTCATAGTCGACAGCCGCCTTGCTGCCGTCATCGAGCGCAACAGTCGTTCTTACGCGAGCACGGGGCTTTGACAGGTCACCGCGGAATGGCAGGACCTCGATCTTGTCCGGCTCAAACTCCAGAACACCGTCTGCGTACTTGCGCACGAGGGCCTGGTAGTACGCCTCGATGAAACGTTTTCTTTGATCCGCGGTGGCCGTGCGCCAGTTCTTTGCGAGCACCACC
Source organism: Woeseiaceae bacterium (assembly GCA_041552015.1). Lineage (GTDB taxonomy): Bacteria > Pseudomonadota > Gammaproteobacteria > Steroidobacterales > Woeseiaceae > UBA1847. Next base: position 11,182 of record JBFELT010000055.1, read on the forward strand.
TGGGCGGCAAATTTTCTGTCGAACCGCGGCAGCAGGATCTCGTCGATGAGCCTGTAGAGCGCCTGGCGATCCGCCGCCAGCTCCTCCTTACGTCCCTCGAGCTTCTGTGTGAGCTGCAGGACCGCACTGTCGATGACGGCATTCGGCGAATCGGCGGCGGCCACAGCGGCGCCCGACAGTGCCATGACCGCCCAGCCGGCCAATACAAGCATGAGGCCCGATTGCCTCGGGACCCCGATCTCAGAACGATTAATCATCTTTTGAACCCGCGTTAACCAGGAATTTTCCGATCAGATTCTCCAGCACGATCGCCGACTGCGTGAACAGAACCTCGCTGCCGTCTTCGAAGTAAGTATCGGAACCCCCTGCCTGAAGACCAATGTACTGGCTACCCAGGATACCTGACGTCAGGATGCTTGCATCCGAGTCATCGGGTATCTGGTCGAACTGACTGTCGATCACGAAATTGACAACAGCCTCGAGCGTCACAGGATCGAAGCGGATATTCGTTACCCGTCCTATCGTGACTCCCGACATCGCCACCGGCGCACGATTGCGCAGGCTGCCGATGTTTTCGAATCGCGCCTCGACGGTGAAGGTCTCTTCGGCCGTGAAATCGTCGCCGCCGGTCGTCTGCGTCGTCAGGAAGAACAGCGCGCCCATGCCCAGCAAGACAAAAAGGCCGGTGCCCACCTCAACTGATCGTGTTTGTTGCATTCTTGTTACCTCAAAGCATGACTGCGGTGATCATGAAATCGAACACCAGCACCGCAATGGCCGTTATCACCACGGTCCGGGTCGTTGCCCTGCCGACACCCTCGGCCGTTGGAATCGAATTATACCCTTCCCAGACGGCGATCAGGCTGGCGGCAACGCCAAACACCAGGCTCTTGAATATGCCTTCATTGATGTCCTTGATGTCAACCGTTATCTGCATCTGCTGCCAGAAAGCACCCACGTCCACGCCCAGCAGTTCGACGGCCACCAGGTGCGTACCGAGCAAGCCCACCATGCTGAATATCGCCGCGAGTAATGGCATGGCGATGACGCCACCGAGAAACCTTGGTACCAGTACACGCGGCACGGGATTGACGGCCATCATCTCCATCGCCGACAGCTGATCCGTGGCCTTCATCAGGCCAATCTCGGACGCCAGGGCCGTCCCGGCCCGTCCCGCGAACAGCAACGCCGTAATCACCGGGCCCAGCTCTTTCACCAGCCCGAATGCAGCAAATACGCCAACCGCGTCCTCCGCATTGAAACGGGCCAGGTTCGAATAGCCCTGCAGCCCCAGGACGCCGCCGACGAACAGGCCGCTGATCATGATGATGACGAGCGACAGGGCACCGGATTCGAACACCTGCTTCACCACGAGACCGAAACGCCCGAGCAGGATCGCCGGTGAGTGGCGCAGGATGCGCAGAAAGAAGAGCTGGAACGCCCCGAACGTGCGTACGAACTCGACGCTGTTGTAATAGATGTCGCGAAGAATCCCCGTCATTCGGCATCCCGCCCCAGCAGTTGTTCCTCGTAGCCAGGCGCGTCGAAGTGAAACGCGACCGGGCCATCGGCCATGCCGTGCATGAACTGCCGAACCAGGTCGGATTGCGCGACGCGGAGTTCCTCGGGACTTCCCGACGCCGCAACCTTGCCGTCAGAGATCAGGAAACTGCGGTCCGCTACCGTGGAAACCTCGGCGACGTCGTGACTGACAATAATACTCGTGATGCCGAGCGCGTCGTTCATCCGTCGGACAAGCCGCACGATCACACCCATCGAAATCGGATCGAGGCCCACGAACGGCTCATCATAGATGAGGATTTCAGGGTCCATTACCATGGCGCGGGCGAGCGCAACCCGGCGTGCCATGCCGCCGGACAGCTGCGCAGGCATCATGTCCGCCGCGCCGCGCAGACCGACCGCATGCAGCTTGGTCAGCACCACATGACGAATAAGCCGATTGCTGAGCTTTGTGTGTTCGCGCAAGGGAAACGCGACGTTCTCGAAAACGCTGAGATCCGTCAGCAGCGCGCCGTTCTGAAACAGCATGCCAAAGCGCTGTCGCATCTGGTAAAGCTCGGAGAGATTCAGCGTCGAGATATCCACGCCGTCGACGAGAATCGTGCCGTGCTGCGGAATCAGCTGCCGGGTAATGAGGCGCAGCAACGTAGTCTTGCCGGTGCCGCTGGGGCCCATCAACGCCGTGATCTCACCCCGCTTGATGACGAGGTTCAGCCCCTCGAATATCACGCGCGGGCCGCGCGAATATTTCAGGTCGTGGATCTCGATCAGATTTTCGGATAATTCAGCCAAAATGCTCTTTTATGGTTTGTTCTTGGGAGTGGCGCTGGGGACTTGCAGGCCCCGGCGAGGCCGTAGCATAACAAGAATCGGCGATATCGATGCCCACAAAGTCCGCCTGGGCTATGGCCCGGGAACTCAAATAGGACTAAAATGGTCCATTATCAGGAACCCCGCAGAGTCGACAATGCTCAGAATCAGCAAACTGACCGATTACGGTACCGTATTACTGGCCCACCTGGCATCGAACGAGCCTCAGGTGTGCAGCGCTGCCGATGTTGCGTCCGCGACCGGTGTCGCGTTGCCGACGGTCAGCAAGCTGCTGAAGTCGATGGGCAAGGCCGGGCTGGTCACATCCACCCGCGGCGCGGCTGGCGGCTACACGCTCGCGCGCAGCCCGAACGACATCAGTGCCGCGGACGTCATCGATGCACTCGAGGGCCCCGTCTCGATCACCGAATGCAGCTCGTCGGACAGTCTCTGCGAGCACGAGGGCGTCTGCAGCGTGGGCGGCGCCTGGCAGCGTATCAATATCGCGATTCGGCGCGCACTCGACGACGTGAGCCTGAGCGACCTGCTGCGCAGCAACAGCCCGCTACCGAACTTCCGCTTCGCCGGAATGCCCATTCACGTCGAAAACAAGAACTAGGATCATGGCAACAGACCCGGACAATATCGAACAACTCGTCAATCGGCGCTACGAGCATGGCTTCGTCACAGACATCGAGTCGGACAGCCTGCCGCCGGGGCTCGACGAGAACGTCGTGCGGGCCATTTCGGCGCGCAAGAACGAACCGGCTTTCATGCTCGAATGGCGCCTGCAGGCCTACCGGCAGTGGCTGGGGATGCGCGAACCGGAATGGGCCCACGTGCATTACCCGAAGATCCGTTACGATGAGATCTCTTACTTTTCGGCGCCAAAGTCCGATGACGATCGTCCGAAGAGCCTCGACGAAGTCGACCCGAAACTGCTCGAGACTTACGACAAGCTCGGGATACCGCTGCACGAGCGCGCGCGGCTGGCCGGCGTCGCCGTGGACGCGGTTTTCGACAGCGTCTCGGTCGCGACGACGTTCAAAAAGAAGCTGTCCGAGGCCGGCGTCATCTTCTGCTCGTTCTCCGAAGCCGTGCAGGAACACCCCGATCTCGTCAGGAAATACCTCGGCAGCGTCGTGCCGCGACGCGACAATTTCTTCGCCGCACTGAACTCCGCGGTCTTCAGCGACGGCTCCTTCGTCTACATTCCGAAAGGTGTGCGCTGCCCCATGGAATTGTCGACCTATTTCCGGATAAACGCCGCCAACACCGGCCAGTTCGAACGGACGCTGATCATTGCGGACGAAGGCAGCCACGTGAGTTACCTGGAAGGCTGCACGGCGCCGATGCGCGACGAGAACCAGCTGCACGCGGCCGTCGTGGAACTCGTTGCGTTGAAGGATGCCGAGATCAAGTACTCGACCGTGCAGAACTGGTACCCGGGCGACGAGAACGGCGTTGGCGGCATCTACAATTTCGTCACCAAGCGAGGTGACTGCCGTGGCGCCAATTCCAGGATTTCCTGGACCCAGGTCGAAACCGGCTCCGCCATTACCTGGAAGTATCCGAGCTGCATCCTGCGCGGCGACAACTCGGTGGGCGAATTCTACTCGGTCGCGGTTGCCAACAACCGGCAGCAGGCGGATACGGGCACGAAGATGATTCATATCGGCCGCAACACCAGCAGCACCATCGTCTCCAAGGGTATCTCCGCGGGACGCGCCGAAAATGCCTATCGGGGCCTGGTCCGTGTCATGCCGCAGGCGCATGGTGCGAGAAATCACACCCAGTGCGACTCACTGCTTATCGGCAAAGAGTGCGGCGCGCATACCTTCCCCTACATGGAAATAAGCAATCCCACGGCGAGGATCGAACACGAAGCGACGACCTCCAAGATTTCGGCGGACCAGTTGTTTTATTGCCGGCAGCGCGGTATCTCCGAAGAGGATGCGGTCAACATGATCGTGAATGGCTTTTGCAAGGAAGTTTTCAAGGAGCTTCCGATGGAATTCGCGGTTGAAGCCCAGGCACTGCTCAACGTCAGCCTCGAAGGCGCCGTCGGCTAAGGAAAAGACATGCTGGAAATCAAAAACCTGAAAAGTCGCATCGGCGACTCCGAAATTCTCCGTGGACTCTCTCTGTCGGTCAACGAAGGTGAAGTGCACGCCATCATGGGACCCAACGGCTCGGGAAAAAGCACCCTGGCGCAGGTTGTCGCGGGGCACGAGGACCATGAGGTGACCGGTGGCACCGTCACCTACAGGGGACTGGATCTGCTGGAACTTGCGCCGGAAGATCGCGCCCGCGAAGGCATCTTCCTCGGCTTTCAGTACCCGGTCGAGATCCCGGGCGTCAACAATGCTTACCTCCTGAAAGCGGCCGTTAACGCAAAGCGCAAGCACCAGGGGCTGCAGGAAGTCGACGCGTTCGAATTCCTGAAGCTTGCCAGAGAGAAAATGGCCATGCTCGGGATGGACCCGAAGTTCCTGAACAGAGGCGTCAACGAGGGCTTCTCCGGCGGTGAGAAAAAGCGCAACGAAATACTGCAAATGGCTATGCTGGAGCCGGTCCTGGCAATTCTCGATGAGACTGATTCCGGCCTGGACATCGACGCACTGAAGGCGGTCGCCACCGGCGTCAATGCACTGCGCAGCCCCGATCGCGCCATCATTCTCGTGACGCACTACCAGCGACTGCTTGACTACGTCGAGCCGGACTTCGTGCACGTACTGTCCGAGGGACGTATCGTCCGCTCCGGTGACAAGTCACTGGCGCTCGAACTCGAGGAGCGGGGATACGACTGGCTGCGCGAGGCCGCAAGCGCATGAAGCCAGCGAGTCTCAACTATGACGCTTTGGGCAATGCTGTCCGGCAATTACCGGACAACGGCCTCGCGCCGGCGCGCGAAACCGCCCTTGCCCATTTCGGCGAGCATGGACTGCCGACGCTTCGCGACGAGGACTGGAAGTACACGGACCTGTCGGCGCTGGTCGACATCGGCAACCGCTGGCTCGACGCGGGCGGCCAGGGCGGGTCCGCCGATTTTCAGAAGGAGGCGATTGATGCGGTCACCGCATCGATGGACGCGACATGGTTGCTTATCGTCAATGGCCGCGTCGACAAATCCTTGTCGGGCATCCAGGGAATTGCAGGCCTGGAAATCTCCAGGCTCAGCGAAGCGCCCTCACCGTCCGAGTTGTCGAAACCACTTGCTGATCTGAATGCCGCATTGCTGCACGACGGCCTGCGCATCCGGGTCACCGGGCAGCTCGACAAGCCCATCGGAATACTCCTGTTCGACCGCCCGGCTGCCGACGCCGGCGTCGTGCAGTGCCGTGTGGAAATTGTCGTGGCCGAAGGTGTCAAGGCTGAGTTCATCGAGTACCACGGGTCCGACGGTGACGGCGATCACTACGCGAACTCGGTCTTGCGCATGACCCTGGGCGACGGAGCCACTGTCAACCATGTGCGCATTCAGAATCGCGCGAAACAACACGTTC
>JBFELT010000056.1:0-16865 GCA_041552015.1 Woeseiaceae bacterium
CAGCTATTCGCAAAACTAGAAGTTTGTGACCTAAAGCGGATGAATTCGCGGCTCCGATTCGTGGCTCGCCCAATTGGAACGGCGCCCCGTTTTCTGAAGAGCCGGGCCTTGATCCAACTCTGCGGCCGACGAGCGCAACTGCAGGACAGCATCAAAAATATTCCGCCACTAGTGCCGGGCCGACGGAACTCGCCAGCGCAGTCGAAGCGGGTCCAGATCGGAACCGCAGGCGGAGTAGCGGTAATGGCTCACAAGAGAATTGTACGGAGCTCGCCAAATGAATTGCCACGAGATCAATGACATCTTCGACTCGAACGCGCCGGATGAACTTCTTGTTGGCGCTGCGCTTGCAGCAACGATGGCGTTACAGGTCAATGATGGTGCGCCAGAACGTACGCGGCATCCCGAGGATTCAGCACCGGTTACTACCGCTACGTCGTTCGCCGAGCACGAGCCCCTTCAAATTGACGCAAATCGAGTCGAGAACGCCATGGATAGCAATGGGCCAAGCGACTCGACGAGCCTGCCCGTGGCGGCCCCTCTCGATCCAAATACAATTGTCGTGCTATCCGTTCCGAATCGATATCTCAATGCGCGCCGCGCCGCTTCACTAGAGCTGTTCTACAAGGAACTCCTGCGGCATCTGCAATCGGTGCCAGGTCTAAACGTAATTGCCCCCGGAGCATGTCGCACCGTTCCTGGCGTCGGGCACATTGGAGAAAGAGATCGCGCGCGAGCTAGCGATGCTTCGGAAGCTTTGCGTCAAGATTCAAGGCCAGACCTCACTTCAACAACTGGTAGGGACGCTCTTTGTCGGAAGATTGCGGCCATTCGCGACGATAAGAATATTTCGTATAGATGATTCAGCGAGACATCCGGACTTGGCCGAACGCGGCCCTTTCGATCTAACAGCAAGCAGCCAGTCGAACAGCAAGGATTGATGGGAGGTGACAGGGCTTACTCATTTGTCTCACAGCCGTGCTACCAGGCAGGGCGCAGGCGGCCCTTTTCGTCGCTCGTATACGGCAGCCAGACGAGGCCGGTAAGAAGCACATGAATGTCCGTGCTCTTTGCCCTTACCACCACCTCGTCGAGCTCTTCGGACTGCGCGTCGAACGCGGTGTCGAGATCGGCAATCTCCTTTTCCAGCGCCAGGTTCAACGCGGCAATTTCTTCCTTGACCTTGTCGGCTGTCTGCATCGCGCGATCGACATCGGCGGCCTCCTTGCTCGCGCCGCCCGCCGTCTTTATCGCCGAGCCGATCTTCGTGGCGGTCGCACCGCTCAGCTTCTTGCGGCCGAGCACGGCGCCCAGGATGGCGGTACCGAAGGATATGGCGGTGTCCAGCTTTTTCTTCGTTGACTGCTGTTTCTCACGCGCGATGGACTGCTGTGCACGCAGCAGCCGATTCTCCAGCGTCGTCACCTTGCTGGCGTAGCGCTTGCGAATCTTCGCGATCGACTGGTCGCGAATTTCACTGGCGGCATTTTGCAGTCGCGCCCGGAAATCGCCCTCGCTCTCGCCCGCCGTCGAGGTGAGCTTGAATCGCTTGCTCTTGTAAAGCGTGATGTTCTCGTTCTGTCGCAACCAGCGCTTGTAGTCTTTTGCCCAGCGGGCATAGGCCTTCGGGTCGTTGGCCGCTGCGGGGCAGTCCGCGAAGCTCGCGCCCTCCGCGCCTTGATCGAGGAGATCGTCGACCGAAAGTTCGAGCGGCTCGCTGTTGTCCCAGTCGATCTCGACGGGACCGTCCTCGAATTCCACCGTGTGCAGTACCTGGCGCTCGTCCTCGATACCGTAGCGGGCGCTGGTGAAGACCACGTCGCCGGCGCCGATAAGGCGAGGGTGATAGACGATCTCGTCCCCCTGCCCCTTCAGGAAGAACTGCTCGACCGCCGGCGGCAGCGCCGGCGCGCTGTCTGACGCCTTGCGCTTCGGTTTCGATACCTTCTTGACTACCGCCTCGAGTTTATCCTTCGCGCCCGACATCAGGCTGCGAATATGGTCACGGGTCAGCGGCCCGGCCAGGTATGACATGACCCAGCGCGTGTTGAACACCACCGCCTCGTCTTCGTGCACGTTGTGCAGCAGGAAGCGGCGCTTGCCCAGGCCGGCGATCGTGCGTTCCATGTCCTGCTTGTTGAAGCTACCGCCGCTGGCACCCTCGAGCCCCTCCATGACGCGAGCCTTGTCGCGCTCTGTTTGCAGGCGGCCGATAAACCAGGTGCCGGTGTTCGAAAGTCCCTTGTAGTCGAGATCGACCGGGTTTTGCGTCGCGAGCACCAGGCCCAGGCCGTAGGCGCGAGCCTGCTTCAGCAGCGTCAGGAAAAGATTCTTGGACGGCGGGTTCGCGATCGGCGGCATGTAACCGAAGATCTCGTCCATGTAGAGAATCGCACGCAGGCTGGAGGTGCCCTGCTGAGCGCGCATCCAGGCGATGAGTTCGTTGAGCAGCATGGAGACGAAGAACATTCGCTGCGCATCGTTGAGATGCGCGATCGACATGATCGAAATACGCGGCTTGCCCTCCTCCGTGTAAAGAAGGTTCTTCGCGTTCAGCGGCGTGCCATGCATCCAGGCCTCGAAACCGGGTGCTGCCAGCAGGTTGTTGAGACGCATCGCAAGCGCAAAGCGGTCCCTGGCGGGGAAGAAAGCATCGAGATTCATGACGCCGACCTTGGTGATCGGCGGGTTCTGAATCTCGCCGATCAGCGTGGGCACGTCGAGACTTCGGCCCTCGCGCCAGGCATTGTCGAGCAGCCGGGAAATCAGGATGTGCTCGCGGCTGGCTACCGGGTCTGCGTCGATATCCAGCAGCGTCAGGATGCCCGTCGCGGTTGACTGCACCCGTTCGCGGTAAAGATCGATATCGTCGATGAGCGACTGCTCGGGCGCGCTGAACGACTGCAGCACGGAAACAGGCAGGCCGGAGTTGCTGCCCGGCGTGTAGATGTTCAGGTCGACGTTCTTCCTGAGCTGCGCAATGCGCTCACCCGTCTGGCCCCATTCGCCGAGGCCCTTCTTCCACAGCGCTGCCTGCCCCGCCGCAAACTGATCGACGGTCTGGCCCTTGTCCATGGCCGTTCGCGGATTCACCCAGGGGCGAAAATCGTCCGCCGCGAGCTTCGGGAATGTCAGCAACAGGTTGCCCATGTCGCCTTTCGGATCGATGGCGATAACGGGTATGTGGTCGAGCGCCGCTTCCTCGAGAATGCCGATGCCGAGACCGGTCTTGCCCGAGCCGGTCATACCGATGATCACGGCATGGGTCGTAAGATCCTTGGAGTCATAAAGCACCAGCTCATCCGTGAGCTTGTCGGCCTCTGTGTCGTAGCGCTTGCCGAGGTAGAAAGCGCCGAGTTTCTCGAAGTCGTGCATGCGGGATCCTTAAGGGCTTAGCTCGCTGGATAAGTGTAGCTGGCGCCGATACCCAGCGGCAGGCCAATGGCGAAGTAGATGAGCAGGAAGATCGTCCAGGTCAGCAGGAACCACAGTGAATACGGCAGCATCATCGCGGTCAGCGTGCCGATGCCGGTCGACTTCACGTAGCGCTGGCAGTAGACGACGACCAGCGGGAAGTACGGCATCAGCGGCGTGATGATATTGGTGCTGGAGTCGCCGACGCGATACGCGGCCTGCGTCAGGTCGGGCGAGATGCCGAGCGACATCAGCATGGGCACGAAAATGGGCGCCAGCAATCCCCACTTGCCGCTGGCGGAGCCGACGAAAATATTGACGAAGGCGGTGAGCAGCACGATGCCGACGATCGTTATCGAGGCGCCCGCATTGATGGCCTGCAGGAAACCCGCCCCCTCGAGCGCCAGCAATACGCCGAGGTTCGACTGGCCGAACGCGTAAACGAACTGCGCGATGAAAAACATGATGACGAGGTAATAGGCCATGCCATGCATCGAGTGCGTCATGCCCTCGATCATGTCTTTCGAGCTTTTCATCGTGCCCGCGACGATGCCATAAACGATGCCGGGCACGAGGAACAGGAGGAAGATCAGCGACACGATCGAACGCATCATCGGGGCGCTAAATGCCGTCAGGTCGCCGTCCGCCGTCCGCCAGGGCGAATCCGACGGCAGGGCCGTTACAAACAACAGCACGATGCCGAGCACCATGGAAACCAGCGCCCATCGCAGGCCCCTGCGCTCGTTGTCCTTGAGATCGTGCATTTCCGGCAGGTCCTCGGCGTCGCCGTCGACCTCGGTTGCCCGGAGGCGCGGCTCGACGATCCTGTCGGTGATGTACCAGCCCAGGCCGACGATCAGCAGGGATGAGGCCGTCGTGAAAAAGTAGTTGTTGAGGGGATTGACGATGACGGAGGGGTCGAGGATCTGCGCGCCCGCCTGGGTGAGGCCCTGCAGCAGCGGGTCGAGCGAACTCGGTACGAAATTCGCGGAGAAGCCGCCGGAGACACCCGCAAAGGCAGCCGCGATGCCGGCCAGTGGGTGGCGGCCCGCGGCGTAAAAAATCACGCCGCCAAGCGGGATGACGAGGACGTAGCCCGCATCGACGGCCGAGTGACTGACAATACCGACGAGGATCACCATCGGCGTCAGCAACATCGCCGGCGTGACGTTCAGCAGAGAGCGAATCGCCGAATTGATGAAGCCCGTGTGTTCGGCGACCCCGATACCCAGCATCGCGACGAGCACGACGCCAACCGGATGGAAGTGCGAGAAGTTGGTCACCATCACGGACAGGAACTCGGTGAACGCGGACCCGGACAGCAGGTTGTTGATCACCAGCGGCGCTTTTGTGCGCGGATCGACGACGTCGAAGCTCACATAGGACAGCAGCCACGACAGTACCCAGACGATAAATAGAAGCGCGATAAACAACACCGCGGGATCCGGCAGCTTGTTGCCAACGCGCTCAACAGTGCCGAGGAAACCGCCAGGCGCGGTTGTCTTTTTTGCTGACATGCTTGTCCCCTTTTTCTTATTTTCGTTCGACCACGGAAATTACCAGCCGCAACTCCTGCCGGCGTTCTGCTCCTTGAGGTAGGCCATCAACGGCGCGAAGTAATCGATAATCGCGGTGGCATCCATGTCGCGCGTGCCAGTGAGTTTTTCCAGCGCATCCTGCCATGGCTCGCTGCTGCCGGACGCCATCATGGCGTAGAAGCGTTCGCCCGCCTCCTCGCTGCCGTACACAGAGCAGGAGGCCAGGTCGCCCGAGTGACCGGCGATTTCGCAAAGCGAGCGCTGGAACTGAAATTGCAGAATGTGCGCGAGGAAGTAACGCGTATACGAAACGTTAAAGGGCACGTGATACTTGGCGCCGGGATCGAAATCGGACTCGCTGCGTGCAAGCGGCGGTGAGATTCCCTGGTAGCGCGTGCGAAGCTCCCACCAGGACTTGTTGTAGTCGCCCGGCCCCACCTTCCCCGAGAACACGTCCCAGCGCCACTCGTCGATGAGCTTGCTGAACGGCAGGAAGGCGATCTTGTCGAGCGCCATCTGCATCTGCCGGTTGATGACGGCTTTGTCGCTTTCTTCCGCGGAGCCGACCAGGCCGACCTCGGCGAGATACTGCGGCGTCATCGACAGGGTAACGGTGTCGCCGATCGCTTCGTGGAACCCGGCATGCGCGCTGTCCTGGAACAGCGCCGGCTGATCGCTGTAGGCACCCTGGTAATAATTGTGGCCGAGTTCGTGATAGATCGTGCGCAGCTCGTCGTAGGTCTGCTTGATGCACATCTTGATGCGCAGGTCCTTGCCGCCATCGAGACCCCAGGCGCTGGCGTGGCAGACCACTTCACGGTCCCTGGGCTTGGTGAACTGCGAGCGCTCCCAGAACGTATCGGGCAGGCGCGGCATGCCCAGCGACACGTAGAAATTCTCGGCGGAGCGAACCATCTCCTGCGGCGAATAGTTTTTCTTCTTCAGGGTGCTGTCGACGTCGAGGTCAGCCACGCCCGGGTAGGGTTCGATCAGGTCGTAGATGAAACCCCAGCTCTGCGACCACATGTTGCCGAGAAGGTGTGCAGGGATCGGCCCGTCCTGCGGAACCCTGTCGTCTCCATAGACCTCACCGAGTTTCGCACGCACGTGGCAATGCAGCTCGTCGTACAGTGGCTTGACCTGCTGCCACAGGCGAGCGGTTTCCTGCTCGAATTCCGCGGGGCTCATGTCGAAACCGGCACGCCACATCTGGCCGAGATCGCCATAGCCGAGTTCGCCGGCGCCCTCGTTGACCAGCTCGACGTAGCGCTGATATTTCTCGCGCATCGGTGGCGCGATCGTGCGCCAGCCCTGCCAGGCCTCCGTCAGTTCGTCGAAGTCGCGACTGCTGGCGATAATGTCCTCGAGTTCCGGTAGGCTCTTGCAATCGTTTGCGCTGCGGCAGTACTGGCCCGCGCCATACATGCCCTCGAGCTCGGTGGCGATCATCGTGAGCTCTTTGCGTTTCGCCGCATCGGCGGGCGTCGGCAGCGTGGTGCCGAGCTTCAGAAGATCGATCGCGCGGCGCGTCTCCGGGCTCAGCTCGAGGCTGTCGTATTGCAGGGCCTGTTGAACCATGCCGCTGTGCCATTCCGCGAATTTCTGACTCGCGGCGGCAGCGATGATCGCCGTGTCCTCCGTGATATAGGTCGAGCGCACCCATTCGGCGGCGCCGGTTTCTTTTCTGAGTTCGCTGAGTTCGGCATTGGCGCGCGCAACGAATTGCTCGGCCGTTTCCGCTGGCGCGGGAGCAGCTATTGCATCCGGCTCCTCGGCAACCTTCTTGTCACAGGCGCCGATCAGCAACAACAGCGAGATACTCGCCGCAATTTTCACGAGGTTTTTCATTTGGCAATTCCCAATTTCTGAGACAGCTTCCGGGCCATGCTCATCTGGTGTTAACCGGACAGGACACTAGTGTATGCCGTGCATCCAGCGACGCAGGACAGGTGAAATGACGATCATGAACACGCCCGCGCCGATGCCGAACCACATCAGGAACTCGAACAGCTGCGTGTAGGTGGCCAGGGCCGTGGCCGCATCAGCCGTCTCGCTGCCCTCGGTACTGATCGCCGCCATTTTGCCGAGACGGGTTGCAACGGTTTCGGATAGCGCGGTGGCGAGGAACCAGGTGCCCATGCTGACGCCGACGACGTTGCCGATCGACAGCTTGGTCACGGCGGACAGGCCGACGGGAGACAGGCAAAGTTCGCCCGTGGTGTGCAGCAGGTACGCGAGTATCAGCCAGATCATGGCGACCTGGCCGAACTGGTCCGTGTGCTGGGCGCCGTAAACGAGCGAGCCGAAACCGAGTCCCGCCTGCAGAATGCCGAGGCCGAACTTGACCGGCGTCGACGGCTCCAGGTTTTTCTTGGCGAGCCAGGTCCAGAGTGCGGCGAACGGGATTGCCAGCAGCATGATGAAGCCCGCATTCAGCGAGCCGAACTGAGCGGCCGTGAAGGTCGTGTCGCCGATCGATCGGTCGACAACGCGGTCTGCGTACAGCGTCATCGAACCCGCGGACTGTTCGAACAGCGCCCAGAACACGATCGTCGACAGGATAAGAATCATCAGCACGACGGTGCGGCCGAATTCCGGCGAGTTATGCGTCAGGAAGCCGTAAACCACGAATCCGACGACCAGGATTATCGAACCGTACAGGACGTTCTCGGCGAGCGTCTCGCTGCCGGGAATGAAGTGCAGGTTCACCGCGATGGCGTACAGCGCCGCGACGACGGCGATGCCGGCGATCGTGTAAGCGACCGTGTTGTTCTGGTCCTGCTTCGTATGCACCATCGAGTAGAGAATCAGGCCGACGATCGCGATGACCAGGAACACGTTCTGCGTCAGCAAGACGACGGGCTCGTGCTGCACCAGCAACCACAACAGGCCGAGTACCGGCAGGCTCAGAAGATAGATTGACCACTCGAGATTGATCGGGCCGAGGAAGGATTTCTTCAGCTTTTCGGGCTCGGACGGTTCCGCGTGTCCCATCAGGTATTTCTGTCCGTACATGAAGGTGAACAGGCCGAAGATCATGCCGATGCCGGCGGCGCCGAAGCCGTATTTCCAGCCGAATGTCTCGCCGAGCCAGCCGCACAACAGTGTCGCGGTAAACGAGCCGATGTTGATGCCCATGTAGAAGATCGTGAAGCCGGAGTCGCGGCGCGGGTCGTTGGTTGAATAGAGCTTGCCGACGATGGTCGAGATGTTGGGCTTCAGGTAACCGACGCCCATGACGATGAGCGCGAGCGCGAAATAGAATACGTTCAGTGCGGCGGTGTCACGCATCAGGATGTCTTCGCCGAGCACGGTGCCGGCGGCGAGTACCTCGCCGCTCGCCAGCGTCAGGTTTTCCTTCAGCGTCGTGCCCGCGGCGTAAAACATGGCCTGGTAGCCTTCGACAGCCATCAGGATATGGCCGAGCGACAGCAGGATGCCGCCGAACAGCACCGACTTGCGCATCCCCAGGAAACGGTCGGCGATCATGCCGCCGATCAGCGGCAGCGCGTAGACGAGACCGGCATAGGAGCCGAGAACATCGAGGCCCATTTCATCGGTGAACAGGTGGTACTTGGTGAGATACAGCAGCAGCAGGTACTTCATTCCGTAGAATGAAAAACGCTCCCACAGCTCGGTGGTGAAACAGACGTACAGGCCTTTCGGATGGCCAAGGAACTCGTCGTCGCGTGGTATGTCGTCCGCGGTCGCGGCAACGGAATCGGTCATGGTCTCCCCCGGGATTCTGCCAGCCGCCCTTGAGCTTTGGTTGTCAGGCGGGCCAAGCCCCACATTAAACACTATTTAACGTGCATCCCGCCAGCACGCGAGGCAGCCACGGCAATCGCGTTCGATTTTGAATTATGTTGTATTACAACGGATTAGCTTTCTGTCGCCACGGGCTCGTCAGGCTTCGCTCGCACCAGGCGCGACATGATGATGCCCAGTTCGTAGAGCAGGTACACGGGAACCGCGAGTATCGTCTGGCTGATGACGTCGGGCGGCGTCAGCAGCATGCCGACGACGAAGGCACCGAGAAAAACGTAAGGACGGGCCTTGGCCAGCTTTTCCGGCGTGGTCAGGCCCGTGAGCACCAGCAACAGGGTCGCGATTGGCGTCTCGAACGCAATACCGAACACCAGTGACACGAGCATGACGAAGCCGACATATTCGGCCATGTCCGGCTTCCACTCGACGACATCCGGCGTAAACGTCGCCACAAAGCCGAATATCAGCGGGAATACCACGTAGTAGGCAAAGGCGAGCCCGGCGAGAAACAGGATGATGCTGGTGACGAGCAGCGGGCCTGCGAAGCCCTTTTCCTTCTTGTAGAGCCCGGGGGCGACGAATGCCCACACCTGGTACAGGATGATTGGCATGGCGAGGAACAGCGACAGGTAAAACGTCAGCGAAATGGTGGCCGTCAGCGACGTAACAGCGCCAATCGCGAGCAGCTCTCCGCTGGGCACGAAGCGCGTTAGCGGCGCCGCTATGAAGTTGAATATCTGCCGCGAAAACGGCACCAGCAGCAGAAACACCACAAAAATGCTGGCGACGATCTTGAAAAGCCGGTTGCGCAGCTCGACGAGGTGCGACATCAGCGTGCCTTCTCCGAGATCGCCGTCCTTGTCTTTTTCCGTTTCAGTCATCAGGCGGACTTTTCTTGCCGTTTATCGGGATCCCCGGTCTCGACAAGGCTTTCGCTAGAGTCTTCAGTGACTTCAGTGTCTTTAGCGTCCTCGGTGCCTTCGTCGTGCAGCGGCGAATAGGTGTCGTCTTCGCGCGGTGTCAGCAGGGCATCCGGGTGGAAATCCCTGGGATTGATGCCGAGGTTCTTTTCCATGTCGATTTCTTCTTCGAGCTGCCGCTGCATGGCGCGGGTCATCTGCCGGGCCTTGCCAATCCAGCTGCCGAGCTGGCGCGCGACGCGCGGCAGCCGCTCGGGACCCAGTATCAGGAGCCCGATAACGCACAGGAGCAGAAATTCGGAACCGCCTATTCCAGACATGGCAGGGAGGGAATCAGGCGTCTTTTTCTTTGCGGGGTTCTTCGGCCGGCGTATTGTCGAAATCGGCGTCTTTGGCGGGGTCGCCGATCTTCTCCGGCGGCTGTTCGGCCTCGTTCATTGCGGAACGAAAGCCCTTGACGGCACTGCCGAGGTCCGAGCCCAGTGATCGCAGCCGTTTCGTGCCAAAAATGGCCAGAACGATGACGAGTATGATCAGTAACTGCCACGGACCGATGTTGGCAAACATTCTGTTACTCCTGGCGGCGTACCGCCGTTAAATCAAAGGTCAGCGCCGACTCCAGGCCGGGCGCGAATTATGTTCATGATACCCCCGGCCGCGCAACAAAACCGTACCGGTGTCACACACGGCCGAGCCGCGCGTCCAGGCTATTGGACCGAAAGCGGGGGCATTCGATCGATCCGGGACAGACGAACGTGCTTGCCTCAGGTTTCGAGCCAGAAGGTCACCGGACCATCGTTTACCAGGCTTACTTCCATATGGGCGCCGAATCGCCCCGTTTCAACCGCGTCCAGGCGCCGCCGGCACAGGGCCACGAGCCGTTCGAAGTAAGGGGCCCCCTTTTCCGGCGGAGCCGCTTTGGCGAAGCTCGCCCGGGTGCCCTTCTTCGTGTCGGCCGCAAGCGTGAACTGGGGCACCAGCAGCAGGCCGCCGGCGATGTCTTCGAGACTCCGGTTCATGCGGCCCTGTTCGTCGGGGAAGACGCGATAGCTGAGTATTCGCTCCGCCAGGCGGCTTATGTCCTGCTCGGAATCGTCGCGGTGGACGGCGACGAATACCAGCAGGCCCCGGCCCGTCTGGCCCACCGTCTCGCCGTCGACACGGACCTCCGCCCGGCTCACTCGCTGTATCAGTCCTATCATTTTGGCTCCGATTCCCCGGAATCGTGTTTCCGGCGCCGTTTGTGGGCGGATTGGGCAGAATAATAAGCTAACGGCCTGTCTCGCGGGTGGGAGACTGTTGGCACCAGTTGGTGGGAAACATCAGCCGAAAGCGGGCCAGAAAGATGCCATGGAGGGCGGGCATGCGGCGAGATACTCCGGCTGGGCCAGGGACGGAGAGGCCCCAGCCCTCAGGCTGGGGCCTTTTTCCGCTCTGGTGGGTTATCCACAGCCCTTTTGACGGATTTTAGCCGAAGCAGGTGGGATTCTAGAGAGATAATACTTTCCCACCTTCTGGCTGTTGCAATGCGGCAAGCGATCAATAGACTGGCGGCACCGCAATTCCATCGGACTCCGCCATGAAAAGACGACAATTCGTCGCTGGGCTCGCCGCCGCGGCGACCCTGCCGGCCTGCGCAAAGCCGGACGCCAGCTGTGACGGCGCGGCCAGCCAGCAGTCCTTCGAGTGGTCTTGCGTGACCTCCTGGCCGCCCAAGTTCCCGGGTCTCGGCATGGCTCCCGAAAACCTGGCGGCGCGTATCGAGGCGGCCTCGGCGGGGCGGCTCAAGATCAAGGTCTACGGCGCTGGCGAGCTGGTGCCCGCCTTCGAGGTCTTCGATGCGGTCAGCCGCGGCACCGTCGAGATGGGCCACGACGCGTCCTACTATCACAAGGGCAAAGTGGATGCCGCGCAGTTCTTTACGGCAATCCCTTTCGGAATGACCAACCTCGAGCTCAACGGCTGGCTCTACTACGGTGGCGGCCTCGCGCTCTGGCGCGAGCTCTACGCGCCCTTCGATCTCGTGCCGTTTCCGACCGGCAATACCGGCGTGCAGATGGGCGGCTGGTTTAACAAGGAAATCAACAGCGTCAACGATCTGAAGGGACTCAAGATGCGTATTCCCGGCCTGGGCGGGGAAGTGCTGCGGCGCGCCGGCGGAACGCCGGTGACCCTGCCCGGATCCGAGATCTTCACGGCCCTGCAAACGGGTGCGATCGATGCGACCGAGTGGGTCGGGCCTTACAACGACTCGTCATTCGGATTGCACAAGGCGGCGCGTTACTACTACTACCCGGGCTGGCAGGAACCCGGGCCCGGCCTCGAGACCCTGATCAACACGTCCGCCTGGGAATCGCTGCCGGCCGATCTCAAGTCGATCGTCATGACCAGCTGCCAGGCAATTACCGTGGATATGGCGGCGGAGTATACGCACGGCAACGCCATGTCCCTGCGACAGCTCAAGGAAGACCCGAATATCGAGATCCGGCCGTTCCCGGCCGAGGTGCTCGCGCTGCTGCGCTCCATCACGAAGGAGGTCGTCGACGAACTCATGGCCGCCGACCCGGCGGCGAGGAAAATCGGCGCGGCCTACTTCGACTATCTCGAGCTGGTCGCCGAGAACTCCCGGATCTCCGAGCAGGCCTACTTCGATGCCCGGGACTAGCCGTAGATGCGGCCGGGCAACCAGGTAACGAGCTCGGGGAACAGCGCCAGCAACAGCAGCGCCAGCAGCTGGATGCCAACGAAGGGCACGGCGCCACGATAGATCTGTGCCGTCCTGACCGAGGGCGGCGCGACGCCGCGCAAGTAGAAGAGGGCGAACCCAAACGGCGGCGTCAGGAATGACGTCTGCAGGTTTATCGCGATCATGATGCCGAGCCAGACCGGGTCGACGCCCATGGCGAGCAAAACCGGCCCGACGATCGGCACGACGACGAACGTGATCTCGATGAAGTCGAGCACAAAGCCGAGCAGAAACATGACGAGCATGACGACGATGACGGCGCCGATCACGCCGCCCGGCAGCGCCTCGAGTATCGCGCGCACGCCGTCGTCACCCCCGTAACCGCGGAACACGAGCGAAAAGACCGAGGCACCGATCAGGATCAGGAAGACCATGCTGCTGATTCGCAAGGTGCTCTGCGTGATCTCCGAGAGCCGCTCGAACGATAGCTGGCGCCGCGAAAGGGCGAGCAGCAGTGCGCCCATGCCGCCGACACCCGCGGCCTCGGTTGGTGTCGCCAGCCCTTTCAGTATCGAGCCCAGCACCGCAAATATCAGGACGAGCGGTGGCAACAGGGCCTGCAGCACCCGAAGGAAAGACACAGTCTCGCCTGCCTCCCGCTGATGCGCAGGCATACTTCCGGGGCGAAAAAAAGCGATGCCCAGGATGTACAGAACGTACAGGCCCACCAGCATCAGCCCCGGAACCAGCGCCCCGGCAAACAGGTCACCGACCGAAACCGTCTTCGGCGAGTAGACGCCCATCTCGAGCTGCGCCTGCTGATAGGCGGTCGTCATGACGTCACCGAGCATGACGAGAATGATCGACGGCGGAATGATCTGACCCAGCGTTCCCGACGCGCAAATCGTCCCCGCGGCAACCTCCGGAGAGTAGCCCCGCTTGATCATGGTCGGCAGAGACAGGAGCCCCATGGTCACGACGGTGGCGCCGACGATTCCGGTGCTGGCGGCGAGCAGCATGCCGACCAGCGTCACAGAAATACCGAGGCCGCCGCGCAGACTGCCGAACAGGGAGCTCAGCGTTTCCAGCAGCTCCTCGGCGATGCGCGCCCGCTCGAGCGTTACGCCCATAAACACGAACAGGGGCACCGCGACCAGCGTCTCATTGTTCATGATGCCGAAGACGCGATTGGGAAGCCCCGACAGCAACGCTTCGTTGAAGCTGCCACCGAGCACGCCGAAACCCGCGAACAGCAGCGCGGTGCCACCCAGCGTAAAGGCCACCGGAAAGCCCGCCAGCAGCAGGACGATGACGGCGACGAACAGCAGTGCAGCCACCCACTCCATGTTCAGCCGCGCCTCAGCGTCTGCAGTGAACGCAGCAACAGTGAAAAGCCCTGCAGGGCTACTGCCACCGGCATCAGCACCAGTACCGTCTTTAACAGCGGTATCAGCGGATAGGGCAGGCCGCCCGACTCTCTCGACGCCTCCCGCAGCCGCCAGGACGCCGCCACGAAATCTACCGACTTCCAGCCGATGAATGCGCACAGCGGCAACAGAAAAATGATGACTCCGAGGAGGTCGACCAGCGCACGACGCCTGGCGCTCATGCTTCGGTAGAACACGTCGACGCGCACGTGGTCTTCCTGCTGCAGCGTATACGCCGCACCCAGCATGAATACGACGGCGTGCATCCAGATTACGGACTCCTGCAGCCATATCAGCCCGGCGTCGAATGCGTAGCGCATGACGACGACAACGAAAGTAACGATCACCATGAAGAGCGTCAGCCAGGCCGCCGCCTTGCCCGTGACGGCGCTTATTCGATCGATCAGGCTGGCTGAGGTTTCGCTGTGCAAAGCCGCGTACCTCTGATTCAGGTGCGCCAGAACGTCGGCGTAATCAGGACCAGCAGCGTAAAGATCTCAAGGCGACCCAGCAGCATGCCAACCACCGATATCCACTTGGCTGTATCGGTCAGCGACATGAAGCCGGAAGCAACGTCGCCGAGGCCGGGACCGAGGTTATTGAGCGTCGCGGCAACGGCGGAGAACGCGGTCACCTGGTCGAGGCCGGTCGACATCATGGCGAGCAGCATGACGCCGAACACGATGATGTAGACCGAGAAGAAACCCCACACGGCGTCCACGACGCGGTAAGGGACGGCCTTGTTGCCGAGTTTCACGGGGATCTCCGCACTGGGGTGCACCAGGCGGACAATCTCGCGCACCCCTTGCTTATAGACCAGCAACCAGCGAACGACCTTGATGCCGCCCGCGGTCGAACCGGCACAGCCGCCGACGAAGCTCGCGAAGATCAGCATGACCGGCAGGGCGCCAGGCCAGATCGCGAAGTTCTCCGTGGTAAATCCGGTGGTCGTCGCTATCGACACCGCCTGGAACAGGCCGTTGATCAGTGTCATGCCCGGGTCCTGGATGCCGCGGTATGCGAAAAGCGTGGCGACGACGACAACCGACAGGGCGATCAGGACGGCGCTGTAGGCGCGAAACTCCGGGTCCTGGAAATAGTGCTTGATGGAAACGTATCGCCAGGCGAAGAAATGCAGCGAGAAGTTGATACCGGCGACGAACATGAAAAACACGGCGACAAGATCGACGGTCGCGCTGTTGTAGTAGCCGATGCTCAGGTCATGCGTCGAGAAGCCGCCGATGGCCACGGTCGAGAAGGCATGACACAGCGCATCGAACCAGCCCATGCCGGCAAGCCGGTAGCCGAGCATGCAGGTAATGGTAAATGCGAGGTACACATACCAGAGCGCTTTCGCGGTTTCGGTGATACGAGGCGTCAGCTTGGTGTCCTTGACCGGACCCGGCGTTTCCGCGCGATAAAGCTGCATACCGCCGACGCCGAGCATCGGCAGCACCGCGACAGCCAGTACGATGATGCCCATGCCGCCCAGCCACTGCAGCTGCTGTCGATAATAGAGTATCGATAGCGGCAGGTCGTCGAGCCCGGTGAGCACCGTTGCCCCGGTCGTGGTCAGGCCCGACATCGACTCGAACACCGCGTCCGTAAAGGTCAGCGACAGCCCGTCGGCGAAATACAGCGGCGCCGCGCCGAAGGTACCCAGTACCGTCCAGAAAGCAGCCACCACCAGGAAGCCGTCGCGAAGCCGCAAGTCCTTGCGGGAACGATGCACCGGCAGCCAGCACAGCAGGCCGGCCACCAGCGTGATGGCGAAGCCCTGCACAAACGGCAACCAGGAGTGATCGTCGTAGTAGAGGCTGAACGCGATCGGCGGCAGCATGGTCACGCTGAACATCATCAGCAGCAGGCCCAGGATGCGTTGTACTACCGTCCAGTTCATGCGGGCTGGTGCTGGCTGCGCTTACACAAAGGAAACGCCAACCTGGAAAAGTTTTTCCAGGCTTTCGATCTTGCGGCGATCGGTCATGAACAGAATCATGTGATCGTCCGCCTCGATGACCGTGTCGTGGTGCGCGATAATGACCTTTTCACCGCGCACGATAGCGACAATGGCGGTGCCTTTCGGCAGCTCGATGTCTTCTATTGCCCGGCCAACCACCTTGGAGTTCTGTTCGTTGCCATGCGCGATCGCCTCCATGGCCTCGGCGGCACCGCGCCGCAGCGAATGTACCTTCACCACGTCGCCACGCCGTACGTGCGCGAGCAGGGAACCAATCGTGACCTGCTGCGGCGATATCGCGATATCGATACTGCCGGACTCGACGAGGTCAACGTAGGAGGCGCGATTGATCAGGGCCATGGCCTTGTGGGCGCCCAGCCGCTTCGACAGCATCGAACTCAGAATATTGGCCTCCTCCGAGTTGGTGAGAGCACAGAAGACATCGACGTTATCGATGTTTTCCTCGAGCAGCAGCTCCTCGTCAGCCGCATCGCCGACCAGGACGATTGCCTTGTTGAGCTGTTCCGAGATGTCGCGAGCGCGCCTATGATCGCGTTCGATGATCTTGACCTGGTTGGTCTGTTCCAGCGCCATCGCCAGGCGTACGCCGATGTTGCCACCGCCGGCGATTACGACGCGGCGCACGGGATCTTCCAGGCGCCGCATCTCGCTCATGAAGATGCGTATGTCCTTGCGGTCGGCAATGAAGAACACCTCATCGCCTTCCTGTATCACCGTATCGCCATCCGGCAGCATGGCCTTTCCCTGGCGATATATCGCCGCAATGCGGCCTTCGGTGTTGGGGATATGTTCTTTCAGCGTTGCGATACGCTGCCCGACGAGCAGACCATCGCGGTCAGCCTTGACGCCAACCAGGCGCACCCGGCCATCCGCAAAGTCGAGGACCTGCGACGAGCCGGGATAAAGAATGAGCTGTTCGACGTAAGTGCACACGAGCTGCTCGGGGCTGATACGCACATCGATGGGTATGGCGTCCTGCGTAAACAGCTTGTGCGCATTCATGTACTCGGCCGATCGAATGCGCGCGATCTTCGTGGGCGTCCGAAACAGCGTATACGCGACCTGGCAGGCGACCATATTGGTCTCGTCACTGTCGGTCAGCGCGACGACAATGTCGGCATCCCTGGCGCC
>JBFELT010000057.1:0-16483 GCA_041552015.1 Woeseiaceae bacterium
GCGACTGGAGGCTATCGACTCGCTCGAGGATCTCGGCTCCGGCTTTACGCTCGCGACGCACGATCTCGAGATCCGCGGCGCGGGCGAACTGCTGGGCGATACGCAGAGCGGGCAAATTCAGGAAATCGGCTTCTCGCTGTATACGGAATTGCTCGGACGGGCCGTCAAGTCGTTGCGCTCGGGCGAGGAGCCTGACCTCGAGGCACCGCTGCATGCCGGCGTCGAGATCAACCTGCACGTACCCGCATTGCTACCCGAAGACTACGTTCCGGACGTGCATCTCCGCCTGATTCTTTACAAACGAATTTCCGCAACTGAATCGGCCGCCGAGCTGCGCGAGCTGCAGGTTGAACTGATCGATCGTTTCGGCCTGCTGCCGGAGAGCACGAAAAACCTGATGCGCATCGCTGCGATCAAGAAATCGGCCGCAACGCTGGGAATCGAGAAAATAGACGCCGCCGACGGCGGCGGCTACCTGGTATTTGGCCCGCAGAGTAATATTGACCCTGTCGCGCTGGTCCGTTTAGTGCAAAATGACAGCCGCAAATACCGTTTACAGGGATCGCACCGGCTGCAATTTCGCGACGATCTGTCCGAGCTCGAGTCGCGCTTTGCCGCAATCGAGGAACTGCTCCGGGCACTCGCGATACAGGAATAGGAATTTATGAAAATAAGGGCGCTGACGCGGATACTCTTGCCGCTGCTGTTAACGACGCTACCGATGCCGGCAATCGAGGCACAGGACGACCTGGGCGACGAAGCCCCCGAAGTGCGCCGTTATGCGGTGGAGATGATCATCTTTCGCTATGCCCAGGAAGTATCGACAGGCAGCGAGGTCTTCCTGAGAGAGCGATCCGCGTACGACAATTCGGGCGACGATGAGGAGCCGTTTTTCATCGATGGCGAAGCGCTCGAGGAACTAGCGCCGGTTTCCCGCGTTTATCGCGATATTGAATTCAAGCTGCTGCCGGAAGACCAGTATACGATGGGCGACGTCATGGCCCGGCTGAAACGGCTCGACGTCTACGAACCCCTGATGCACTTCGCTTGGTCGCAGGCGACCTGGCCCGACGAAGATACCCTGCCAATCGAACTCGCATCGCTCGGTACACCGCCGCCGGGGCTGGACGGCACGCTGCGCCTGTACCTGGGTCGCTACCTGCATCTTGTCGTCGATCTGCAGCTGGATGCACCGATCGAAGCTGTCGGCGCCGCCGACCGCATGGACGCGATGACAAACTACGGCGACGACCGCTCGCCGAGGGACTCCGGTTTGATGGGCCGATCCTATGGATCTGCTGCGGACGCGCCGCTGCGCTACCGCATTGAGGAAAACAGGATCTTGCGCTCCGGCGAGTTGCGCTACTTCGATCATCCGAAGTTCGGCGTTCTGGCCAAGATCGTGCGGCTCGAGGAATCGCCTGAAGCGCTGCCCGAGTCGCCCGAGTCCGAGTTACTCGGCTACCCGGCCGAGTAGCTCGTCGAGGAACTCGCGCGCGCTGCGCTGTTCGTTGCCCGCGTCGGCAACCGAGACGTCAAACGTAACGGTTACGAACTTGTCGGTTCCGGACCTGGGATGGTGCAATCCCAGCTCGCGCACCGCCGTGGCGATACGCGCTGAAAATTCACGCACGCCCTCCTCTTCCGAGGCGTGCGACAAGACGACAAACTGCGCTCCGCCCGGTCGGGCAACCACATCGCTTGCCCGGCGCAAACAGCGCTTTATCGCCTGTCCGGCTCGCCGCAGGCAGGAGTCTGCCGCGTGCCGACCGAAAACCTCGACATAGGCGTCAAATTCGTCCAGCGTGAATGTCACCAGCGACAGGCGGCTCTTCTCCCTGGCGGCCACCGCCCAGTCGTGCTCGAAAACGTCGCCAAAGGCCTGCGCATTAAGGACGCCGGTAACCGGGTCATCGCGGGACAAGTCACGTATTCGCCGCTTCGCCTTGAGGAGCGCGTGATGCATTTCGGCGCTCTCAGCCGGTCCCGCGCCGGCACCGCTGCGCCAGTAGGCCGCGTAGAAGCGCGGCGAAGCCTCGTCGGGCAACAGCAAGGGCTTGAGTACCAGCAGGTACTCGCGTCCGTTCGACTCAACGGGAAAACTCGTTTCCTGCTGCGAGCGAACCGATTCACTCGCCTCGATCGCTATCTCTCGACCGACGAGTTCTTCGATGACGTCGGCAAACGGCTTCTTGATGACGTCTTTCCTGGCGATACTCCTGAATGCCGGATTCGCCAGTGCGACGGGCCAGTCCGACTGGTCGATAGCCGCGACGAGTAAGGGCTCGGTCGTAGCGTCGATGACCTGCTGCAGTATTTGCCGCTTGAGTGGCCTCATCGTCGCTTCCCCGGGGTTTCGAAAAACGCGCGCAGCACGGCCATGGTCTGCTCACCTGCCTCAGCCGTGCTCGACTCAACATCCTGGTGAATCGGCGTATCACCCCGACCGGCCGCGCGATTCACGATCATCGCCAGAATCGCATAGTCGAGCCCCAGCTCTGCCGCCAGGGTGGCCTCCGGCATCGCCGTCATACCGACGTAGTCGGCACCGTCTCTCTCGAGCCGATCGACCTCCGCTGCCGTTTCGAGTCGCGGACCCTGGGTTGCCGCGTAAACGCCACCATCGTGGCAGTCTACCCGGGCGTTTTTCGCCGCCGCAAGCAAGCCGTCACGAAGCCGCGAAGAAAACGGCTCCGTAACGTCGATGTGTTCGACGATACCGTCGCGGCCGTCGAATATCGTGTGCTCCCGACCCCAGGTGTAATCCAGGATCTGGTCGGGCACGGCAATCTGTCCCGATTCACGAATACCTGACACGACCCCGACCGTATTCAAGGCAATCACCTTGTCGGCACCGAGCGCTTTCAGCGCAGCGAGATTGGCGCGATAATTGATTGCATGCGGCGGGATGGAATGCGCGACGCCGTGACGGCGCAACGTCAGCAGCGAGTATCTGCCGAGGCGGATCGAGTGAATGGGCGCCGATGGTTTGCCGAAGCGCGTCTCCACGCTTTGGCCCTCGCCTTCACCGGCCAGCGCGGGAAACCCGCTGCCAATGATTACGGCGAAACTGTCCATGGCATTCATCGCGGTGTCGCTTCAGGCATCCAGATGTAACTCGGGGCGTTCACTCCAGCGCGCGAACTGCCGGTTTATCGCCTGCCACTCGTCGCTGGCGAGCAGCGTCTCACGCAGCGGGTGGCCGGTGCCATGCAGGCGCGCCAGGCGCACCAGCGACAGCGGGCTGGAATAATCGAGCAGCGATGCTACCGCCTGCTCCGCGGCATCCCTGTCATTGCAGACGAGGATCATGTCGCAGCCGGCATCGAGTGCCAGTCTTGCTCGCGTCGCCATCGAGCCATAGTCGCGCGTCGCCTTCATACTGAGATCGTCACAGAATACCGCACCGCCAAAGCCGAGCCGGGAACGCAGTTCACGTTGTATCCAATACCCCGAGAATCCGGCCGGCATCGGGTCTATCGGCTGGTAGATAATATGCGCCAGCATGACGCCGGCAAGGACACCGTTGCCGATGAGCCGCTCATAGGGCCGCATATCGTCCAGCAGCAGGCCGTAGTCCCGTCGATCCGTCGGCAGTTTCAAATGAGAATCCGCAATAACGGCACCGTGACCCGGAAAGTGCTTGCCAACGGCAGCCATGCCGGCGCTGCGGAGCCCGCGTGCAAATGCGCCCGCGAGGTCGGCAACCGGGTCGGCCTTCGTGTGGAATGCGCGATTGCCTATAATTTCGCTGACGCCCCAGTCCAGGTCGAGGCAAGGCGCGAAGCTGAGATCGATACCCACGGAGCGCAGCTCGGATCCGATCATCCAGCCGGCCTCCCGAGCCGCACGCAGCCCCGATTCCCGGTCGCGATCATATTCCCGGCCAATGCGGCGCATCGGCGGAATTGCCGTAAATCCTTCGCGGAAGCGCTGTACGCGGCCACCCTCATGATCGACGGCGACCAGCAGCGGAGGACTGCGCAGGGCGCGTATATCCTGCACGAGGTCCGCGATCTGCTCGGCCGATTCGAAATTGCGGGAAAACAGTATTACGCCACCCACCGCCGGTTCCCGCAGAAGATCGCGGTCGGCCGGACTCAGATGCAGTCCGTCTATATCCAGCATCACGGGTCCTAATGACATCCGCTGTGCCTCTGGGGTCGCTGTCACGACTTGCTGAAGATACCGATGGATTCTACATGGGCCGTGTGCGGGAACATATCGATGATGCCCGCCGCCTCCAGACGGTAGCCCTGCTCATGCACCAGGGTTGCGGCGTCTCTCGCCAGCGTCCCGGGGTGACAGGACACATAGACGATGCGCGCCGGCCCGAACAAATGCATGCGGCTGACCACCTCGGCGGCGCCGCTGCGCGCGGGATCCAGCAGCATGCGATTCCATCCCGCCTGCAACCATGGCTCCGTTCCGTCGATCTTGCCCAGATCGGCAACACGAAACTCGACGTTATCGAGTCCGTTTCGCCGCGCGTTTTCGCCTGCGCGCGCGACCAGGCTGGCCTCACCCTCGACGCCCAGAACGCGGCCGGCGTGCCTGGCCAGCGGCAACGAGAAATTGCCGATGCCGCAATAGAGGTCGAGAACACGGTCGTCCGGTCCCGGCTCGAGCTGCTCCACGGCGAAGCTCACCAGGCGCTCGTTGATGTCGCCGTTGACCTGGACGAAGTCGATCGGCTCGAAGGCTATCGTGATGTCGAAGGCCGCCAGCGTGTAGTAGAGAGGATCCGCCGCTGCGGGATACAGCAGGTAAACCGAGTCGAGTCCCGCCGGCTGCAGATAGATGCGGATTCCCGTGGCTTCACCGAAGGCCACAAACTCCGCCTTGTCTGCATCGCTCGGTTCGTCGAGAACCCTGAAGACGAGGGCGACGTCGTTGTCCGCCACTGCGACTTCGATCTGCGGCAGGCGCGCCCGAATGGACAAATTGCCGACCAGCTTGCTCAGCTCATCGAGTATCGAATCCATCGGTTTCGCCAGAACCTCGCAACGATGCATATCCGTGATAAATGGCGCATGTCGCTCGCGAAATCCAACCAGCGCCCGCCCCTTGGCCGGAACGTGCTTGACCGCGAGCCGCGCGCGGCGGCGATAGTTCCATTCGGGTCCTGTTACTGGCTGCAGCCACCTATCGGGCTCGACGCGTCCGATGCGCTCGAGGTTGTCGCGCAGCGTCTGGGCCTTTATGTCGCGCTGGTGAGCAGGCGATACATGCTGCAGCGAACAGCCGCCGCAACGCCCGAACGCCTCGCAACGCGCGTCGATCCGTTGCGGAGACGCCTCGATAACCTCGAGTAGCTCGCACTCATCATAGTTTCGGCGCGACTTGCGCCGAACAAAGCGCACCGTCTCCCCGGCCAGGGCGCCGGCGACAAACGCTTTCTTGCCATCGAGGCTCGCGATGCCCTTGCCATCGTGCGTTACTGAATGGATTTTCGCCGTCTCCGGCTCGCGTCTTCGCCTGGTCATAGGGCTCCTGCCGGTGTCCTGTCCGATTAGCTCCAGGCGGCCAGGAATTCGTTGAGATGCGGCTGATCCATCTTCTCCAGCGTCGAGCGCACCAGGGCGTACTCGCGCGCAAGGTCCTTGTCGTCCAGATTGCCACGCATGAATTCGAAGCGCAGGTAGACCAGCCAGGTATTCAGTACATCCGTTTCGCAGTAGTCGCGAATCCTCCTGATGCCACCTTCACGAAAGGTATCCCAGACCTTGGCACCGCTCATGCCCAGCTTGCCGGGAAATCCGAGCATGACGGCAATCTGATCGAGGCTGGCACGACCTCTCGGCTGATAGGCAGCGATGACATCCATCAGGTCGACGTGGCGCCAGTGAAATCGACTGAGGTAGTTATTCCACTTGAACTCGCGATCGCCCTCTCCCGTTTCCCAGTATCGATGTGCGCGAACGCCATTTTTCAACGCCCGGTAGTGCAATACGGGCAAATCGAAACCGCCGCCGTTCCAGGACACGAGATCCGGAGAATAGCGCTCTATCCCGTCGAAGAAACGCTGCACGAGTTCCGCCTCGTCCGAATCCTCGTCGCCCAGGCTCCATACCTTGAAGGTTTCGGCGGTGCGAAACGTCACCGAAATAGCAACGATCCGATGCTGGTGCAGCGGCAGAAATTCGGTGCCAGCCGCCTGCTGTCGCATGAACAACATGGCGCTGGCAACGTCCTCGTCGGACAAGCCGTCGAGGTCCCAGAATCGACGGCCGAATTCGACGTCCGGTACGGTCTCGATGTCAAAAGAGAAACAATGCATGTCAGGCACCAACCTCGATACTGTGATTACTCAACGATCAACCTCCGCCGTCTCAACGACGGCAAACGCGACGACAAGGCCGCCATCGTCAGTAAGGCTTACATGCCCTGCACCGATCCCGAGGCGATCGCACACACGCAGGCCGCGCTCCGACCAGGTTACCACCGGCCTGCCCCAGTCGTTATTGAGGATGCCAACATCGCGAAGCCACACGCCGTGGGCAAAGCCCGTGCCCATTGCCTTCACGGTGGCTTCCTTGCCGGCGAAACGCATTGCGAGAAAGCGAACCGGTTGCTTGCTGCGACGGAACAAGTCGATTTCCTGCTGCATCAGTATACGACGCACGAAATGTTCGCCGAAACGCTCGTAGGTGGCCTGAATACGGGACAGCTCGACGATGTCGGTACCAACGCCGAAAATCACGCCGCGTTCACCGACGACGCGCCTCGACCATGCGCCGCTTCATCTCGGTGACCGCGCTTGCGAGCCCGTCAAAGAGGGCTCGTGCGATGATCGCGTGACCAATATTCAACTCGACAATTTCCGGGATGCGCGCAATCGCGGCGACGTTCTGATAATGAAGACCGTGCCCGGCATTGACCACCAGTCCGACGCTCCGGGCATAGTGCGCCGCCTCCTCTATGCGTCGAAGCTCCGCTTGCTGCTCGTCGCCTTCTGTATCCGCGTAGCGACCCGTATGCAGTTCGACGACCGGCGCACCGGCTGCAACCGCGGCGTCGAGCTGTTCGCAATCGGGATCGATGAATAGCGAGACCCGGATGTCGGCATCCGCCAGCGTGCGGCATGCCTCGCGGATCTTGCCGAGCTGTGCCCGGACATCGAGCCCGCCCTCTGTCGTCAGTTCCTGGCGCTTCTCCGGCACAAGGCAACAATCGGAGGGTTTTGTTCTCTCGGCAATGCCGAGCATTTCTTCGGTGACCGCCATTTCGAGATTCATGTGGGTGCGCATGACCGCCTTGATGGCTTCGAGATCGCTGTCCTGGATGTGCCGACGATCTTCGCGCAGGTGCACCGTAATACTGTCGGCGCCGGCCCTTTCCGCAATGTGGGCCGCCTCCGCCGGCCGCGGGTATTGAGTACCGCGGACCTCGCGCAGGGTCGCGACATGATCGATATTCACGCCCAGAAAAATTGTTTCGCCTTCATTCACTCTTGCTTGTTCCGCTGGTTGGCTGCGGGAATTCTACCGCGATGCACTTCCATGAGCACCTTGCGGCTGTTGAGCTCTCTTCCGCCCAGATGATGATTGATCAGTTGCCGCAACAGGCGGCTGGCGGCGCGCACTACCTCGGGCTCGTCGAACGCCTGTGCCTGGATCGCCTGCAGCATCGCTCCCGTGAAGATCATCGGGCCCTCTGAACGCGCTACCGGCACCGGCCCGTGCTCAATGCGGTAATCATAGTGTTGCTCGGGATCGAGCTGTTCGCCGGGCGACGCATCGTGCCGGAAACTCACCGCGTACCCCAGCAGGCTCAGCAGCTCGAGTTCAAACGAGCGCAGGCAGGCTACCATGTTGTCGCTCGATCCGAGACGCGATATCAGCTCTGAATAAAGCGAGAAAATTTCCGGCTGAGGATCGTGCCGGTGCAGAAAATGCAAGAGCAGCTCGTTCACGTAAAACGCCGACAACAGCGCATCGCCGTGAATCCCCGGCGGCGGCCCGCCGGTATCGGCACCGGTCAGAGTACCCAGGTCGCCGCGCGCAACCCAGGAGATATTGAGCGGCAGGAACGGACGCAGGATACCTGCAAGACGTGACTTCGCACTGCGACTGCCGCGCGCAACCAGCGCTATCCTGCCATGGTCGCGCGTTACGATATCGAGGATCAGGCTGCTATCCCGAAACGGCCGATGATGCAGGATATAGGCTGGCTGTAGCTGAATGCGCCTGGCGGCTGTCACGGCGAACGATGAAGCCTGGGGAGACCCGGATTAATTCCCGTCGCACCACAGGCCGAATGAACGCAACGTGTGCGACGGGAATTAATCAGAGTCTCCCTAGGGCAGGTCATAACCAAGGCCCAGAAGATCCTTTTCGTTATCCGCCCAGTTGGCCTTCACTTTGACCCACAGCTCCAGGTGCACCGGCCGGTCGAGCTGGTCGGCTATCTCGAGTCGCGCTGCGCGCCCGACTTTTTTCAGGACACTACCGTTCTTGCCGACGACGATACCCTTCTGGCTATCCCGCTCCACCCAGATGATCGCGCTGATCGTCACGCCTCGCTCCTCTGCGACGAAACGCTCCACCTGGACCGTCAGACCGTAAGGAAGTTCCTGGTGCAGCATCAGTGTCAGCTTTTCGCGAATGACTTCGGCCGCATGAAATTCGGGGCTGCGGTCCGTGAACATGTCCGCCGGAAACAGCGCCGGCGACTCGGGCAGGTAACCCGGAATCAGTGCCATGAGCTGATCCAGATTATCCCGCTTTTTCGCCGAAACCGGCACAATTTCCGCAAAATCATGCCTGTCGGCTGTTGCGGCGAGCACCTGGAGCAACTTCTCCCGGGGTTGCAGCTTATCGATCTTGTTGAGCAGCGCGATAATCGGTGCATCGCAGTCCCGGAGTCGTTGCAGAACGTCGTCATCCTCATCGGTCCAACGCGTGGCATCGATAACGAATAACACCAGGTCCGCATCGGCCAATGCGTTCGCCGCCGTACGATTCATGAAGCGATTCATCGCTTTGCCGGCCTTGCGGTGCAAGCCGGGCGTGTCGACGAAAATGATCTGAACATCCTTGGCCGTATGCACCGCCAGAATGCGGTGCCGAGTCGTCTGTGGCTTTGCGCTCACGATGCTGACCTTGCGGTCCATGACGGCGTTGATCAGCGTGGATTTCCCCACATTGGGACGGCCAATCACCGCGACCATTCCACAGCGGTGCGCGCTCACGCCGTTTCTTCCAGAAGGATCGCCAGCATGGCCCGCGCCGCCTTCTGCTCGGCCTTGCGGCGCGTCGTGGATTCACCCTGGGTTGCGCTGCCCGTTTCGGCAACGGTACAGGTCACCTCGAATCGCTGCCGGTGGGCCTCTCCGGAAACGCTCGCGACTTCATAGAGCGGCAGCGCCATTCCGCGCGACTGCAACCATTCCTGCAGGCGGGTCTTCGGGTCCCGCAGGTCAGCGGCGTCCGGAAGCTCCGTCAGACGGGCGGCGAAAACCTGCTCGATGATTTTCCGCGCCGGCTGTATTCCGCTGTCCAGGAAAACCGCGCCGAATAGTGCTTCCAGCGCATCGACAAGAATTGACGCGCGCCTGTGCCCGCCGCTCTTCAGTTCACCACCGCCGAGCACCAGGTGCCTGCCCAAGTCAATATCGGCGGCAAGCCTTGCAAGGCTGGAATCCTTAACCAGGGAAGAACGCAGTTTGCTCAGGTCACCCTCGGAGGCATCTGGTCGTGCGGCGAAGAGCGCCTCGGAAATCACGAAATCCAGAACGGCGTCACCGAGAAATTCGAGACGCTCGTTATTCTGACCTGTCGCACTCCGATGCGTCAGCGCCTGGACAAGCAGACTGGCGTCCTGAAAGCGGTAGTGCAACGTGTTGTAGAGCCAGCGCTCGGCCGTTTCCAATGTCATCGCTCATCTGGCCGGCCAGGCTTTTCACCGACCGCGGGTTGGTACTACTTGCGTATCAAAGCTCGCTCGTCGAAATCGACGACAAACGATACGTTGCCAATGAAGGGCGCCTTATGGGAGTACACAGCGGATATCTCGTAGCCATTGCCGACCGCCTTGATCTCGATGTCTTTCGCGGTGATAACCGAAACGCTGTCGATATCGAAGCGGCGGGATATGGAGGTGCGGATCGCGCCTTTGGAGGCACCGGTGCCATCGAACTCCTCCTGGACACCGGAGATGACGCTGGCAACCTTCATGTAGTTGAGGTAGACCGGCGTCAATCGCATCGCGGCAAACGCGAACAAGCCGATAAACGCAACGAGTATGAGCAGGCCCACCGTCGTCATGCCCGCCTGGCGGTGCATGCAACGATGATTTTCAATCCGCTTAAGCGTCATACCGGGTTCTCCGTTCAAAATATCCCGCCACGCAGGACACTCCTTAAATTATCGCTTCATTATCGGTGAAATCAGTGACTGGTACCACACTATTGGATTTTAGTGCCAATTCGCCCCCAGTCGGGCATGTTCCAGGGAACAAAATGCATCCATATCCGGACAGCCTCGCCGACCAGGTACTCTTCCGGGATCGCCCCGATAAAACGGCTGTCGCGACTGCGATCACGATTGTCACCCATGACAAAATACTGCCCTTCCGGCACGCTGTAGGTTCCATCGCGTGTGGAAAACTGAGGGTTAGTGATGAGAATATCGTGAACACGCCCGTCGAGATCTTCGACGAACACCGGCGCGTCGAAAGTTGCCTCGGGGCCGCGCTGCAGGCTTACGGTCCTGCCATTGATCGTCAGTCGCTGCCGTTCGTAGACAACCTTGTCGCCGGGGAGACCAACCACGCGTTTAATGTAATTGATACTCGGATCCGACGGCAGGCGAAACACGACCACGTCACCACGCTCCGGAGTTCCGGTCTCGATAATCTTTGTTTCGGTAACCGGCAGCCGCAGTCCATAGGCGAACTTCTGAACGAAGATAAAATCGCCCTCGAGTAAGGTCGGCATCATCGAGCCGGACGGGATCCGAAACGGCTCAAAAACGAAAGAACGTATTACCAGCACCAATACCAGCACCGGAAAAAACGAGCGTGCGTACTCGACCAGCGTGACCAGCGGGCCAGGCGCCTCGCGACTGTCTCTTTCCGTCGTTTTCCAGAACGCCTTGTCGAGCATGATGACGATGCCCGAAAACAAGGTTAACACCGTAAGGATCAATGCAAGATTAATAATCAACTCATCCACTCACTTTTCGACACGTAACACGGCGAGAAAGGCTTCCTGCGGAATCTCCACAGAACCCACCTGCTTCATTCTCTTCTTGCCGGCCTTTTGCTTTTCCAGCAACTTGCGCTTGCGCGAGACGTCGCCACCGTAGCACTTTGCGGTTACGTTCTTGCGCAGCGCCTTCACATTGCTGCGAGCAATAATCTGGCTGCCAATCGACGCCTGGATCGCAACGTCGAACATCTGCCGGGGTATCAGTTCCCGCATCTTCTCCACGAGTTCGCGTCCGCGGGCCTTTACGTTGTCGCGGTGTACGATCACCGACAGCGCGTCGACACGCTCCCTGTTGATCAGCAGGTCGAGTCGAACCAGCTGCGCGGGCTCAAAGCGTTCGAAATGGTAATCAAAGGACGCGAAGCCCCGACTGGCCGACTTCAGGCGATCGAAAAAATCGAGTACGACCTCCGATAGCGGCATCTCGTATTCCAGCGACACCTGTCCGCCCAGGTAGCGCATTTGCTTCTGCGAACCGCGCTTTTCAATACAGAGTTTGATGACGGCGCCGAGGAATTTTTCGGGAACCAGGATATTGGCGGTAATAATGGGCTCTCGAAGTTCGTCTATCTCGTTCGCAGGCGGCAGCTTTGCCGGGTTGTCGACCATCAGCGTTTCGCCACTCGTCGTCACGACCTCGAAAATCACTGTCGGTGCCGTGGTAATCAGCTCAAGGTTGTATTCGCGCTCGAGGCGCTGCTGCACGATTTCCATGTGCAGCATGCCGAGAAACCCGCAGCGAAACCCGAAACCGAGGGCCGCCGACGTCTCCGGTTCGAAATGCAGCGCCGCATCGTTGAGGCGCAATTTCTGCAGTGCTTCACGAAAGGCTTCGTAGTCCTCGGAGCTGATTGGAAACAGGCCGGCGAACACGCGCGGCTGAACCTGCCTGAAACCCGGCAGGGCTTTTTCGCAGGGACGCTTTGTCGCCGTCAGTGTGTCGCCAACGGGGGCACCGTATATGTCCTTGATACCCGCAATCACATAGCCGACTTCACCGGTCTTCAGCTCCTTGCGATCCAGCATCTTGGGCGTGAACACGCCAACCCGATCCGCCAGGTGCGAGGCGCCAGTCGACATAACCTTTATCTTGCTGCCTGTCGCAAGGGTGCCGTTCATGACGCGTACCAGCGAGACGACACCGACATAGTTGTCGAACCAGGAGTCGATGATCAACGCCTGGAGCGCGCCATCCGGATCTCCCTCTGGCGGCGGAATTCGTGCCACGATTTCGTTCAGCAGCTCCGGGACGCCGGCGCCCGTCTTGGCACTGACCCTCAGCGCATCCTGTGCACCAATACCGATGATATCCTCAATTTCGGCAACGACCTTGTCCGGCTCCGCCGAGGGCAAGTCAATCTTGTTGAGTACCGGCAATACCTCCAGGCCCTGATCTATCGCCGTCATGCAGTTGGCGACGCTTTGCGCCTCGACTCCCTGCGCCGCGTCGACGACGAGCAATGCCCCTTCGCAAGCGGCGAGCGAGCGTGACACCTCGTAGGAGAAATCAACGTGTCCCGGCGTATCGATGAAGTTCAGCTGATACTCGTTGCCGTCGTCGGCGACGAAAGGCAGCGACACGCTGTGTGCCTTGATGGTGATGCCGCGCTCCCGCTCCAGGTCCATCGTATCGAGCACCTGCGCGGCCATCTCGCGTTCGGCCAGCCCGCCACACAGCTGGATGAACCGGTCCGCCAGGGTCGATTTGCCGTGATCGATGTGCGCGATAATGGAAAAGTTGCGAATGTGCTTCATGAGAAACGGAAACCAGGCACAGCCACTACGCTGCAAGGCCAATTCAGCCGCGCAGTATACCGGGCTTCTGGCCCCTTGTTGCAGGTGATTGCCGCTACCCTCAAGGCAGGGAGTCCAGCAGGTCTCGGATGGCCGTTCGGTCCAGCGGGTACTCGGAGATCACCCTGCCCTCATACTCGACGACCGGCACGCGAATGTCGTAGCGGGCCCGCCACTGGGGACGTGAATCGATATCGCAGACCTCGGTCGCGAGCCGGCCGCGGACCATCGGCAACAGGTCCTCGATCAGCAGCTCGCACAGGTGGCAGCCCCGCCGGCTGTAGATTCTGAGTGCCGTCATCGGATCCCTGCCGACACCCCGGAGGCGGCAAGCCGTTCGACGACAGTCGGCGTCAAACTCCGCAAACAGGCCGTCCGACGCAATCGGCTGCGTGCGAACAGGACACCCGCAACTACACCGGTGACCGCCGCGATCGCCGCGTAGAGGTCCTCGAACCGCAGCAGAAACGCCAGGAGTGCGGCGATGACCGCGCCCGCCAGCGGCGCGCCATAGACCACCAGGGAAGCTCGCAACAGATTGCGCGGCGCAAGCTCGATGCGCACCTCGTCACCTTCCGATATCGTCAGTCCGGCAGCAATCGTCGCGTCGATCCGGCGCCTTCCCGCCGGGCCGCCCGTCAAGCCTGCGCCGCAGCCCTTGCCCTCGGCACAGCGCGCGCACGGCACGGCGGCGTCCACCTCGATCAACGCATGCGGCGACGGATCACCGCCATTGAGAGCTATAACCCGACCACGGGGATTTTCCATAGCAGGAGTTTACCGTAGAAGACCAGAGGCACCGCTCGCGCGTCGGTCTGCCTCAGCGACCTCGCATCGTGGTTGCGATTTGTTGCAGCGTCATCGCGGGTACCTTGCCTACCGCGGTGACATGGAAATCGCCGACCACGGCGCTGTAGGCATTGGAACCGCCAACGCTCGACTCGCCCTGACTTTCATCGCCGTCGAGCGCTGCGATGAACACCGACACCTTCGCCAATCCATCGCTGTACAGGATATGCACGACGTAGTCATCGCCGTTGGACACTTTTTCCTCGTGCGTGGATATCGCGCGGAATCCCTGCGGCAGGTTGTCGCAGAGCCACTCGGTTTCAACGGAGCGAGTGACGTGCGGATTCGACTGACTGAGCCAGCGGTAATTCTCCGTGCTTTGAGACGGCAGAAGTGCGCTCGCATGAATGTCCTTGTTGAGGTCGATCTCCGCAAACTTGATCTGCTCGATCGCCGCGCCGTCGGTACCGATCAATTGCGTCTGCAGGGGGAAACCTGTCTCGATATCCAGCCAGATGCGGTAACCGTATCGATACTCGTCGTGCGGACGTATTGCGAGCAGATTCGCCTGTCGACCTGCCACGCGTTCTTCGCGCACGATGGACACATCGTATTCACTGCCGAATCGGATATCGCTCGACGGCAAGGTCGAGAACAGCGTCGACTGGTCGTTCCACTGCTCGACAAGGACCGATTTCTGATCCGGCAGGATGCACTGCACCTCGTTACCGTTGCGAATGATTTCCAGGCCATTGCCCTCCTGCGCGACGACCTTCTCGCGAATAACGCCGTCCTCGAAGGTGTGTATGACCTTTAAAGCCTCCGCCTCACCATCGCGAATGCGTACGACGGTTCCCTCGTAGCTGCTGGTCTTGACCGCATTACTCATGCGATTCAGCCAAACGCCCGGATCTTCCCGGTCCGCGAGCACCGGGACGGCCAGCGTGAGCAAACCGGTCAGCAGAAGCAAGGGGCCAATCGTTTGTCCGCGCGATGCTCGCATCAGGGTTGTGTCTCGAGCTCTTCGTTGGTCTCGACCGATGCTTCGTTCTCGTCCGTTGCCGGCTCCTGCTCTATCTCCTCACTGATCCGTAGCGACACAAAGCGGGAGTTGATGCCATTGGCCCCGAATTCTGTGGCGGCCGCAGCATGCAGCAGGTAGTACTGGCGGAGCTGTTCGTCAACGGCTTGCGGAACCGTGTAGCCGGCGTTGCTTTCTGCAACGACGCCTTGGGACGGCGCCGGGTTGCCGTCATCGACACTGGTGGTTTGCTGCAGACCGAAAATTCCCACGAGCGCTACGGCAGCGGCCACGGCTACGCCCGCCAGGGGCCGAATCGCCTTCGCCGCCGGCTTGCCGGCCGCTTCGACAACGGGCTCGAACGGCTTGTCGTCGATTTCCGCCGACACCCGTTCGTGGATGCGGTCCACGCCTGACACCGAAACCTCGCCGCGCAGTGCCCTGCCAATCGCCAGGTACTCGGCGACCTTGTGGCGAAGCTCGGCATGCTGGCCCATTCGTCGCAGCAGCAGATCGGCCTCGTTGTCCGGAAGTTCCCCGTCCACAAACGCAGAAATTTGCATTCTTATCGCGTCATTCATAGTTCACCCGCCTAAAACAAAAACATGGGCCTTCTGGCCTTCTTCATCGCGTTAGCGATCCGACTTTCTTGCTGATCGCGTCACGCGCTCTGAATATCCTGGATCGCACCGTACCCACCGGGCATTCCATGGTCTGAGCAATTTCCTCGTAGCTCATTCCCTCGATCTCACGCAGGATAATCGCCGTACGCAGATCCTCGGGCAAAGCAGCGATGGCCTGCTCAACGGTTTCCCTCGTCTCATTGCTGAGCGTAATCGCCTCGGGCGTGTCGGTTTCCTTCAGCTTCGCGTGCAGATCGTATTGCTCCGGATCCTGGAAATCGAGCTCTACACTCATCGGTCGTCGCCTCTGGGCCGCCAGGTGGTTCTTCGCCGTGTTGACGGCGATTCTGTACATCCAGGTATAAAAGGCGCTGTCGCCGCGGAAACGAGGCAGCGCTCGATACGCCTTGATAAATGCTTCCTGCGTAATGTCCAAAGCCAGTTCCGGATCCCGTACGTATCGCATGACCAGGTTCACGATCTTGTGCTGGTACTTCAGCACCAGCAGGTCGAACGCGCCCTTGTCACCACGCTGGACCCGTTTGACCAGTTTCTTGTCTGACGACTGATTGGACATTCAGGCGAGCCCGCCTGCTTGCTCGTATCGCCATCCAACTCCGGGATAGACCGGGTCAGGATCGATTAGTTCTCGCTTTTCTGCCCTATTTATCATCGTTTTGTGACACCGTTCCGCGTGCGCCCGGCAGATCGCGCCCGTTGAGCTGATTGTGCGTTGTTTTTCGTGGTCTTACGCATGGTAGCAGCTTCACCCAGTCGCTCCAATGTGCCGCCAGATGACCTGCAAACGGCGCCAGTCGTGGCTTGCCCTGCAGTCTCCGCGCAGCAACTCCGAGACACAATTACCGCCCACGGTCTCGAAGCGTATCCACGCAAGACGCGACAGAACCACGCTGCCCCGGAGCAGCCGACCCTCACGCCAGCGGCCGTCGTGATCCAGGTAGCGGAGATAGCCATCGATGCCGAATCGCAGTCGAATGCAGTCATCGTAGCCGCGGGCCAGCCGGGCAATCTCCCATACCGCGA